>CALRLN020000223.1:0-8580 GCA_943368675.1 Chitinophaga pinensis | reverse complement strand
AATATGCCATCAGGCAGGGCAGAACCGACCGACTCCCTTAATTCTGAAATACCATACAGGGGATTGGAATGCATTGCACCAGGATTTGTATGGGGAAGTATACTTCCCTTTTCAAATGGTGACCTTCCTTACTCAGGCAAACGTCGATTATACAGGTGGAGAATTTGTAATGGTAGAGAACCGACCCCGTATGCAGTCGAAACCTGTGGTGTTACACCCCAATAAAGGCGAAGCAGTTATTTTTACTACTAATTTTCGTCCGGTATTAGGTACAAAAGGCTATTACCGAACTACTATGCGGCATGGCGTAAGTGAAGTACGTAGTGGGGAAAGAATCAATCTGGGAATCATTTTTCATGATGCGCAATGATACGGCATACAGATTTAGGCGATAAGGCTTTTGCACGATCAAAGGCTTTATTCTTGATGATACAAAGCGCAGAAATAGCTTTAGGAGGAAACAGAAAACTGAAAATATACGGCCAATTAGATTGTAGGGCTGGCAAGAGAATGAAAGCTGAAAACAGAGTGTTTTTTGAAAACGAAACAGAGGCGGTTAATTTAGGTTATCGCCCCTGTGCTGTTTGTATGAGAAAAGAATATTTGCTTTGGAAAGAGAACCTGATTAGGCCCTTGCCATCTCCCAACCCAGAATGGCTTTCTTGCGGGTAGTGCCCCAACGATAGCCACCAATACCACCGACTTTCTGCAATACTCTATGGCATGGAATAATATAGCCCAATCGATTACTACCAATAGCAGTTCCGACGGCTCTATGCGCATTAGGTTTACCAATGGCCTGAGCAATGACATCGTAGCTGACCATTTGTCCGAAAGGTATCTTTAATAAAGCCTCCCAAACCTTTATCTGAAAATTGGTTCCCCTTAATAAGAGTGTGACAGGTGTATCAGTATTCCCGGTTTCGTAGAATATCTGCTCAATAAATGGCCTCGTAAAATTGTTATCGGAAATAATTTCAGCTCTGGCAAAATCTTCCTTAAGTTGATTAATTGCCTCTTCTTTCTCTTCATTCTCCAGAAAACGCAAGTCTGTGATGCCCCTACCGGTAACAGCTATCAGACATTGGCCGAATGGTGTTTCATGGATACCGTAATGAATGGTAAGCCCTTCACCTTTAGACTTAAATTCTGCAGGAGTCATGGCCTCGTAACTGACAAATAGATCGTGCAAACGGCTTGTACTCGAAAGCCCTGATTCAAATGTAGCCTCTAATAGATTATCACTTTTGGCCAGTTTTTCTTTGGCAAATTCTTTGGTCAGAAAACGCATAAATCTTTGTGGGCTTGTACCCGCCCACTTACTGAAAAGCCTGTTGAAATGAAACTCTGACAAGGCCACATGATCGGCAATTTCTTTCAGACTTGGCTGATTCTGAAAGTTTTCTTCAATAAAATGAATAGCCTTCTCTATTCTGTTATAATCTATGACCTCTTGATTTTCGATAGTTTCCATCTTGTTTCTGATTGTTTGATGTATCAAAATTACGATGGTTTGAGCACCCCTACAATCTGATTATTGCTGACATTAGGTTCGCCAGTCCCATAGTACTACCCGCCATATTTCATTCAGTTCGGTGTCATTAAAATCCCTGATATTCTGAAAACCGATACGTGTATGTGCTTTTTGTGAACGTATATTTCTGGACGAAATATCAGTAATGCACATTTCATATTCATCTGATAATTGCTCGCGTAGTTTCTGGTACATCTTATCAAAAAGCCCGATGCTTCGGTAGCCTTCACCGACACAAACTTGTCCCATCACTACGTAATTAAATTCTTTAAGGGGACGGCCTTCAAATTCTATCAAATCAATGGTATCAAAGAGGCTTTTTATTTCCGGCACATCGTTTCGGAATTTCGGTAACATGGCCAGACAATAACCTACCACAGTGTCACCATTTTTTGCAATTACACTTGGTTGAGCATCATTCATAGCCTTTAAAACCGAAAACTCATGCTCTACTGTTACAAAACCCTGGCTCTCAATTTGTTCGGGTGTCAGGTTTTTCTTTAGGTTTTTTTGCTGAAGTGCCAGAATTCCTCTCACATCGGCTTCGCTTTCTACGGTAGTAATTATCAGGTTTTGCATATTTGTATTTGAAAGCTGCAAATAAACAAAAAACCTAAAAAGTATCTATATTTGGTAGATTTTATATTAACTATTCAACCTGTCTTCAACCATGTCATTTAAAACTATTTGTCTCTCCTGTTTAACTTTTCTTTTAATGATGCCATTTAACAGTTATTCACAAGAAAACGACTATTACCTGATAGTTGGTACCTATACCAATAAAGGAAGTGACGGAATGTATGTGTATAAATTTAACACAAAGACCGGAGAATTTTCTGAAATGATAGATAAAACCAGCGGACTTAAAAACCCTACGTTTTTAGCAGTTGCACCCAATCAGAAATTTGTTTATGCTGTAGGTGAAACACAGGACGGCACGGTAAATGCCTACGGTTTTGATAATAAAACAGGCAAACTGACAAAACTGAATACAGAATCAGCTGGAGGAGCCAGCCCTTGCCATATCTCAATTGACAAAACAGGTAAATGGGCTTTGGTTGGAAATTATATGGGGGGTAACCTGTCAGTATTACCCATACAAAAAGATGGTAAATTAGGCGCACCGACCCAAACGATTAATCATGAAGGAAAAGGTGTGAACGTCAGCCGTCAGGAAAAACCGCACGTGCATTCAGTAAATATTGCCCCTAATAATGTAGACGTATTTGTGCCTGATTTGGGTATTGATAAAATCGTAAGCTATAAACTTGATTCAAAAACAGGGCATTTATCCACCGGAACCCCTGCATTTACTAAAACAGTAGATGGGGCGGGGCCCCGCCATTTTACAATCCATCCGAATGGCAAATGGGCTTATGTGATTCAGGAATTAAACGCTACGGTAACAGCCTATAATTATGCCAATGGAGCTTTGAAGGAAATTCAGACGCTTTCTACGCTACCACCTGATTATAATGGGAAGAACTCATGCGCAGATATTCATATCTCGGCGGATGGCAAGTTTTTGTATGGCTCTAATCGTTTTTACGACCATGTAGTGGTTTATAGCATCGATCAGAAAACGGGCAAACTTACCTATATCAAAAATGAATCAGTTTTAGGTAAAACTCCCCGCAATTTTATGATTGACCCGAGTGGAAAATGGGTATTAGTAGCCAATCAGGATAGCGATAATATTGTACTTTTTAAACGGGATTCGGTAAAAGGGACTTTAACTCCAACAGGTAAGGAGATAAAAGTATCAATGCCGGTTTGTTTGAAGATGATAAAGGCGGTTAAGTAAAATACAGGTGAATAAAACGAAAGCGGGCTTTTAAGACCCGCTTTCGTTTTATAGATATATCCTCACATTCCCACCAACCTGCCAGTTTCGGGTAGGGGCAGGGTTGAAGAAGCGATTACCTACAGGGTTTAAATCATTACCCAGGCTATATAGTTTATCTAGTAAATTGTCACCGCCAAAATATATATTAAGGGCTAAAGGCTTAAATGTTTTCTGATAACCTACTCTGGCGTTTAACAACCAATAACTATTGGCATAAACGGTATTGGCATCATTCACCGGGATACGGGCGGTAAAATTAATGGTCGAGTTCAGATAAAAACCGGGTTTGGTGGTCATATCAAACCCTGATACCCATATATTATGAGGTACTCCTGTCAGGCTTTTGCCAGATAAATCAGTTTGTAATTGTTTATAATTCTTAAACTGATAATCGGCTAATGTAAAACTTGTAAAAAGCCGGACTTCCTGAATGGCTGTAGCTTCTGTGTTCTTTACTAACCAACCATTTAAAAGTACTTCCAAACCATTTTGAGTAGTACCTCCGGCATTGGCAAATATTTCTCTGCCTGCTTCGTCTACCCGTCTCACAATGGTATTCTGTAAGCGGAATGCATAAGCCGTAGCATCAAAAGACAGACGACGATTAAATAAATACCCTCTTGTACCAATTTCATAATTGATGCCCTTTTCAGAAGCAAGAGAGGGCAAAAAGCTCGTACTCTGATAACCCGCTATAAACTCACTTACTAAGGGTGGAGAGAAACCACTGCTCACACTGGCAAAAATGGCTATTTTGTCTTTTATCTTCTTCAATAGAGCTACCCTCGGTAAAAAAGCAGAGGGTAAGAATTTATCTATAGGCTTGATATTAGGTGCATCTGAAATACGAAGAAAATCATATTTTACACGGTTATAACTAGCTCCGATAGTCAGAATAAAGTCTTGCGGCAGCTCTGTTTCTAATTGCGTAAATACGAAATAACTCAAGGAACCTACATTGTCGTTGGTTTGTAGAGTATCTATTTTGCCACCTCTATTGCCAAAATTTCTGATTACCCAGCTTGATTTCTGAAATTCTCCACCAATTGTGAGGCGATTAGATAAATTACCTGTATGAAAAGCATAAGTAGTGCGGGAACGTCCACCAAAGGTTTGTTCATTACGGATTTCATAATTGGTAATAAACGGATTCTGCAATTCTGAAATCGTGCCATATATGGCCGTAACATTTGTCCAATGTTCATTAAAGCGATATTCCTGCGAAAGCCCTAAATTAAATAGCTTCTGATAAATTCCTGCCTTCTGTGCAATCGGCCCGGGGATAGCCGGAGTAGATGGTCTTGCTGAACGGGGATTCAAATCCATTTGCGCTTGTGTAAGTCCTCCGGGAGTCTGGTAGTGCATATCTGAATACAAGGCCGATACATTGAGGGTTCTGTGCGATGAAGCAAAGAAATTAGAACGCCAGCTTAATACGTCTCTTACCAAAGCGCTATTCTCCCTGTAGCCATCAGATTGTACATGCGCATAACTCACAACTGAATTGATTTTTTCAGTAGCCAGATTCCAGGAAATGGCACGGTTCTGTAGCCCGAAACTTCCCCAGCCTAATGAGGTATTAATATAGCTTGTAGGTTTTTCTTTAGAACTTTGTGCGGCATCAGCTTTGTTGCCTCCTAATAGAATAACCCCGCCTGTTCCTGCGCCATAGATACTACCCGCTGGCCCTTTGATTACCTCTATATTGCCGACAGTATTCATATCAATGGCATTCAGAAAAGTATTGCCATTTCCATCAGTCAATGGAATATCGTTCCAGTAAATCTTTACATTACGAACACCGAATGGTGAACGAATTGAGCTTCCTCTGATAGAAAGGCGATAAGATCCGGGAGAGCGTTCTTCCATACGCACACCGGGTAAAGTATTAAAAACAGGCACTAATGTTGTATTCTGAAACCGTTCGATGTCTTTAATGGTCAACACTCCCACTGAAGCGGCTGTTTCAGTCAGTTTTCTTTCGGTTTCAAACCCTCTTACAATTACCTCACTTAGCTGTTTGGCAGCCGTAGTGGTATCTGTTTCCTGAGCTAAAGCAGCGAATGAAAAGGTGAGTAGAGGAATAGTAAAAAGTTTAAATTTCATTATAAGGTTGGGTTAGAAGCTATACTATTCTTAATTAATCAATTGAAATGCTAGTTGCCTTTTATAGAAAAAGCACCTGTATCACGCAACACTACAAGATTTAAACGCAAACTATCGGCCTGATGTTTCAGTTTCTCTATCAGATAGCTTTTGTTTGAATCGTCAACAATAATCAGTTCAGTTTGAAAATCAGCAAAAGAACTTGCCAGATTTCTGATAGCATTGCCAGAGAGTAAAACATAATTTGCCTTGCCCTGTAATGAACCTTTAAAAGGCTTTTGCAGCCATACGATTTTCTTCCCTTCAAAGTCGAGAAAGGTCATACCCTGCTTATTTGTGTAAGTACCAATATTCAATAGATTCTGATTAGAAACACCCTGCCTATCATAATAGTTTTTGAGATGGAAATTATAAATTTTTTGATTATCAACTACACCTGAGTCAGCAATAAAAGCAACAGATTTCCCTTCAATCACACTGATACCCGATTGTTTCGGAATGAAATGAAATGTCAGTTCCTTTTGCTGACTTTGCTGATAATCTTCATACATATTTACCATAGCCAGACCTATAAGCAGGAATACTGAAACCCGTAAATACTTTAATTCAGAATGGCGAAAAAATGCGATAATCAAAAAGATAATACCATACCATGCCAATAATTCGGGTAAAGAAATAGAAAAACCTTTTATCGTTGATAAAGGGAGTTTTTCTATAGTAAAGATAGTTTCATTTAATAAAAGGCATGACCACTTTAAGATGAAAGCCAATACATCAGCGACAACCGGAACCCATGAAAAAAGAAGTAATAACAAACCCACAGGTAAAATGCCAAAAGAAAAGAAAGCTACAAAGGGATTCGCAATCAGAAAATAGGTCGGGAACTGATGAAAATAATAAATGCTCAAAGGCGCAGTAAATAGTTGCGCAGCAAAGCAGACAATCGTGCCTTCCCAGAGAATCCTGATAAGCGGATTAGTAGGATTAATTAACTGATTCAAGTAGGGATGTAAATATACAATGCCAAGAATAGCCAGATAGGATAACTGAAAACCCACATCAGCCAACCAATAGGGGTTGTAACAGAGCAATAATAAGGCTGAAATGGCAAGGATATTATATATATTATGCTGTCGGTTTATAGTGGTGCCTATCTGTATAAAAGAAAACATGACAGTTGCCCGAAGTACGGTAGAAGACAAACCAGTAAAAACAGCATAGGTCCATAATATAATTAAAACGATAATGGTAAAAGACCATCTCCCATAATTACCTCTGTCTTTTATTGAACTAAATATTAATCTTAATACAATCAACAGAATTCCGACGTGCATACCCGAAACTGATAACACATGAATAGCACCGGAAGCTGAATAGGCATTCAGTAAGTCGCTGTCAATGTCATCCCGGGTGCCTACGACCATGGCATTAGTAATGGCATATTCGTTGAGCGTTTTAAGGTGGGTCTTAAAAACGCTGTCGGCGTACATATTGGCTCTGTAGGCTATATTAAGTATGTCTGATGGTGGCTCATGACCTATCTGCAAATATTCCTTTTGCCATAAAAAATGATGCGCATAGATACCCTTATTATGTAAGAACTGCCTGTAATCAAATTCTTCGGGGTTCTTTGGCGGGTCAATTTCTTGTGGCATATTCTTTATCAGAAAAATATCACCGTATTGTGGCCTTTTAGCTTCTGCTTTGTCGAAATACAGCAAAATTTTCCCGTTTGCCTTCTGCCATTTCCCTGAAGTTTGTACCTGCTGAATTTCAGCTTCAACTTTATAAGTTTTAGGTCTTATCTCAGTATTAGAAGTAATAATAGCCTGATAATGTGTAAATACGCCTTTATTCGTAAAATGTTCTGAATCGTTGATAACGGTTTTATGATAAGTGAGGATCCAGCCTGAAATAAAAAGTAGTAAACAGGCAGACACACCCCTCAATAGGGCATTGCGAAAGAAGATACTAAGCAGCAGGGCTGAGAATAGCCCTGCTCCAAAATAGTAAAAAGCTGTATGGAAATAGTGAGTCTGAAAATATGCCAATATTCCTGCTATTAAACAGAATAAGTGCCTAACAACAGGAAATGCATAGAATTTCATCTGGCTACTGATAATTGATCATACAACCAGTTCATAACAATCTCGTTTTCCTCCGGAAATGTCCAGTGTCCAGTTTCCTGATAAAGCTTCAGTGTCTTATTTGAGTTAATGACATTATACACAGCCCACATAGATGTTGGCGGACAAGTCTCATCATTAAAGCCCATTGAGTAAAAACAAGGTACTTTTAACTGTTTGGCAAAATTCACCACATCATAATAAGATGCCGTTTTGATTTTCGCCTCTGTATTATTATGCGGATTGTTTTTGTCAAAAATATGCGGCCAGCCACCGGCACGGCCTTTCAGATAACCCACCATGTCAGATAAAGCCGGATAAATAGGAGCTGTCCATTTCACACGTGGGTCAAGGGCAGCCGTAACGATTGATAAAGCCCCACCCTGGCTTCCGCCGGTAACTGCCAGATTCTTTCCGTCATATTGTGGTAGACTTACCAGAAAATCATTAGCGCGTACACAACCTAAATACACACGTTTATAATAATATAAGTCTCTGTTATCCAGATTATAATTCCAGTAAGCGTTCAAAGCGCCTGCGCCTAAATTAGTATAGACTGACGGATCCATCGTGACAGGAACTCCATGAATACCGATTTCAAGGGTAATGATTCCTTTTTCTGCGGTTTTTATATCTCCGCCATAAGGTCTTACACCCGCGCCGGGCACTTTTAATAAAGCCGGATATTTGCCTTCTTTTTTAGGTACACATAAAATACCGTATAAACGCACTGTGCCATACTCACGATAGTTTTGCAGGCTCACATGATACACATTTACCTTTTCTGTACAGCGCTCAGGTAGTAGGGTCATTTGTGCATCTATCGGCACTTTCGCTAAATCAGCTTTGGCTTTATCCCAGAATTGTACAAAGTCTGAAGGTAATTCCACCGCAGGTTGTATTTTTTCAGGTTCAAAGGCTGCTGTTGCCAGGTTTCTGTATTCTTTGCCATCTACTTTGGCAATTAC
>CALRLN020000222.1:0-8621 GCA_943368675.1 Chitinophaga pinensis | reverse complement strand
GCCTGGTCATATATGTAATAGATTGCAATATCCTTTATAAATTTTAACAAAAGGTTGTTACGAGCTGTACCGGATTTTTGCAGTTCAGTTATCATGTCGTATCTCACCGACAGTTTTGATTGCACATAAGCGAGGGCTTCGTTTATGTGTATTTCTATAGTCGTTGTTTGACCTCTAGCAATAGCTGTTTGTATTTCAGGATACAAGGAGCTGTTTAAATCTGTTGCTGTTAAATAAGGCATGATTATAGGAATAAAAACCTGTTGAAATAAAATCGTTGGCCATTGGTTAGTTTTACGTAAGGATAAGAATTTGATTCATCTTGATTACGGTTTTCCCATTGGTACATGGTAATTTTTACTTCATTTACTTCGTCTGAGATAAGTACTAAGCCTTTCATCGTGTTAGTGTTTTTGGTTGGTAATTGATTGCTTTGCTTTTCGTCCTCAATTCGATTGGCGCAATGACACTGGCCGTTCTTTATTGTAGATTTTGGACAAGAGACCCGGCAGCGCCTATCGCTGCTGAGTCTAATGATTGTGCGCTCCCTTTTCATTTATTCGGCTGGCGCTTCTTGTGTGATGATTAACCGTTGAGGATAATTCATGAAAGTAAGCCATGTGACATCACCTTCTATTTCTAATTCTCCATGAGCGCCTTCAAGGACGTTAGCATCTATGATTGTTACATTTGCTGAACCTTGAACAATACCATGAAATTCTACCACGTCTGAATCATTAATTACTCTAATCATTGAGCCATCAGACACACACAGAATACAACCTGAAGAGGTTGAGCCAATAGAAAATTCTTTCAGAAGTTGTTCTGAATTGTCTTTTTTTACAACAATCGTTGATTTGCTGGCCGCGATAAATCTGAAAATTGACATAAATTGAATATTTAAAAGTTAATTAAAAGCTGTTTTTACGACGGGAACCACCGCTTGTGGCTGGAGCGGATTTGTGACCTATTTCCCTCAACTTCCACATCCCACCCTCAAGAGCATCAGGAGCATCATCATGTGCGTTTGGAAAGCCAATTAGTTGGGCTTTAAAGTTTTGGTAGTCAAAAGTGCCTTTTATAGCTTCATTAATGAAAATCAAAGAGCGTTCAAAATAAACTGAGATACTTTCAATCCTGCCTTGCTTATTCGGCTTATCTCTTTTGTCTTCATTTATCGGAAGCATATAATTTCTATTTTCGCTTTCAGTTACATAGTCAGCGATAAAAGCTTCCTGGTTAAGGTTTCCTTCAATAAAATGCTTCAGAATTTTAGGGTTTTCTTTCTCCAGACGTTCGGCCATATCATATTGTGCTACTACCATTGCATTCCTGGTTGCCTGACGAACCCAACAATCAAGAATCCACCAGCGATTTCCTAATTTCCCAACTCCAATTATGGCTTTATAGTCATTTTTTTTGGAATCTTTAAACGAAGGGTCTGTGTAGGTAACAATAGCGTCGAAATCTGAAATCTTTGGAGGTTTGCCATAGATTAGCCATTCGTTTTTAAATACTTTGCCGTTTTCAACCTGGCGGTGGAAGTATTCACGCTGGGTCATTCGATATCCGACCTTGACAAAACGAGCCTGAAGGATTGTTCGGGTGTAGCGTTCTTTCCAAGCAGGTACTCCAGTTTCGCTTTGGTCTTCAGCATGGGTTTTTGGGTTTTCCAGGGCGAAGACTTTGAGATGGAAAATGTCGGGATTTTTGACATCGTCTTCGTTTACATCACCAACGACATTTGACAGGACTGAGTTTTTTGCTATCCGGTTGCCGACCATCAGGATACGGCTTTGGAGTAAGGCCATCGCTCCGATAAGAGCGCCTCTAAGCCAGTCCAGGGTTTTTTCTACCCGGTCGGCATTTCTTACTTCTTCGTCATCATCCAGGTCATCAATAACCAAGAAATTCGGGCGTTTTTCTTCCTCACGTAAACCACGTGGTGATTCTCCTTTTCCGATTGCCCAAAAGCCAACACCATCTCTTGTGATGAAGTGGCCATCAGCCCAATTGCCAAAGTTATACTGTTCGCCAAAGTCGTTTAAATACCTTTGGTTTGATTCAAATTGCGCCTGGATATCCGCTAGTAGCCCCTTTGCTTTTTCTTTATTTGCTGAGGCTATTACCATCCCTGAGACTTCGCCTTTGGCTTTCAGATAAAGAGGTAGGAGTATGTCTGCAAAAACCGATTTGGCGTGTTCACGAGGCCACTCCAGTACTGCAAAAATATTGGGGTTTGCAATGATTTCTTTGGCGGCCTTTTTGTGGAACCAGCCAAATTCAGCACCTCCTGTAGCAGGGTCAAGGAAAACTGGAAAATAGTATTTGCAGAACTTGTCGAACGAGCCTAGCAAATCATCTACACGTTTTTGTTTCTGTAAAGCGGATTCGTTTACAGGAACAGGTGTAGAGCGTTTGATTCTCTTTTTAAGCTCTTCGTAGCGTTCAAGTTCTTTGTTTAAAGACATTTCTATTTTTCCTTTGAAATCTTGTAAATGAATGAGTCGCTGTACTTGATTAGCTCTTTTGCTAATGTCGGATTCTGGTCAGCGATGTATTCTGTAAAGTCTGTCACAAGCTTGATTTTTTCGGCAAAGGTTAGCTCTTTGGATTTTACGCCGGATAGAAGTTTACTTAGGGCATCCACGTGTCCTTTATCAATATGCTTGAGTTTGCCACCTTCTCGGCGCATTGCCTGGGTTTCTTCTTCGATTACCTGTAGTTCGTAATCGATTAAAGCCAGAATGCGTTTTTTGATGCCTTTTTCAGAAGCCTTTTGTAAAGCTCGCTCTTCATCCCAATTACCTTCTTCCACCCATTTACTGATTGTTTGTTCGGATTTCTTAACAATAGAAGCTATTGTTTTTTGAGGTTTGTCAAGAAAAAAAAGCTCACGAGCTATCTCTTTGTCGGTCATAGAATTTGTGTTTTTTCTTCAAAGGTATTCGCCTTTCATGTGTGTACGAAAGGGCAAGTTTACAGGGTAACCAAAAGCTGGTAACCCTGTATTTATAATGTTTGTAAAGGCAGAAAAACAGGCGGAAATTCGCAGCAGAACATTTAAAAACAGACGTTTTCGTCCATGAGCAAAACCTCATTCACACTCAGTACAGAAGAGAAAAATACATACGGAATTATCCTTAAAACCGCTGGTGGAGATATTGTACAGTTTCAAAAGAATCCTGTAATGCTCTTCATGCACGATGATTATAAGGTTATTGGCCGTTGGGAAAATCTTCGTGTTGAGAATAATGAATGGGTAGCTGACCCTGTATTTGACTTAGAGGATGGATTTGCTAAGGAGATTGCTGGCAAGGTAGAAAGAAACTTCATTAAAGCAGCCTCTGTTTCGGTACGGCCAATTGAATGGCATATTGAAGAAGACAATGAAGAAGTAGTTGTTTTTGACAAATGGCAGCTTAGAGAGGCAAGTATTGTTAGTATCCCATCAAATCACGGTGCATTGGTGAGACTTGTTGACGAAAACGACAAAGAAATTAAACTCGGTGAAGGTGTAAAGCTATCAGATAGATTCCCGACGCCTCAAAAACCTTTGAAAAACATGGATTTGAAACAAATTGCCAAAGTACTTAATCTTTCCGACGATGCTACTGAAGCCGAAATTTTAGAGGCAATCGGAAAAAAATCTTCAGCCGAAACTGAGTTGCAAAACTTCAAGAGAACACAGGCTGAAAAGCAAAAACAAGAGGCTGTTAAGCTAACTGACGAAGCAATTGCAGATGGCCGCCTGAAAGCGGAATTAAAGGACAAGTATCTAAAATTGGCTGATGCTGATTTTGATTTATTCAAGGATACGCTTTCCGGCTTAGTTAAGCCTGTGTCTTTGAATGATGCTTTGAGAAGTCATCAACAAGGCGGCTTACCTAAAGGACGTGAAGCATGGTCTTTTTCAGATTGGTCTCAAAAAGACCCGGACGGACTTTATAATATGGCAAAAGGCAATTTCAATAAGTATTCTTTGCTTTTTGAGGAAGCGTTTGGACACAAACCGAGTCCGGAAATTGCCTAAAGTTAGTACCTAAGCATTATTTTAATTTTTCAGACAATAAAAATTCTATAAACAAATATGGCTTTAGAAAGAAGCATTTGGCTTAAAGAAATTAGAGAGCAGTTATTTAAGGATAACGCTTTTCTAAATAAGGCAAAAAATTGGGATGAGCATGTTCAAGCTGGAGTAAAAACAGTTGTTATCCCCCAATCTGGTTCTGCATCAGGTGTGGAACGAAATAGAAGTTCTTTTCCGGCATTATCGCAAGAAAGAACTGACAGTGACATCTCGTATGACATGGTGGATTATACTACAAATCCAAAACGTGTAAGGGAAATTGAAAAAGTTCAATTATCCTATCCAAAACTCCAGTCTGTGATTAGCCAGGACATGGCTAATATTAAAGAATATGCTGCCGAAGATATTCTGTATAGTTGGAGACCTGAAGCGGCCAATCGAATTGTACGCACAAGTGGCGATGCTGTAGATGCAACCATAAGTGGCGTCGATGGGGCAACCGGCAATCGTAAAAGATACAAATTGGCAGACCTTCTGGTTATTGATAAAATGATGAATACGTTAAATATTCCACAAAGCGGAAGAGTAGCGTTATTATCAGCTTCTGCAAAGCAAGATTTACTACTTGACCCAGATATTAAAGGGAATCCAACGCTTTCGGCATTATTGGCAAATTATACTGAAGGCGCTGTTTTAAGAATTGCAGGGTTTGAAATATTTGTTCGTTCTACAGCTCTCAGATATACAAACGCATCGACTCCAGTTGCTAAACTTCCTTCTGCATTAGCTGCAACTACAGACAATGATGCCTCTTTGTTCTGGCATCCTGATTTCGTCGGTCGTAGTGTGGGAAATATGTGGGTATTCCATAACCCTGGACAAGCTGAGCATTTTGGAGATATTCTTTCAATGGAGGTGATGGCAGGTGGCAGAAAAGCAGAGACTGATGGTAAAGGTGTAGTTGCTTTGGTACAGGCCGCTGCTGCCTAATTTTAGACTAATCATTTAAGACAACATACTCCCGAAAACCGAACTCTGAGGCGCCTGAGTCGAAAGGCTCAGGTTGCTTCTGGAGATTAAAATTTTAAAATCGTAATGACAGCAGCACAAATATTCAAATCGTACCCAAAGGCAGAGAAATGCTTTCAAGCGGGCAATTCAGAGTTCTTCCTTGAAGAATCAGAGGCAGATGCCTATTGCGAACACTTCAACGTAAAGAAAAAGGTTATTTTACGTTCAGAGGTAGTAATTGAGCCTGCACCAGGCACAAAGAAAGATAACCCTAAAAAGGGGACAGCAAAAAAAGAAGCCGCCGCAACTTCTGAAGTTGAAGAAGAATCAGAAGAGGGCGATGACAGCGACTCTGAAGGCGGTAACGACCAAGAGAATAATCCTCAATAATTAACGCATTTTAAAGAATCCTTACTTTACTGGTAAGGTGAAAAACTAAAATACAATGGGCCTTCCAGGAGTAAATATTGTAATTGAAAACGGCAATTTAGGCAGAACGCCTACAACTGCTGACGGTGTAGCCGGATTGATTGTAGTGGGTGTTGCAAAGGCAGGTATTCCGTTATACACGCCAAAGCAAATTTTCGCTTTAAAGGAAGCGGAAACTTTGGGATTGACACAAGCCAATGACGTAACGGACAAAGTAGATACCTGGCAGCAAATCAAGGAATTCTATGACGAGGCTGGTTCGGGTGCAGAACTTTGGATTATGACGGTGGCTCATACCAAAACTATGACTGAGTTGCTTGACCCTGCTACTTCTAGTAACAGTGCCAGAAAGTTGCTAGATGCAGCTGATGGTAGAATCAGGCTGCTTGCTATCAATCGATTTATTGACCCGTCAATCACTTATTCTCAAACCTCAACAGGTGGTGTTGATGCTGATGTACATACTGCGCTACCAAAGGCGCAAGCACTAGCATTAGAATACGCTGGACAGTTTAAGCCGTTTCAGACATTCGTGGATGCAAGGGGCTGGGATGGTGTTGCGTCAGGTTTAACCGATTTACGCACGTATACGAATAGCAAAGTGAGTGTTGTGCTAAGTACAACTGTCAGCGGCAAAAAATCGGCTGCTGTTGGTTTGGCGTTGGGTCGTTGGGCAAAACTTCCAGTGCAAAGGAACGGTGGCAGGGTGAAAGATGGTGCTTTAAACATATCAGCAGGTTTCTTCACAAATGGAGCATCCATAGAAAGCTTGCCTTCAGCGGTTACTGTTGCACATGATAAAGGGTATATCGTTTTTCGCAAATATGTTGGCAAAGCCGGGTATTATTTTGCTGATGACCCGACTGCGACTTCAACCACAGACGACTTTTTGAGTATTGCTAATAACCGAGTAATCAACAAGGCTATTACGCTAATATACGCCATTTACTCAAATGAGATAAATGACGAGGTTGAGGTATCTGTAGATGGAAAATTGTCTGCTACTCATGTGGCATACCTACGCCAAATTATGGATAATGCACTAGCCTTACAGATGGTTAACCCTGGCGAATGTAGTGCAGCTGGCGTTTACATTGACCCTAATCAGAACGTGATTTCAACCGACAAACTAACCATTGTTGTAAGGATTACTCCAGTAGGATATAAGAAGGCAATAGAGATTTCACTTGGATTTCAAAACCCCCTAAATTAAAATGGCAGCATTTACTTCAGATGAATTCTCCTGGAACGACATCACTATCAGTATTAACGGAAAAGTGATGATGGCCTGTACAGGCGTGAGCTATAAAGACTCAATAGAAAGTGAACAAATTTATGGAAAAGGTGGCGAAGCGATCGGTATACAAGATGGGAACCGGAAAATTGAAGGTACAATCAAGTGTCATCAATCGGAGCTGGATAAATTGATTGGTACTGGTGACGCTGGTGTAAAAGCCCTTAAAAATCTGAGTATTCAATGGGCTTTCGAGAAACTTGGGAAAGTTTCAACCCGTGTTTTTAACAATTGCAGAATTACAGAAACTGGTGAAGACTACAAGCAAGGCGACAAGTTTGCTGAAGTGGAATTGCCATTCATCTGTACTTCTATCAATTATTTGTAATCAAACAATTAACAATTACTTTTCAAATGGACAAAGGATTAAGCACAAATATCAAAACCCGGCCAATGAGTGCGCCAACGATAACGGCCATATCAACAAAGCCAGCCACTCCAGCTAATGGTTCTACCAAAAAAGTAGCTCAACTCACAGTTGAGGAGGAGCTAGAACTAGCTAAAAAAGAAGCTGAGGAAAATCAACTTCGTATAGCACAACTGGAGGCAGAAAAGAAAAAGCGTGACGAGGATGAAGCCATTCGTATTGCTAAAGAACAAGCTGAGGCAGAGGAAAGAAAACAGTTTCAGGCATTTAAGCAATTTGTGGCCAGTGTTGGTGTTAGTGCTTCTTCAATGTCTCCTGTTATAGATACGCCAGAGTCAACAGTTAAAGCCCAAGCAATCAAAGAAGAGGTATATGCTTATAAATCTGAAGCAAAAGAGCCTTCTGGCGGTTTGTTTGGAGAAAACACGAGCTATCTCATTCGTGTGATGGGTGGAACTGCTGTTGTCCTGGTTGTGCTTTATCTTGCCATTTTATCCCTTTTTGGCAAAGCAAATGATTCTGTATCATTGATGTTTGACAGTTTCCCTTTGCGGATGTATATAAACCTATTAATAGAGGTCGTTGCGATTGGTATAGGTTTTATTGGTCTGAGGCTCTTATTTCCTGAGCAATATAAGTATGTACACTCAAAAATCAATTCTTTATGTTCACCAAAACAAGATTGGGCAGCCTCGTCTCCCGAATTCCGATTGCGATTTGCCTCGGAGCAATTATGGCGCTTTGCGTTTCTTTTCGTACTGGCGCTCATGGTGATATTCACCTAAACAAAACCCAAAACCAAGCTGCTGTTGAGGAGGCCAAACGTGACTGTATTGTTACAACCGCTGAAAGTATGGTCGGAGTAGTTGTCGAAAAAACAGGCCGAAACGACCATCCGATGATAGACACTTTCTTTGTAGTAGTCGGCCAGAAGAACCTTGTTAAAGCAGATTGGCGTTACAAGCCCTGGTGTGCAGCCTTCACAGGTTATTGTCTTTTGAAGTGTGGCGCTATACCGCCTGTCAAAATCGGGGCTGGCATAGCCAGTGTAAGAATGTGGGAATCTGATAAAGCTAGATTGAAACCACAAAATGAAGCTGAACCTGGGGATGTTGTAACCTACACTACATGGAGCCACGCCGAAATCGTAAAGGACTACAATCGAAATCCACGAGTATTTACTTTTCGAACCGTAGGGGGAAATACTGAAAGCCCTGGCGGTGGTAAGTACGGAGTCTGGGAAAAGGTTCGACAGAAGCGACAAATTAAAAAGGTGATTGATTCGGTGTAATCTAAAGCCATCTAAACATTATCCATAACATTCTCATTCAGGTGAGAATGTTATTTTAAACCACTTTAAAATAGCATTTAAAATGTCAAAAATTACTCTAAAAGAAGTTGAAAAGGCTAAGGCCGAATACAAAAATATCTACGTTGTTGAGGTCGACATGAATGAGAAAAGTAGTCTGTCTGACCAATTCCAGGAAGAA
>CALRLN020000221.1:0-8652 GCA_943368675.1 Chitinophaga pinensis | reverse complement strand
AATGACTGGAAGTCTGCTCTTGAACTGGCCTGCAAAGCGGCATCACTATCAGTAACCCGCATGGGTGCTCAGGCATCTGCACCATTTTTAACTGAAATTTCATCGTATTCTAATTTCTACTTCTAAAATTGGTTTTATTTTTGTTGCTTTAACAAACAAATGTCTGGATACTGATGATGAGAAAATACCTTTTTTTACTATTCTTACCCATTGCTACGGTGGTTAAGGCACAAACTGCTTTAGAAGATCAATTTCAGTTTAATTTTCTGGCTTTGAACCCAGCCATGACAGGCGCAAGAGATAATTTTAGTCTGAATGCCATGCTTGGGAATCGGTTTGCCGGTACCATTCGCCCTCAACAGATTTATCAGCTTTTTTCAATGGATGGTCCTGTAAACGAAGGTAGAGGAGGCCTGGGGCTACAGGCATATAATAGTAATATTGATGGTTTTAATAATGCAGGCGCTAAACTCTCGTATGCTTACCGACAAAAATTTGGTGATGTTTTTACCTTAGCTCTGGGGGTGGACGGAGGATTTATATATCAGCCGGTTATTACAAGCACAGGTGCAAAACAGTTATTTCCATATGCCGGACTGGGAGGATTACTGACTACAGAAAAATTCTTTTTTAGCCTATCAAAGCCATCGCTTATAACTGGTAAATCTCAGCCATTTTACACAAAAAAGCCACTTTATACAATGGTCGGATTTTCATTGGGTGAAATCGAAAGTACTATGATGAATGTAAGCGGTATGCTGGAGACCAATGCTAATGCCAAGGCAAACTTTTTTATAAGCGCTAAAGTATGGATTAAAAAGAGCGTCGGTCTGGGGATACTGTATCGCTCTGAATCCAACCCCCTGGGAGCAAAGGAAAATAAGATAATACCCATGGCTGAATTCCAGTTTACTAATAGCTTCCGTTTAGGAGCATCTTACGATGCCAATCCTTTTACCTATGCTACTACTTCAGGTTCTGCCGGCACAATTAGAAGAGGAGGGGTATTGCAGTTGTACTTCCGATACGAGTTTATACGTGACGATAGCGGAGACAGCCGTTTGAAATATTATTAATGTAGGATCCCTCTGAAAAGAGGGATTTTTTATTTGAGAAGAGTTGAACTTTTGGCGCTTGCTTTTTGAAAAAGATAAACGGAAAAAGTTTTCACGTCAATTATCTGGTAACAGACAATGATTTTAGTGAAAAAATTGTTATTTTATTGAATACCTTACTGTAACTTTGCAACGTTTTGGCAAATGGGGGTTTGCCTGTGTAATAATATCTGTCAGTTTCCCCTGAATTGTGCAGGTTACCGAGGTTTTACGACTAATAATATCGTTCCCCGAAACGATCATTTATAATTTTTTTAATTTTTCAATGGACCAATTCTCGTACATCGCTAATGCAGACGTAGCTGCATTAGACGCTATTTACCAACAATACAAACAAAATCCGGCCTCTGTTGACGAAAGCTGGCAAAATTTCTTTAGAGGGTTTGAATTTAGTCAGACTTATAATGGGAATGGACATACAAATGGCACAAATGGCTCAGCTGCGGCTGCGACACCTGCCAAAGCCCCACTTAGTGCATCGGCAAGTGCTGAACATACACGTAAAGAAATGGAGGTGGTTCACCTGATCAGAGGATACCGCTCACGTGGGCACTTACTTTCAAAAATAAATCCGATTGGTCCGAGAAAAGACCGCAAGCCTATGCTTGAACTGAAAGATTTTAATCTTTCTGAAGCAGATTTAGATACTGTTTTCGAGGCGGGTATAGAGCTTTTTGGTGAGGCTGCCACCTTGCGCAAAATTGTAGATGCCTTAACTAAAGTATATCTGGGTAAAATAGGATTCGAATATTTATATATCAGAGACCGCCAGGCCAAAAGCTGGTTGCGTAAAAAAATTGAGCAGGAGTATTTGTATTTTGACCCCAGCCGTGAGCAAAAATTACGCATTTTTGAGAAACTGAATGAGGCGGTTAATTTTGAAAATTTCCTGCATACCAAGTTTCTGGGTAAAAAACGCTTCTCGCTTGAGGGTGGAGAATCAACTATTCCGGCTTTAGATATTGCTATTAACCGTGGTGCCGAATTAGGAGTTGAAGAGGTAGTAATTGGTATGGCTCACCGCGGCCGTCTGAATATCCTGACCAATATTCTGCAAAAACCTTACGAGCAGGTTTTCAATGAATTTGAAGAAAATGTGCAACTGGATGCTTATACCGATGGAGACGTGAAGTACCACATGGGGTATTCGAGTCAGGTAGAAACACCGGAAGGTAAAAGAGTAAGTTTAAAACTGATGGCTAACCCATCACACCTGGAAGCGGTTAATCCGGTAGTAGTAGGATATGCACGTGCCAGAGCCGATGCACACTATGATAAAGCGGCCGTGAAGCCCAACGACCGTGATGATATTTATGATAAAATTCTGCCAATAGTTATTCATGGCGATGCAGCTATAGCAGGGCAAGGTATCGTATATGAAGTAACCCAGATGTCGAACCTTCCGGGATATTATACCGGTGGTACCCTTCATTTTGTGATTAACAATCAGGTTGGTTTTACTACCGATTTTGAAGATGCCCGTTCGTCAATTTATTGTACTGATATTGCTAAAATCATTGATGCACCGATTTTCCATGTCAATGGTGATGATCCGGAGGCTGTGGTTTATGCCATGAAACTGGCCACTGAATTCCGTCAGGAATTTAACCGGGATGTATTTGTGAATATGATTTGTTACCGTAAATACGGCCATAACGAATCAGATGAACCACGCATGACTCAACCAACTATGTATAAGGTGATTGATACGCACCCGAATACACGTGAGATATATCTGCAGGAGTTGATGGAGCGTGGTGAGGCAGACGCAAAATTTTCGGAAGAGCTAAAGAAAGAATTTGAAGGTGAGCTACAGGATTTACTGGCAAAAGTAAAACAAAAACAACTTCCATATCAGAAACCTAAACTGGAAGAAGACTGGGAAAAACTGCGTCGTTCAGTCCCTGAGGATTTCGAGCAGTCTCCTGCTACAGGTATTCCTATTGCTGAAATTGAGAAAATAGGTAAAGCTTTATCGACAGTACCTCAAGGTTTTAAGCCCTTGAAACAGATTGAAAAAGTATTGGAAGAGAGACGTGCGATTTTTGCACAGGAAAAACCTTTCAACTGGTCTGTCGGTGAGCTAATGGCTTATGGTGGTATTCTGGATGAAGGCAAAGTGGTGCGTATTACAGGACAGGATGTTCAACGCGGTACTTTTACACACCGCCACGCTGTTCTGCACGATGCAGATACGAATCAGTTATACACTAATTTAGCCCATATTGACGAAAAGCAAGGCAAATTTGAGATTTATAACTCACTTCTGGCTGAGTATGGCGTAATGGGGTTTGAATATGGCTATTCAATGGCCAATCCTAATGCCCTTGTAATATGGGAGGCACAATTCGGGGATTTTTCGAATGGTGCGCAGATTATGATTGACCAGTTCATTGCGGCATCGGAGTCGAAATGGAACAGTATGAATGGCCTGGTGCTATTGTTGCCACATGGTTATGAAGGCCAGGGCCCTGAGCACTCAAATGCCCGTCCTGAGCGTTTTCTGCAATTGGCAGCAGAGTATAATATGTATGTTTGTGTGTGTACTACACCTGCGAACATCTTCCATATGCTGCGTCGTCAGTTAGCATTGCCATTCCGTAAGCCATGTATTCATATGTCTCCGAAATCAATGCTGAGACACCCATTAGCAGTATCAAAACTGGAAGATTTTACAGAAGGAACGCGTTTTCAGGAAACGATAGGCGATGAATATGCAGACCCTAAAAAGGTGAAAAAAGTGTTATTGTGCAGCGGAAAAGTATATTACGATTTGCTTGACAAACAACAAAAAGATAAACGCAATGATGTAGCTATTATTCGTGTGGAGCAATTGCATCCGTTCCCTGCCAAGCAGGTAGAGGCGCATCTGGCTAAATACAAAAAACCGGAAGTAAGATGGGTTCAGGAAGAGCCTGAAAATATGGGTTACTGGTCGTTTGTGCTGAGAGAATTCCCGCAAATTGGCATTGGCAATGTGATTGCCCGTAAGTCAAGTGCATCTCCGGCAACAGGATACACCAAGATTCACGCAAAAGAACAGGCAGAGATTGTAGAGAAGGCATTTGAGAAATAGTATTTAAAAATTAAATATCGATATCAATAACTTAGCAATAAAACAAGTTATGGCAATAGAAATGAAAGTCCCTTCGGTGGGCGAATCAGTAAGCGAAGTAACTATCGCTTCATGGATAAAAAAAGATGGTGACCCCGTAAAAATGGATGAAGTAATCTGTGAATTAGAGTCCGACAAGGCCACCTTCGAACTTCCCGCAGAAGCCGACGGAATTTTAAGAATAGTAGCTGCCGAAGGCACAACGCTCCCTATCGGCGCTTTGATTTGTAAAATTGAAACAACGAACGATAAACCGCAGGCAGCAAGTCCTGCTCCTGAGCCGGCTCCTGCTCCTAAGGAAGAAGAAAAGACACCAGCCCCTGTAGCTGAACCAACTGCTGCCCCTGTGGCAAATACGTCAACGCCAGCTGCACCTGCTGAGGGCAAAACCATAGATGTGGTAGTTCCGGCAGTAGGGGAGTCTATCTCAGAAGTAACGATTGCCTCATGGAGTAAAAAAGATGGTGATACGGTGAAAATGGATGAAGTGATTTGCGAACTTGAATCTGACAAGGCTACTTTTGAACTTCCATCGCCTGAAAGCGGCGTATTAACAATTGTGGCACAGGCCGGGCAGGTAGTTCCGATTGGTGGTGTAGTGGCAAAAATTGCTATAGGTGGTGCAAGCGCTGCTCCGGCAGTGGCAGAGAAGCCTGCTGCACAAGAAAGCGGAAGTGCTCCGGCAGCAAGTAATAATTATGCTGCAGGTCATCCGTCTCCGGTTGCAGCGAAAGTATTGGCAGAAAAAGGTATAGACCCGGCATCTGTTCAGGGTACAGGCGTAGGTGGGCGTATCATGAAAGAAGATGCCTTGAAAGCTACTCCCACTCCTGCACAGCCAGTAGCACCAGCCACACCACAACCGACGCCAGTAGCAGAGCCAAAAGCTTCATTGAACACTCCGGTTTCTTCAGGTGTAGAAGGTAGAATCTCTCGCAGAGAAAAAATGACTAGCCTTCGCAAAACGATTGCTAGACGCCTGGTTGCTGTGAAACAGGAAACGGCTATGCTTACTACTTTTAATGAAGTAGATATGAAGCCTATCATGGATCTGAGAGCAAAGTATAAAGATAAATTCAAAGAAATACACGGTGTAGGTTTAGGCTTTATGTCTTTCTTTACAAAAGCCTGTGCTATTGCATTGAAGGATTTCCCTGTAGTAAATGCCTATATTGATGGTGATGAAATTGTTTATAACGATTACGCCGATATAGCCATTGCTGTTTCAGCACCACGTGGATTGGTGGTTCCGGTTATCAGAAATGCCGAGAAGCTAAGCTTTGCAGGAATAGAAGCAGAGGTGGTACGCCTGGCTGGTAAAGCAAGAGATAATAAATTGACGATTGAAGAAATGACCGGAGGAACCTTCACCATTACCAATGGTGGTATTTTCGGGTCGATGCTATCAACACCAATTATCAATGCGCCGCAATCAGCTATTCTGGGTATGCATAATATTGTAGAAAGACCAGTAGTTGTGAATGGCGAAATCGTTATCCGCCCGATTATGTACGTGGCTTTAAGCTATGACCACCGCACGATTGATGGTAAAGATTCGGTGAGCTTCCTGGTAAGAGTAAAACAATTACTGGAAGACCCAAGCCGGATTTTATTGGGAGTGTAATTAATCATAACCAGATACGAACAGCCATCAGAACCCATCTGATGGCTGTTTTATTTTAGGCATTATAAAGAAAATTTGATGTTTCATTTGGAATCATTCCCTTTTTCCAGCTATTTGTATTAGCAAACTAGCCTGTTTTGTCAATTAAATACATACATAAACTCAAGCAGCTTCTAAGTATCGCATTACAGCTACAAATACTGTTCAGGGTACAGCAAAAGTAAATTATCAGGCTGGGACCTATGTTAAATTGAATCAGTGTTTTAAAGAAAATGGCGGAGCAACTTTTAAAGCACAATTGGGTGGATGTAACTAATAAAATTGCACATAAAATTGTACAAATCTGTTAAATTATTGTTAAATACTTGAATATTTTGGCATTAATTCCGTACTTCGCAAAACACAATTGGTTATCGATCTATGGAAGAGAATAATAAAAATATATCTAATGAAAAAGGCTCAAAAGGTAGCCTTTTTTCATTTTTAAACGGATTAGTCAGTCCCTCAAAAAACGAAGATAAGAGTAGTGCCATACCTGAATCAAAAATAAGCCGCTATGTTGATAGCATAGAACAATCAAACTATATCAGCCGTGATTTAAGTTGGCTCAAGTTTAATGAGCGAGTGCTGGACCAGGCAAGAGAGAAAAACCTGAATCTGTTTGAACGACTTAAGTTTCTTGCCATTACATCATCAAACCTTGATGAATTCTTTACTGTTCGTTTAGGTAGTTTATATAATTATCTGGATTATAACAAAGAGCGCGTAGATTACTCCGGCCTGCGTGAAATCCCTTTTCGTAAGGCATTATTATCGGCTGTCAGACAGTTTTGTCAGGAGCAGGACAGGGTTTTTGAAGAAGAGCTGACACCATTATTTAAAGAGTATAAATTTCAGCTTGTTAAAATCAGTGACCTGAACCAGAATGAACTGGGAGAAGCGATAGATTATTTTGATTATACTATCTATCCGATGCTTACGCCAATGCTCTTCGATCATACGCATGCATTTCCGGTGCTGATTGCCAAAACATTGATTTTTGGTGTGGTTACTGATTCAAGCCGTTCAACACTTTTCTCAGAAGACAGCGAAACCAAGAAGATTTCGTTTGTGCAGATACCGGGCAATCTGCCAAGATTCTTTACAATTGAGAGAGGCGACGAAATATTGTTTCTGCCTATTGAAGAAATAGTAAGGCACGAAATGAAGAAACTTTACCGCAATGTAGAGATTCAATCTGTCAGCCTTTTCAGAATTGTCAGAAACGGTGATTTTACCCTTGAAGAATCTGATGATATTGAGTCTGATTTTGTGGATGAAATCAAACAGAAAATCAAGAGCCGCCGTTTGGGTAGGGTAGTGTATATGGAGATTGAGGCAAATGCCAATGAGTGGCTGGTGAATATTCTGCAAAAACGTTGGGAGATTGATAAATATAATATTTTTGTTGATGAATACCTGATTGATTATACCTGCTTGTGGCAGATTATCCGCCATCCTGATTTTCAGGAAGAACTGGAGCCGATTCATCCGCCTGTACAACCTTTGAGACTGAAAGAAAAGCATGTGGATATTTTTGAGGTAGTGCGTGAGAAAGACTTGTTACTGCATCATCCTTATAACAATTTTGAACCGGTATTGCAGTTGCTTGAAAAAGCAGCGGAAGACCCGGATGTGCTGGCTATTAAACTGACGATTTATCGACTGGCTAAAAGGTCTCGTGTGACCCAGGCTTTGTTAAAAGCTGCGGAAAATGGCAAACACGTATCTGTTCTGTTCGAAATAAAAGCACGTTTCGACGAAGAAAATAATATCAGAGAAGCAGAGCGCCTGCAACGTGCAGGGTGTTTTGTGATTTATGGTATCGGTTGGTATAAAACACATACCAAGCTAATGCTTATTGTGCGCAAAGAAGGCAATAAAGTAATACAGTATGCGCATTTAGCCAGTGGCAATTACAACGAAGATACTTCAAGGTTATATACCGATATTGGGTTGTTAACTACCAACCCGACTTACACAAAAGATATTTCAGAGTTTTTTAATGTTATCACCGGGCACTCTCAGCCTGCCAGCTATCAGTATCTGATTACGTCTCCGAAAGACATGAGAAAACGCTTGATTGATTTAATCAGAAATGAGGCTGAAAATGCGCAGAAAGGTTTGCCAAGTGGTATCTGTATCAAACTCAATTCAGTAGAAGACCGCTACATTATTGATGAATTATACAAAGCATCGCAGGCAGGGGTAAAAATCAAGCTGATTGTCAGAGGCATCTGCTGCCTGCGACCGGGTCGTAAGAACCTTAGCGAAAACATTACTGTACGCTCTATTGTGGGCTTATTTCTGGAGCATGCACGTATATTTTATTTCCATAATAATAACAAACCCAAAGTTTATGGCAGCAGTGCAGATATAATGGTACGTAGCTTTGATAAACGTATCGAGTCGATGTTCGAGCTGGTAGATGATGAAGTAAAAAGACATGCCATTCATATTCTGGCTTACAACCTTAGTGATAATGTGAATGCCTACGAATTGCAGGAGGATGGCTCTTATACCAAAGTGCTTTGTTCGCTTAGCCCGGATGATCAGCCTATTGATATTCATAAAATGTTTTTTGAAATTGAGGAAAATGAAATGGAAGATATAGATTTGTTCCCCCAGGAAGAAATAACTGTCAGGGAAGATACCCGGACGACTGAAGAAGAAACACCAATAGAAGAAGAAACGAAATCATAAATGTATTCAGACAATATTAAACAGAAGTTTTCAGATTTATTTAATCAGACACCTGA
>CALRLN020000220.1:0-8661 GCA_943368675.1 Chitinophaga pinensis | reverse complement strand
ATGAGTGGATAACCTCCCGAACAGGTATCAAACAACGTCATATCCAACGTGGAGAAGGCCTTGCTACATCTCATATGGCTTCTGAAGCCGTAAGGGGGCTCCTCAAAAAAACAAATACTCAACCCGAAGAAGTAGACTTAGTAATATGTGCGACGGTAACTCCCGACTATATGTTTCCGTCAACTGCCAATCTGGTTTGTACCCAATGCGGTATTCCTACTATCGGCAGTTTTGATATACTTGCTGCATGTTCAGGTTTTTTATATGCTTTATCTATCGGTTCACAGTTTATTGAATCGGGCAGATATAAAAAAGTGATTGTTATCGGAGCAGATAAAATGTCTGCTATCGTTGATTATACCGATCGCACCACCTGCGTTTTATTTGGCGATGGTGCAGGTGCTGTGATGCTTGAGCCTACTACTGAAGAATGTGGGCTAATGGATTTTCTGCTACGTTCTGACGGAACCGGTGAAAATCATTTAATCATGAAAGGTGGCGGAAGTCGCTTCCCTGCCTCACATGAAACTGTCGACCAGCGTCTACATTATATTCATCAGGAAGGCCCTTCTGTATTCAAATTTGCAGTAACAAATATGGCCGATATTTCAGCCGAAATCATGGAACGCAACAATCTGACCGGAGATGATATTTCTTGGTTAGTGCCTCATCAGGCTAATAAGCGTATCATTGATGCTACTGCCCGCCGTATGGGAATTGGCGACGAAAAAGTAATGCTCAATATCCAGAATTACGGGAATACAACAGCCGGTACCATACCACTCTGCCTTTTTGATTACGAAAAACAAATCAAGAAAGGAGATAATCTCATTCTTGCGGCTTTCGGTGGCGGTTTTACATGGGGCTCTGCCTATATCAAGTGGGCGTACTAAGAAAGTGGATTAAAACAATATCTATCACAACACAGTAAAATGAAAAGATTACTGATAATAACAATAACCCTTATGGGGTTGAATACTTCGTTTGCGCAGCAAATGAGAGTAATAGAGAATTATTCGTTAGGCTATGGTTTTGATAAAAAGACTTCGGTTCCGTCGTTCTTATATAGTCAAACACTCGTAATGGGTAAGAATAACAATTTTGCCGTAGGAACAGGTTTCAGAATATCCTCCTTTTTTGCCAAAGGGAAAAGCTATACAGGCATTGAGTCAAAAAATGAGGATGTGAGCATTGTGCCATATCCAAGAACAAATGTCAACACTTTGAATATTCCGCTTGTTATGGAATTTCAGACCAAAAAAATAATAGTAGGTGCAAACTTTGATTTAATAGGATTTGCTTTTGGGAAAAGAAGAGACTCGGTTACTGTACAGAATAATAGTGAACAGACTTTAGACAGCATGAGCGTATCGCCGCCGCGCTTGAATTTAGCCTTCGGAGCCAGAGGTACTACCAGTAACGAAGTCTACATTGGTTTCAAACCCCAGGAAGAACTGACAATAAAGGTTGGTGTAAATTTCATGTTCAATCAATACAAAGCACGCTACCGCAGAAACAATAAAGATGTTGATTTTGGGCGTTTCAAATACGATGTTCCGGTTATGCCTTTTATAAGCATAGTTTTTAATTTTGAACGGTAACGTTAAACATAATAATAATTAGATAAGCTTTATTTAATAATAATGGCAACAACAGCAGATTTTAGAAATGGCCTTTGTCTGGATTGGAACAATGACCTGTATTCAATTGTAGAGTTTCAACACGTAAAACCCGGTAAAGGTCCGGCTTTCGTTAGAACAAAACTAAGAAACCTTCGCACAGGCAGAATAATCGATAATACTTTCAACTCGGGTGTAACGGTTACTACAGCAAGAATAGAAAAAAGACAATACCAGTTTCTTTACAAAGATGAAACAGGTTTCAATTTTATGGAAACTGAAACATTCGAACAGGTAAATATAGAAGATAAACTTGTACCCCAAGCCGATTTGATGAAAGATGGCCAACAGGTAGATATTCTGGTGCATGCTGAAACCGAAACCATTTTGAGCGTAGAGTTACCTGCTTATGTAGAACTAAGAGTAACTTATACCGAGCCCGGCATAAGAGGAGATACGGCTAACAACGCATTGAAACCTGCTACTGTTGAAACCGGAGCAACCATCAAGGTACCTCTTTTTATCGAAAACGACGAGTTGATTCGTGTAAATACTACAACCTACGAATACGATTCGAGAGTAAAAGAGAAATAAAATATTTTAAAAGACGACATCGCATTTGTACAGAAACAGGAATTAAATATGATTGATTTTAAGAGTTTTTTAATTCTGAAATCAAGGCTGTGTATTCCGGATTTCTTTGTGGGTGTCGTCTTTATGTTTACTTTTGCAGGAGAATACTCCTAAGACCAGATAAACTATACTCAATTACAAACGACAAATCTTTACCCTTCATGGAAACAAAAGACATTCAGAAACTGATAGACTTTATTGCTCAATCAGGATTAGATGAAGTTAATATCGAAACATCGGAGTTAAAACTGGCTATTAAACGCTACTCGAACGTTGCTCCTGTAGCGGTTCAGCAAGCCCCGGCCCCTGTTATTCAGGCTCCTGTTTCTACACCAGCACCCGCTTCTGTAGCACCTGCTCAACCTGCCACACCTGCTGCTCAGCCAGCCGCAACCAATACAAGCAATCTGATTACCATTAAGTCGCCTATGATCGGAACATTCTATCGTTCGGCCGG
Organism: Chitinophaga pinensis; assembly: GCA_943368675.1. Classification (GTDB taxonomy): domain Bacteria; phylum Bacteroidota; class Bacteroidia; order Cytophagales; family Spirosomataceae; genus Emticicia. The sequence continues at coordinate 5,952 of CALRLN020000220.1, read as the reverse complement.
ACCAGATAAGCCATTCTTTGTAGAAGTAGGTGATGAAATATCACCGGGCAAAGTTGTTTGTATTATTGAAGCAATGAAGTTGTTTAACGAAATTGAATCAGAAATATCAGGTAAAATCGTAAAAATACTGGTTGATAACGCCTCGCCTGTTGAATTTGACCAACCATTGTTCCTGGTAGAGCCTTAACCGGATTTATCGACCAAATGAGTTTCATAACAAGAAAAATTGTTAACTGATTCAATAGCCGAAACGATTACAATACCTAATTGAAACTATATGTTCAAGAAAATACTTATAGCCAACCGCGGCGAAATTGCCCTTCGGATCATCAGAACCTGTAAAGAGATGGGCATAAAAACGGTGGCTGTTTACTCAACTGCCGACCGAGACAGTTTACATGTTCGCTTTGCTGACGAGGCCGTTTGTATAGGCCCTGCCATAAGTAAACAATCATATCTGAATATCCCGAATATTATTTCGGCTGCCGAAATCACTAATGCTGATGCCATACACCCAGGCTATGGTTTTTTGTCAGAGAATGCCGAGTTTTCAAGAATCTGCGCTGAATACGGTATCAAATTTATAGGTGCTACTGCCGAGCAAATCAACTACATGGGCGATAAAGCCACGGCAAAAGCAACCATGAAAGATTCAGGCGTGCCTGTTATTCCGGGTTCGGAAGGGCTTCTGGAATCGGTTGAAGAAGGCAAGAAAATAGCAAAAGAAATCGGCTATCCGGTTATCGTAAAAGCAACTGCCGGAGGGGGTGGCCGTGGTATGCGTATCATTAAAGAGGAAAGCGAATTTGAAAAAGCCTGGGACGACGCCAAAATGGAATCAGGCGCAGCTTTCGGTAATGATGGCTTGTACTTAGAGAAGTTTGTAGAAGAACCCCGCCATATAGAAATTCAGGTAGTGGGCGACCAGTACGGCAAAGTATGCCACTTATCAGAGCGTGATTGTTCGATTCAACGCCGCCACCAGAAATTAGTAGAAGAAACGCCATCTCCGGTTGTTTCACAGGAGCTGCGTGAGGAAATGGGCGCAGCTGCTATCAAAGGTGCAGCAGCCATTGGTTATGAAGGTGCAGGCACTATTGAGTTTCTGGTAGATAAATACGGTAAGTTCTATTTCATGGAAATGAACACCCGTATTCAGGTAGAACACCCGATTACTGAGGAAGTAACCGATTTCGATTTAATTAAAGAGCAGATAAAAGTAGCGGCGGGTATCCCGATTTCGGGTAAAAACTATTTCCCGAAATTGTTCGCAATGGAATGTCGTATCAATGCTGAAGACCCTGGCAATAATTTCCGTCCTTCACCGGGCAAAATCACTAATTTACATTTACCGGGGGGGCATGGCGTAAGAGTTGACAGCCATGTATATGCAGGCTATACTATCCCGCCAAACTACGACTCTATGATTGCCAAGTTAATCGTAACAGGACAATCAAGAGAAGAGGTAATAACACGGATGAAACGTGCCTTGCAGGAGTTTGTGATTGAAGGAGTTAAAACTACGATTCCTTTCCACATCAAACTCATGGAAGACGAGCAGTTTAAGTCGGGTCATTTCACTACCAAGTTCCTGGAAAGCTTCGATTTCAGCGATTTATAAACAAAAAAGTCCTCAAATGAGGACTTTTTTTATCTGTGGTCTTGTTTGTTCCGGACTATCACTTCCAACCTCCACCTAATGCCTTATAAATATTTACTTCGGCATTCAGTTGTTTTTTCTTAATCTCCATCAATTCCATTTTTGCTTCAAGTGCCTCTCTTTGTGTTAGCAAAACCTCGGTATAGTCGGCTCGTGCCGATTTGAAAAGGCTATTGGAGATTTCAATAGAACTACTCAGAATGTCTACCTGATTGGCTTTTGTTACATAACTTTCAGAATAATTTTTATTACCTGCCAGTTGATTCATTACTTCCAGATGTGCATTCAATACTGTTTGCTCATATTTATACACTGCCTGAATCTGCTTTTCATTGGCGTTATAATAATTCGCCTTAATCGCATTTTTGTTGATCAAAGGAGCGATCAAATCACCCAGAAAATTAACAGCAATTGATTTTGGATTGATTAAATAAATCGGATTAAATGCCTGCAAACCAATTCCTGCACGAAGTGTGATGTTCGGATAAAATGCTGCTCTTGCTACCGCAATATCCAGTTTTGCGGCCTCTAATTCCTGCTCAGCCTGACGGATATCCGGCCGATTGCTTAATAGCTGAGAAGGGATTCCGGCAGAAATCTTCAAAAACTGAATATTATTAAGATCAGCAGAATTACGCTTGACTGGCTGAGGATTTCTTGCCAGTAAGAAATTAATCCGGTTTTCAGTTTCCACAATTTGCTGCTGAATCTCATACTTAAGATTCTCTGTATTCAACACCTGTGCCTTAAATCGGTTCACTGCCAACTGATTTACCCTTGCTGCCTCTTTTTGCACCTTTACCATTTCGAGCGCATCTTTCTGAAGAGCAATATTCTGCTGTACAGTTTCTAGCTGATTATCCAATACAATCAATTCATAATAAGAATTAGCTATCTCAGCAATGAGATTCGTAACAACGAAGTTCCTGCCTTCTATTCCGGATAAATACCTTTTTACTGCTGCGTCTTTGGCATTATGAAGTTTTTTCCAAACGTCTATTTCCCATGAAAACGTACCCATAAGGGCTTGCTCACCGATGTATTTCGGCAATTTATCTGTTCTTGTTTTAGCATCTTCTTCTGACACACCATTCCAGGTATAATGCCCTGATTTTTCGCCGCCCAGACCAGCCGTTAAAAAGCCAAATGGCTGATACTCCCCCTTTCTTGCCATGATTTCATTTCTACTGACTTCGATTTCATGAAGCATTATATTCAGTTCCTGATTGTTTTTAAGGGCTTCATCAATCAGATTGGTAAGATTACTATCACTAAAATAATTCCTCCAGAGAATATTTTCAGCCTTAGTAGTATCCCCATTGGTTTCATATTTGTCGGGCAAAGTATTAGTAACTGTTTTGGTGGGTAAATTTTCCACCTTACAGCTACCCAAGCCAATGACCAGGGTCAAAAAGAGACCATATATTTTAATTCTTTTGTTCTTCATTTTGTTTCAGGATTTTTGAAATTAACTTTCTAAGTCTACTTTGTTCACCAAGTTCCGTTTGCCCTTCTACTAAATCTTCACTCAGTGTTACTATGGCTTCATCATTGATCAATTTTCTACCATCAATCAAGCTGCCAAAAATGTAATACAGCCCCGGTACAATCAAAACCCCGAAAATTGTTCCGAACAACATCCCGCCCATAGCAGATGAACCAATGGTTTTGTTACCTACCGCACCAGCACCATGAGCTCTTACAAGTGGTATCAAACCTGCAATAAATGCAAAGGAAGTCATGAGGATAGGTCTGAAACGTGCTTTTGCACCCTCGATGGCAGCGTCGAGCACCGACATTCCTTCATTGCGCTTTTGTATGGCAAACTCTACAATCAACACGGCATTTTTACCCAAAAGACCCGTAAGCATAATCAAACCAATCTGTGCAAATACGTCATTACTCAATCCCATTCCTTTTAATAATAGAAAAGAACCGAATATACCCGGTGGTAAAGACAAGATAACGGCCAAAGGCATAATGAAACTTTCGTATTGTGCTGCCAAAACCAGATAAACGAAAAACACTACCACCATGAAAATGATGATCGCTTCATTTCCCCGGCGAGCCTCATCGTACGATAGTCCTTCCCATGCTATGTCGTAACCTTTGGGCAATTTAGTTTCAGCTACTTCACGAATCGCCTTAATGGCATCGCCAGAGGTATATCCCGGAGCAGGTACTCCATTGATAAGAGCCGATGTATATAAGTTATATCTGGAAATCTCATTAGGTCCCTGCGTTTTTTTGATAGTCATAAAAGCTGAATAGGGCACCATTTCGCCATGATCATTCTTTACGAACATATTCAGAATATCCGTAGGGTCTTTCCTGTATTCAGGGTCAGCCTGGGTATAAACCTTGTAGTAATTATTGAAGCGTACAAAGCCTTGCTCGTAGGTACTACCAATCATAATGTTCAGGTTTTCCATGGCTGCACCAACTGAAACTCCTTTTTGCATGGCCAGTACATTATTTACTATTAATTCGTATTGCGGATAGTTGGCCGAATAAAAACTAAATAATCCGGTGAGTTCTTTTCTTTTTCTCAATTCAGCAACAAAATCTCTATTTACCTCATCGAATTTCTGATAGTCTACCTCACTGCCTTTATCTAACAATCGAACTGCAAAACCTGAGGAAGCACCATAACCCGGCACGGCTGGTGGTTCGAAATACTCGATGACAGCCCCAATGTCCTTCGTTTTTTCTTCCAGTTCTTCCATAATCTCGTGCACTGATTCCTTTCTCTCCGACCAGTCTTTCAGGTTAATTAAGCAAGTACCGGCATTAGAACCACGGCCTTCTGTCAGAATTTCATAACCTGCCATGGCTGTTACAGATTTTACACCTGGTGTTGCTTTGGCTATTTTTTGTAATTCAAGCGAGATAGCATTCGTGCGCTCAAGTGTAGTGCCTGGAGGTGTTTGAATAATCGCATAGATTTGCCCCTGATCTTCCCCTGGTATGAACCCAGCTGGCAAAATAGTATTAATTCCTACGATACCCACTGCAAAAATTAACAATACCCCGAAGGTCACCACTCTACGATTCACAATGACGGTCAGCAATTTGGTATATTTACCCAATAACCATTCAAATCTTCTATTGAACCAATCGATAAACTTATCAACAGGTGATTTTTTCCGGACTTGCCCATGGGTATTTTTCAATATCATGGCGCATAATACAGGTGTAAGTGTAAGAGCCACCACCCCTGAAAGCACGATAGACGAAGCCATTGTAATGGCAAATTGTCTGTAAAGTACCCCGACCGGACCTGTCATAAACGCTACAGGTACAAATACAGCAGTCATGATTAGGGTAATGGCAATAATGGCTCCACTGATTTCGCTCAGTACTTTCTGCACAGCTTTGAAAGGAGTTAAATGCTCTTCCGCCATCTTTACGTGAACTGCCTCTACTACCACAATGGCATCATCAACTACCACCCCAATGGCCAATACCAAGGCAAATAGCGTAATAAGATTAATACCAATCCCAAAAAACTGCATGAAAACAAATGCTCCAATCAATGAAACAGGTACTGCCAGCGTTGGAATGAGGGTAGAACGGAAATCACCAAGGAAAAGGAATACTACCAGCGAAACCAATATAAAAGCCTCCAATAAAGTATGTAAAACCTGGTCAATTGATGCATTTACAAAGCTTGAAACGTCATAATTGATTTCATAATCAACTCCCGGAGGAAAATTCTTTCTCAATTCTTCTAATTTTGCTTTCACATCAGCAATAATCTGATTGGAATTACTTCCCGGATTTTGTTTTAAAACCAATGAAGCAGAAGGATAGCCGTCTTTATTGGTATAAATATCCACAAATTCGCTGCCGACATCTACTTTGGCGACATCTTTCAGTTTTAAAATTTCACCTTCCGGATTTGCCCTGATGATGATGTCTTTATACTGCTCGGGCTTATTAAACCAACCCTGATAAGTAAAAACGTATTCGAGCGATTGAGCTACTTTACCCGAACTTAAACCTACACGTCCCGGACGACCCAACACACTTTGTTCATCAATGGCTTTCAATACTTCTTCAGCAGAAATATTATAAGCTCTCATTCTGTCCGGATTCAACCAAACCCGTATGGCAAATGCTCTACTACCCACAATTTCAGAACGACCTACACCGCTGATACGTTGTAATTCGGGAACAACCAGGTTATCAGCATAGTTGAACAAAAACTTCTGATCATACTCTTTATCTGTACTAAAAAAGTTGACATACATCAACATACTTGGCTGCACAGGCGTAATAATAACCCCTTC
>CALRLN020000219.1:0-8669 GCA_943368675.1 Chitinophaga pinensis | reverse complement strand
GCTGAAAATATAATTAACCAGGTATATGCTATTAATTATAAAACTCTTGCTTATAAAGGCCAATTGACAGGTCGATTGAAAATTTCGGTAGTATCAACCGGGAAATACGTAATGCCTTATTTTCTTAGTGATTTTATGCACCAACATCCGGGGATAGAATTATTGATGGATGTAACCAACAAGAATAAAGTAATAGAGAGCCTGGAAAATAATGAAGTGGATTTTGCGCTTGTTTCTATTTTGCCCACCACATTAAATGTAGAGAAGCTTGATTTACTTCAAAACAAATTATTTCTGGTAGGTAATACTCAGATTGAGCCGGATAATGTGAGTAGTATGAAGGAAATATTTACTAAGTTACCCCTGATTTTTAGAGAAAAAGGTTCTGGTACCAGACAAACTATGGAAACCTTTTTCCAAAATAGTGATATTGCTGTCTTAAAAAAGATGGAGCTCACATCTAATGAAGCTGTGAAACAAGCATTGCTGGCAGGTTTGGGTTATTCTGTTATGCCACTTATAGGGATAAGAAATGAACTGCATAATAATGAATTGCATATTATTCCGATTGAAGGCCTCCCGATTAAAACTACCTGGAGCTTAATATGGTTAAAAGGTAAAAAGCACTCTCCTGTTTCTTTAGCATTTCTTTCTTATTTATCAAAAGAAAAATCACAAATTGTTCAGAATAGGTTCAACTGGTATGAACAGTATTAATACGTCAAAGTCGGCTTTGCAAAACCAATACTGTCATTATTTCTACTTTAATATAGCGAAGAGCCTTCATTAAAGAAATTTGTGTTTTAGTCAGGCAGTATTAGTAAGAAATAGATAATTCATTATCTTTGACTACTGACAAACTATACAAAATGAAGACCAATCTACTCTTTGTTCTCTTATTATCTTTCATCACACATATTTGCCCGGCTCAGAAGAATTTCACAAAGGGTAAAATCATTACTATTGATCAGGATACGCTTAGTGGATATATTGACTATAAAGAATGGATCAAAAGCCCTGATCAGATTTCGTTTAAAGAAGATCTGAACCTGGAAACACGTATTTATCGCAGCAATCAGATTGCCGGGTTTATTATTGATGCTAGCCACGAAATCTATCATTCACTACAATTTGAAATTGAGAAATTACCACGGAGTAGCAATAAAATTGTGTATTTTAATATGAAAGAATACACTAATCGCATCAGGCGAATGGACTCAGTCAATGCTTTTGTCAGAGTATCGTCCGCTGGAAAAGCTACCCTTTATCATTATGTAGACAGAGACTCTGAGCCTCATTTCCTGATAAAAAAAGATGATAAACTTGTAGTACTTGTCTATCATATTGTTGAAACAAAGCATTATTCGGCAAAATTCAAAGAATATCGCTCTCAATTATCCGGTTTACTGACCGATGCCTGTAAGCCACTGTCAATTCCTAATACTGAGTATTATGCAACCAGCATGAGAAAGCTGATAGATAATTATAATGCGTGTTTTGGTGGCGTAATAAAAACCTTGTCTGCTGAAAAAGATAAGGGTTTATGGGAATACGGCATCATGGCCGGCGTAGGCTACACAAAAATGATGCACGCGATGGCTTCGCCTTTCAGATATATTGAGGTGAAGGGAGATGCTAATCTCACCCCTGTTGGAGCGCTGTTTTTTAACTATGTTTTTGCCCGGGGCAGAGGTAAATTTGCTTTACTGAACGAGCTTCACACCTATCATTTGAGAAGCAATACTTTTTTTGATGATGAGTACTTTCATTATAATATGCACTATCTGGGGCTTCAACATTTGTTCCGTTACACTTTTTACGTAGGCAAGCCTTCTATATACGCGGTAGCAGGTTTCTCATATGCCACCATTATCAAGCAAAACAGTACCATTAAACGCAGAGACGGTTCGACTGAAAAACTGGTTAATTTACCTTGGGCAATCAGAAATGATGAACAAAGAGCCATTGTTGGAGTGGGGTTAAAACAGAAAAGATTTATGCTGGAAGCAAGATATTACCGGGGGAATGGCTTCACAACAGGCGCAAATGCCACTGTACCTAATAACAGACTTGATTTATCACTAAAATATAATTTTGGAAAACTAAACTGATAACAAGGTCAGGATTATATCTCTTACAAAGAGGCCATTCTAAAACAGAAAATAAGAAAGATTTCTTCAACTTTTGCTCGTAAATAATATGTTAAGACAAGGAAATCTGATTTAATCAATAACGCATAGTTATAAATACCTAAGTCCATAACAATCAGGCATTTAATTGCTAAAATGTAAAATTTTACGTTTATTCGCTACTGAATAAATTTTATTCAGATTTTGATTAATAAAAGTATTATTTCAATATCTTTGAATATGGGAACTGTGGATTTATGAAAACTAAACTATCGGCCACCCTCTTGTTAATTTTTATTGCCCAGATTTGCCTTGCCCAACGGAATTTTATTAAAGGGAAACTGATAACTGCCGATAAAGATACCCTGAGTGGCTATATTGATTATAAAGAATGGATTAAAAGCCCTCTTGAAATTTACTTCAAGAGAGAAATAGCACAGCCTAGTTTTGTCTATAGCAGTACCGAAATAAGTGGATTTATCATAGATTTTAATCAGGAGACCTATACTTCGCTAAGCTTCGCCATCGAAAAACTTCCCCGGAACGGGAGCAAAATTGTATTCCCCAGCTTAGGAGCGTATTTTAACCGTAATAAACAGCTGACTCAGAAAACCGCTTTTGTCAGGGTATTATCAGCGGGTAAGGTAATGCTATATCATTTTGTAGATAAAGATTCAGAGGAGCATTTTCTAATTAAAAAAGGACCTAATCCGGAACCTCTGGTTTATCATATTATAGAAACCGGAAATCAGACTGCTAAAATCAAGCAGTATCAGGTACAATTATCTGAGGCCTTATCAGATGCCTGCAAAAAACTCCCTTTTCAGAGTACCGATTATTATGGAAAGGATTTAAAAAAGCTGATTGACAGCTACAACGATTGTTTCAAGATTATTATTAAGCCTGAATACGCACAGAATAGCAGAGGCAAATGGGAATATGGCGCAATAGCCGGAGCAGGGTACTCACGCATTAAACATATTATTTCTACTTCTACACCGCCAAATTATATCTATGTGCAGGGCAACGGCAATATTACGCCTGCCGGTGGGGTATTTCTGAATTATGTTTTTGCCAGAGGCAGAGGTAAGTTTGCTATCGTGAATGAGATTCATACCTATGCATTAAAAAGCACGGCTACCGATGTAGAAAGCCATTTCAGATATGACATACGCTATGTAGGATTACAGAATTTATTCAGATATACATTCTATATAGGTAAGCCTTCTATTTATCTTCTTGCGGGTATATCCAATGCCATTATTGTCAACGACAGGAGTATTGTTGAAGAAATAGATGGAGGCAAATCTGAATTGGTATCTGCTTTTGACCGAAAAAGTGAACAGGGTGTCATTGCAGGGCTTGGTATCAGAAGTAAGCGATTGATGATAGAGGCCAGAGCTTGTCTGGGCAATGGTTTTTCAGCAGATATTTTGAGCGTAGCTCCAACCAATCGGTTTGAACTATTAGCAAAATGGAATTTCGGACAAATTCAGCAATAGTCTTTACTCTACAGACAGCTTTTCTTTGAAGAAAATCCTATCCATTTCATATATCTCACCTACCCTGTTTACTGACTATGCCAGCAGGCCATCCGTAAAACTCTTCCATTGTATTTTACTGGCCCCAAGAATCCCCCCGAAAGCTACAAAGGTATTCCTAATTTTATCAATCAGACTAACGTCTTCGAGATTCGGCTTTTCATTTCTTCCGTGTACTTCCGCACTTATTTTATTATTTTCTCTTTTTACCACAAAAGTACTGGTAGCTACATCATCAAAAAAGTGAGCTGTTTCTTCAGTGGGCCTCTCAGGATTTGACGATGGTCTTATACGTATGGAAATAAATTCCTCATGCAATTCCTCATCTTCCAGAATATCCTCAATTTTTACCCAATCAAATCCATCTCCCGAATGGTTCATCGGGCCCGGAATATCAATTCGCATAAAGTCACCGATGGCGGGCATACGTTCCACCTTTTCTCCTCTTCCATCAATTAATTCAAAAGTAGCTTTTTCTTCTCCTGCCATTTTATGCCAATGATTAATTGCCAGAAGTCGCTTTCTGACTACCTGAAAATGCGATTTTGCTAGTTTTTCTGTAGGAAAAAGCCGCTCTGAAATGGTATCATAAGCATTACCTTCACGTTGTGCCGGAACAATAGTTTTCATGGTTTCATTTTTTATTTATTCAAAAAATCTTACAGCAGGTTTATTCACTATAAGTAGTTATACTTTTAAGGTATAAACGCTATAAATTTTCATAAAAAACCTATGCCAGAGATCAGCAAGCGTGTTTGTTTTCATGAAGACTGTCCATTTTCTGTTTAACAGGCAGAAAATATTCGGTATAGCATTAAAGAGAGTGCATTTCCTATCATAAAGCATAGCCATCCATTTCCAATGTCTGGCAACACCATTAGATCTTTATCAGATGTATATAAGAATGGAGTAAATTTTGCCTTCTGTTAAAATATATTAAATCATTACTCCCTGTTTTGATAATCAAATATTAACAAGGACTTTTATATCATGAATTATTCAGGATAGCATACAAAGCTGTCATAAACGGATGATGCGCAAATATAATGATGCGGATAAAATTACAGGCACTATGGGTGTATTATAAGAGTATCTGTCCATTTACAATACTGGCAAGTTTCGGCTTCTTTTATACTTATTATCAGTTTAAGAGTAGTATGTCATTATTTATATTCTCTAAAATCATGACACTGATTTTAACAGCCATTCTTCTAAAGTTTTATTATCGGATAGATGAATTCCCATTTTATGAGAACCTTGGTATTAAACAAAACCGTCTGATTCTAGCAGTGCTTAGCTTTGATCTGGTACTTTTTGTCATAGCCTTAAATGTGATTATACTCTTATGACAAAACATGTACTAGAAGCCGATAGCGTTTATCTTGAGTATAATACCCGCACAATTCTTTCAGACGTATATGTACAGGCTGAAACAGGCAAAGTAACAGGCTTTTTAGGACGGAATGGCTGTGGAAAGAGTAGTTTAATGCGAATTATATTCGGGTCTTTAAAAGGCAATTTCCAATCTGTAAGACTTAATAAGCAGTATCAGAAGTCTATGCTCATACTACCCGATGCTATCAGGTATTTGCCTCAAAAGACTTTTATTCCCAAGCAGCTTCGAATTAATGAGGTATGTAGGTTCTTTCAGGTTTCATTGACTGATATTATCTATGAGTTTCCGATTTTTGAAAAGTATGAGTATCAGAAATTAGGTGCGCTATCAGGTGGGGAAATCCGCTTATTTGAGACGATTGTTATCTTATTTTCAGAAGTCAGATTCATTATATTAGATGAGCCTTTCTCACATATAATGCCCTTATATGTTGAAAAATTGAAAGAAATAATAAATATGGAGAAACATAAGAAGGGAATCATCATTACTGACCATCTATACAAACACATCATGGATATAAGTGATGATTTGTATTTAATCAGAGAAGGAAAAACTTTTAAGATAAATACCCGGGATGACCTGGTGAGATATGGATATATACTAGAGTAGCAAAAATATAACAGGCTTTTTATGCAAATCAGGTTTTTGTTTTTTCCACTCTCTTACAGGCATAGTTCTGATCAATTCATCTTCGGCGGTTATATTGGCAGCAATACACAACAATGTTTCCGCATTAAGATTTTGCAGAACATCCTCCAATAATGCATTATTCCGATAAGGTGTCTCCATAAAAATCTGCGTCTGATTCTTACTTTTAGCGGTCTGCTCCAGATTTTTCAGAACCTTAATTTTTGCAGCCTTTTCAATAGGCAGGTAACCATGAAAGATAAAGCTTTGCCCATTAAAGCCCGATGCCATTAATGCGAGCAAAATAGAACTCGGCCCTACCAGAGGTCTGACTCTGTATCCTAACTGATGAGCAAATCCGATGGCCACTGCTCCAGGGTCGGCTATGCCGGGGCAACCAGCCTCACTGATAATGCCTGCATCGCCTTTCAGTTTTTTCAATTGAGATAAGGTTTGCTCATGAGGCGTGTCTTTATTGAGTTCGTAGAAAGTCAGTTCGTCAATTACTTTACCTAGTTTCAGGCTACTGATAAAACGTCTTGCTGTGCGTAGTTCCTCTACAAAAAAAGTATTCAGGTGTTTTACCACCTCAATAATCTGAGGAGATAGAACATTATCTTGCGTCTCCGGAGCTAATATAGTTGGTATTAAAAAAATAGTCATATGTATGTATCGCTATGTATCACGATTTTTTAAATCGTGTAAAAACAGGTAATTTATGATTAATAAAACGTGGCAAATACCTTCTATTCTTCAACTCTCTTATCATGATACAACTTCAGATTCCACATAGAAAGTGCAATCAGAAGTATATAAATAACAGATACACCATAAGAGAGATAAATGAAAAATTGATGGTAATCAATACTTTTCTGAAAGAAGTTTTTATAAAAAAGCACTAATATACTTCCAAGATAAGCGTAATAATCAGCAAAAGTAATCAGAAAACCAACAGTGCCCGATTGCTTTAAAGCTGCAATCATCCGTTCAAAATACAAGCTGTTGCACATGGCATAAGCCATATATAAACCTAAACCTAAGAGTGTCAGCCAACTAACCGGAGATAATATGCCCTGCTGATAAAGTAATGTACTGACACCTATCAGAGCTCCTCCCACAATCATGAGGCACTCAATAATAAAAAAAGCCTTATAGTTGTTCTGCACCCATCGCATAGCTGCCATCATGAGCAATACAGCAATGGCAATAGGAATTTCAGTCTGTGTAAAAATGGCTGAATTATTCCCATAGCCTAAAGTCTTCCATATTTCAGGAGCAAAATTATCCCGGAACTCACGGAAGGTGGTCAATAAAATATAAGAGATAACAAAAATAGTAAGGCTCAATGCAAATTCTTTTATAAAAGCTTTACGGTCAGCTTTCAGCATAGGCTTTCGTTCTGAACGGCTTTCCTGGTCTTCCAGGCTTGGAGGAGGTATCTGTCCCATCAGCCATACAAAAAAGCTGAAGGGTATAAGCATAATGGCACAAGCCACAAAAGGCATCCAGAACTCGCTTACTTCTAATGTACTCATTACCCACTTGCCAATACTCTTGGCAAAGCCTGAACCTAGAATAAAAGAGGCCGTGAGTACTGCTACCAATAAATCGGTTACACGCCTGCCTTCTAAAAATCCAAGCATAATGCCATACACCATACCCAATGGCAGGCTTGCCAGAAAAATAAAGAAGAGGTTATAAGGTGCCGGCACAAGTGCAAAGAACAGATAACATAACCATGACAAAAGAATAATCATTATAAGATTTCTGGCACGGTGCGCAGGTTGCATTTCAGATACATATTTTATACCCAGACCCTTAGAAACCGCAAAACCTAAGACTTGCGCCGTGATAATGAGGATTTTATAATGGATACCAAAGTAAAAGAGGTCATCATAGGTGGCGGCCGTATAGGCACGTCTGAAAGGGTAAAAACACAGGTAAGTAAAGAAAGCAGTAAACGAAGCGAATAGTGTAAAAGCTAAAGAGTCAGAAGCTAACCAGGCTTTCAGTTTTTGCATATCAGATGAAGCATAGGGTGATTTAAAACTCTTCTCAGACAAACGCTGAGAAGATTAATGAAATTTTCATAGATGTATATTCATGCAAATTTGAGAATTCCGATGTAATTACCTAATTTTACACCAAAAAATTAGCTTTTATTCTAAGCCAAAATAAATGAGAGAGATACAATTTAGAGAAGCCCTGCGCGAAGCCCTTTCAGAAGAGATGAGACGTGACGAAAACGTTTTTCTGATGGGTGAAGAAGTAGCCGAATACAACGGCGCCTATAAAGTGAGCCAAGGAATGCTTGATGAATTTGGCCCGAAACGTGTTATTGATACCCCAATTGCCGAGCTTGGTTTTGCTGGTATAGGTGTAGGTGCAGCAGCCAATGGCCTGCGTCCGATTATCGAGTTTATGACTTTTAACTTCTCGTTAGTAGCCATTGACCAGATTATCAACTCTGCCGCAAAAATGATGGCCATGTCAGCAGGTCAGTACACTTGTCCGATTGTATTCCGTGGACCAACCGGAAATGCAGGGCAATTAGGTGCGCAACACTCACAAAACTTTGAGAACTGGTTTGCCAATACGCCGGGTTTGAAAGTAGTAGTGCCACATAGCCCTTATGATGCCAAAGGTTTATTGAAATCATCAATCAGAGATAACGATCCTGTTATTTTCATGGAGTCAGAAGTGATGTATGGCGATAAAGGTGGTGTGCCTGAAGAAGAGTATCTGATTCCACTAGGACAAGCCAATGTAATGCAACAGGGGTCTGATGTAACGATTGTATCCTTCGGTAAAATGATTCCGAGAGTAGTATTGCCTGCCATTGCAGAACTGGAAAAAGAAGGGATCAAGGCTGAATTAATTGATTTGCGTACTGTAAGACCTATTGACTACGCAACTGTAATTAACTCAGTAAAGAAAACCAATCGTTGTGTAGTGGTAGAAGAAGCATGGCCATTA
>CALRLN020000218.1:0-8686 GCA_943368675.1 Chitinophaga pinensis | reverse complement strand
GGTTCTGGCAAAAAAGCGGTTATTGACAATAAACAGCGGTGTGATTTTCTGATGCAACGAAGAAAAATGAAAATCTTTCACCACCCCCACTACTGTATAGGTCAGTTCCGGGCCATCGCCCTGAGCCAGGTTATCCGGGCTGAATACTTTCTGACCGATAGGGTTCTTTAGTCCCAGTGCTTTTACGGCTTCCTGATTCAGAATAATCGATAAAGAATCATTAAATGTCTTATCAAAAAAACGCCCTTCGGCCACCTCCATATTAAGCGTTTGCAGATAGCCTTCATCAGCCACCATAGTTTTACCTGTTACCGTTTCTTTTTCACCACCCTTGCGAACCGTCATCCCAAAAAAGTTTTCCTGACCCGGCTCAGAGCTGGTGCCGCCTACTTTTTCAACCCCTGTAATCTTCTGTATTTCGTCTTTAAACACCTGTGTGCGGTCGCCTAAAAAGCCCGCCCCGCGTAGATGAACCACAAAGTCTTTTGAGTAGCCCAGTTCTTTATTCTGGATATAATTCAATTGCCGGTACACAACCAGCGTGCTGATAATCAGAATGATTGAAATAGAAAACTGAAATACCACCAGTCCGTTGCGCAATATATGCCCCTGTTTTTTAGACATAAATTTACCCTTAAGCACCTGTATAGGCTGAAAAGAAGCTAAAATACCTGCCGGATACGCCCCTGCCAGCAAACCCACTGCTATTGACAGAACGAGCATCAGTGGTATGGTTTTCCACGTAAAAAAAGAATCTGCCACAAGGCTTTTATTAGCCAGATTATTAAAAAACGGCAAGGCCAGTACTACTATCAACGTAGCCACAAACAAACTTGCTACACTCATCAGCACAGACTCCGTCAGAAACTGAGTTGATAACTGCGATTTTGTCGAACCCAGGGTCTTGCGGATACCCACCTCCTTGGCTCTCTCTGCCGAGCGGGCAGTAGCCAGATTCATGAAATTGATACAGGCAATCAGCAATACAAACACCGCTATCACCATAAAAATATACACCAAATTACTACTGCCGTTTGCCCCAAGCTCTGCCTCAAGGTGCGACTCCAGATGAATACGCTGCAAAGGCTGCAAAAAATAAAAATAACCGTTACCTGCTTTCAGATAGTCTTTAAAAGATACTCCAAAATTCCGCTCAACTTCCCCTGCAGCATATTTCTCCACAATAGCAGGGAGCTTGGCCTGTACCTTTTCAGGTGAAGTATGAGGTTTTAATAAAAGATAGGTCGTTGCCTCAAAACTGATGTGATTGGTAGCTTCCGCAAAGCGAAGACCTTTAACCGACCCCAGAAAATCGAATTGAAAATGAGCGTTCTTTGGCATATCGGCACAAATACCCGTCACCTGTATTTTGGGGCCCTGCACAAATTCCAGATACTTGCCTATGGCATTAGTGGTTCCGAAAAAACGTTTGGCTGTAGTTTCTGTTAATACCACGCTGTTAGGCGCCATCAATGCTTTTTCCGGATTACCCTGTAACAATGGCAATTGAAAAACCCTGAAAAAATTGGAGTCGGCAAACAACACATTTCTTTCTTCATAAACCTGGTTATTATGCCTGATAAGTGTCCCACCCCCATTATTAAATATTCTTACCGTCTCTTCTACTTCCGGCAACTCCTTTCTTACCGATTGCGCATAAGAAGGTGGAATAATTGCATATTTGGTCGACCTGCCTGGATAAATACGTTCAAGCGCCATCCGGTAAACCCGGTCGCCATTCTCCCAGAATTTATCATAGCTTAGTTCATCAGCCACAAACATCAGAATCAGTATGCACGAAGCCATACCAATAGAAAGCCCCGTGATATTAATCAGGGTCTGCATTTTGTTTTTCAACAAATTCCGCCAGGCGATTTTGAAGTAGTTACGAATCATATTACCCCTAGCCCCTGAAGAGGGACTTGTTTATGGTTATAGAAAATTCACACTCCTAAATTAGAATTTAGGAAAAAAAGCTTACCCATTGTTGAAAATGGCTTCACGATATTAGCATAAAAGTATGTGTGGTTCAATCAGCCATTGTTTCATATAATATACCCTATCAAAAAGCATACCTAAAAATATAACAAGCTCACTATCAACATATTACCAAAATAAGATAAAGCTAATATTCGTCCACAAGCGGACATTTTCTGTACGCCATCGTACAGAAGGAAAGTAGTATAAAGAAAGGAGAAGGGAACATGAAGAAAAATCGTTTCCCTTCTTTAATTTTGTATTAGTCGGTTACCCTTCATACGTCACAATTGCTTCACTGCCTCAATAATCTTCATCTGCTCAATAATCTGTTCCGGTTTGATCAATTGGTCTTTGCCTTCGGCAATTACTTCGTAGAGATTCTGAAATAGTAACCCCCAGTTGCCGGGCTCGGTGTCTACGTGGCCTTTGAAAGACACACCGTTGATTTCTGCATTCAGGATACCGCTATTGGCTTTCGATTCTATTCCGAAACCATCCATGCCCGGCATTAATCCGGCTTTAAGATTATCTTCCTGCACATCCAAACCATATTTCACAAATGAGCCTTTGGTGCCGTGTAGTACATATCTTGGGCCTTCTTCTCTTACTAACAGGCTTGATTTAAGGGTTACTTTCAGTTTCCCATAATCCAATCTTATATCGAAAGCATCATCAATAGCAGAGCCTTGTCGTTGAATATAAGTTTCACCCCAGACGCCCTTAGGAGCGCCAAACAGGGTTATGGTCTGGTCAATGATATGCGCACCTAAATCATATAGAATACCATTAGCAGGGCTTACGGCTTCTTTCCAGGGTTTAGGGTTCAAAACAGGTTTATATCTATCATAATGGGCTTCATAGCTGATTAATTCGCCTAATATGCCACTATCTACTACCTTTCTTACAGTTCTGAAATCGCCATCAAAACGTCTGTTCTGGAATATATATACCACTTTATTCTTTTCCTTAGCCAACGCAACGATTTCTTCCGCCTCTGCTACTGTCGAGGTAAAAGGTTTTTCTACCAGAATATGCTTATCGGCATTCAGGCTTTTGATAGCTAATTTGTGGTGGGTTGAGCTTGGCGAGCAGATACTTACCAGGTCTATTTCATTGTCGGCCAGTACTTCATCAATACTTTTGGCTACTAGTACATTGGGGAAAATAGCTCTTGGGTCCTGACTATTGCAAACAACAGTCTTTAAACGGAAATGAGGATTAGCTTCAAAGAAAGGAGCTTGCAGGTATCTGCCCGATAGTCCAAAACCTACTAAGGCTACGTTAATCATGGTTATTTAATAAAATAAGGTGGTAAATGATGGGCTAAATTAAGTAAAAAAGCCTTGCAGCAAGAATACAGCAAGGCTTTTTTCTGATATTTATTTGACCTGTTGTATCAGTCTTTTGAAAAAGCTTCTACAATTGCCTGCTTAAATCCTACATAATCTGTACCTATCTTAATGGCTACTTTTTCTTTATGCAATAATGCCGACAATCTTTCCGGAATGGCTTGCTCTCCTATTACTTCTTCTACTACATCCAGGAATTTGGCGTAATGAGCAGTTGATAAAAATACGCCTGTTACAGGCTCTTCAAGAGTTTTGACGTAATCTTGCAGACCCACATAAGCCACGGCAGTATGCGGACACATGACATAACCGGTGCGCTCGTAGACCATACGCATGGCATGGCGGGTTTCGGTATCAGTATAGAAATAGCCTGTCAGCATTTTTTGCATTGCTGCTAAATCATTATCAAATAAAGCCTGCATACGAGGAAAATTACTTGGATTCCCCACATCCATGGCATTAGAAATAGTTGATAATGATGGACTGATGGGCTGATAAATACCCGACTCCAGATACTCCGGTACTACTTTGTTTACATTGGTAGCGGCAATAAACTGTTTCACAGGCATTCCCATACGCCAGGCAATAATTCCCGCACTCAAATTGCCAAAGTTGCCGCTGGGCACTGAAATGACAACTTCATTAGCTAAACCTTTTTTCTTCAATTGCGCATAGGCATTGACATAATAAAACGCCTGCGGAATCAGGCGGGCTATGTTGATAGAGTTGGCAGATGCTAAAGAAAATTGAGCTGTTAATTCTTTATCTAAAAATGCCTGCTTCACCAGTTTCTGGCAATCATCAAAAGTACCTTCTACTTCTAAAGCGCTTACGTTTTCGCCAAGAGTAGTCAGCTGCTTTTCCTGAATATCACTTACTTTACCGCTTGGATAAAGGATCGTTACATCAATATTTGGTGTCTGATAAAATCCTTGAGCTACTGCCCCTCCGGTATCGCCCGAGGTAGCCACTAAAATATGAATCTGTTTTTCTGATTTTTGAAGGAAATACGACATCAAAGCTGCCATGAATCTGGCTCCGAAATCTTTAAATGCCATGGATGGTCCATGAAACAATTCCAGACACCATGTATTATCTTCAACCTCTACCAAAGGAGCCGGAAAATCAATGGCTCTATCTATCAACTCTTTTAAATCATCGGTAGGCACATCAGCTCCGATTAGGGCATGGGCTATCTCAAAAGCTATTTCCTGTAGGCTAAGATTCTCAACATTGTCCCAGAATGTTTGTGGAAGTTTCGGGATTGATGTAGGCATATAAAGTCCATTGTCGGGTGGTAGCCCACGAAAAATGGCTTCTTCTAAAGATACATCAGGGCTTTGGTGTTTGGTACTATATAATTGCATAGGAATGTTTTCAGAGATTTTCCGGGTAATCTATTTCTGTATAGACGCCATGCATTGCTCGGCTAACTGTTCGTCTTTACGGAAAACAATTTATTAGAATATTCAATTCTATCTCCCCTTTTACAAATATAGGACGATTGAGAAAACCGTCCTATTAATTTATATTTTCGCTTTTTAAGGATATGCTGTGGGCATATTATTTATCAAGCATTTTTACAAAATCATCAAACAAGTATCTAGAGTCATGAGGGCCTGGTGAGGCTTCCGGGTGATATTGAACCGAGAATGCAGGCTTATCTTTACGGCGGATACCTTCAATGGTATTATCGTTCAGATTCACGTGCGTCAGTTCTATATTTTCGTTATTGAATACTTCATCAGGTTTTACGGCGAAACCATGATTCTGAGAAGTCACCTCGCAGAGACCTGTAATCAGGTTCTTAACCGGGTGATTCAGACCACGATGTCCGTTTTTCATTTTGTAGGTATCTATACCACTTGCCAGTGCTAATAACTGATGTCCCAGGCATATACCAAATACTGGTTTACCTTCTTCCACTACCTCTTTGATAGTTTCCACCGCATAAGGCATAGCCGAAGGGTCGCCAGGGCCATTTGATAAGAAGAAACCATCCGGGTTAAATTCCTTGATTTCTTCTATGCTCGATTTTGCGTTGAAAACCTTGCAATAACAATCTCTTTCAATAAAATTCTTGAGGATGCTTTTTTTCACACCAAAGTCCAGTACCGCTACCTTATACTTAGCATCTTCTGCACCGAGGGTATAAGGTTCAGGTGTACTTACTACCGATGAAAGTTCAAGACCTTCCATCGACGGACATTTTTTCAACTCTGCCATTAATTCTTCCGGATCTGTGATTTCAGAAGAGATAATACAGTTCATTACACCTGCATTGCGGATATGCCTTACAATCTGGCGGGTATCTACATCGCAAATCCCTACTATACCGGCTCTCTCAAAATATTCCTGCAACGAATAATCGGCAGTTGTACGTGAGTAATAATGATTGGCATAAGCATTACAAACCATCCCACTGATTGTCACGCTCTTCGATTCCTCCTCATCGTCCAATACCACTCCATAATTGCCAATATGAGAAGTAGTATTTACAATGATTTGTCCAAAATAAGATGGGTCAGTATAAATTTCCTGGTAACCGGTCATTCCGGTATTAAAACAGATTTCGCCAGCCGAAGTACCGATTTTACCAAGAGCTTTACCTTTGAAAAAAGTACCATCTTCAAGAAGTAAAATGGCGTCAGAAGGTGTATGAGTCATTGAAAGAAGAATGTATGTGTTCCGATAAATATTAAATAAATCTGTCTTGCTGGCTATTTTGTAGCATTTACTTCAAGTACAGTATCGGAGAACAAAGTTATGAAAAAATCACATACGTTGGATACATCCAACCAAGAGTAAGTATTTTTCTTTTTAAAATACAATTATTATTAGATATAATTATATAAAAGCTGATTTTGTTTATTAATCAAAGACCACAAGCTAGTGGATGCAGAATAATGACTGGACACCCGTCCCTATATCTCTACATTATTATCCATTTAAAAAATTGCGTAAAATTCCACTAGTCCTTCTTTTTCAGATTATCTCTGAAATACTGATCTCTGGTTACGTTATCCCGTGGAGCCGCCTCTGCTCCTGCTTTCCATGATTTATCTTTCCATGCTCCGCTTTTAATCGACTTCACAAAATTGGCCCATGAGAACGGATTCAGAAGTGGATTTGTAGTAAGCTGGCCTCTGTTTTCTATCTGTTTAATAAACTGATTCTGGCCATACTTAAAATTATCATACGAGCTCATGCCATTTACTGCGGCCAATTTGGCGATATTTTCTGAACTATAGGTTTCTCTCAGAATCTGTCTTTCCCGCTCGTCCGGAAGTTTCATATCTACCAACGCCTGTTTAAACTCTTCCTCAGTACTGAACGGATAAACTTTAACTTCTTTTAACATTTTGGAGTCTACCTGTAACTCCACAAATACCGAATAATCTACATCCGTCTTCTTTGGAATTACGTGGAATTGCTTTTTAAAGCCCAGGTAGCTAAACACAACTGTATCACCCGGAAATACCGCCAAAGCAAAATATCCTCTACTATTAGAAAGTGTACCTCTACCAGCCTGGGGTAAAGTAATATATGCCCCCGGCAAAGGTTCTTTGGATTGTCCATCAATAACCACGCCCGAAAAAGTAATGTATTTTATCTCACCTTGCGAGTGCGCTAAATGACTCACTACCAAGCCAATAAGAATAAAAAGATATGTAAGATTTTTTTTCATCGTGTCGTCAGTAAGGATAAAATCATCCGGTTTAAAACTTTTTTTTCAATCAGGCAGACTCAAAAAAGATCAGGGAAAAATCTTTAAGAATGTTATGATAAAAGGCATCGAGAGTAATAATCCATCAAATCTATCCATAAATCCACCATGCCCGGGAATAACACTGCCCGAATCTTTTATGGCAATACTACGCTTAAATAATGACTCTACCAAATCTCCGAGAGTTCCGGTTACAGAAATAATTATAGCGATTACATACCACTGCCAGGGCAGAATACAATCAAAGTACATTGTTAAGATAAACGCCACGAATAAGGCCAATATTGCCCCTCCGAAAAATCCCTCCCAGGTCTTTTTGGGTGACACCCGCTCGAAAAGTTTGCGCTTACCTAAAAATCTTCCGGCAAAATATGCGCCTGTATCACTCGACCATAAAATCAGCAGGCAACCTAGTATCAGCTTTGGCTCATAGCCTCTGTCTGTCAATACCAGTTCGTTAATTAAAGCAAAAGGAACTGCCACATAAATAATACCTAAAAGGTATAGCCCAGATTGGCAAATGGCTTGGAATCTTTCTTTCTATATAATTTTATAAAAAATGTAGTTGTCAGCAAAGGCACTATCAGATAATAGAATTTAAATGGAAGCATGTCTTTCTCAACAAAGAATGTAAGCGTATTTAGTACGATACCGCAGAAAGTTCCATAAAAAGTCAAGGGCATATTGGCATCCAGTTTCAGCAATTTATAAAACTCCCTTTGCGTGAGAACACTGATTGCCAGGAACAAAATCCAGAATGTCCATTCATTATAAAGTACAGCGGCTAAAATAATTGATACTCCGATAACAGCAGCAATGATTCTTTGGGTAAGGTTAGATAGTTGGTTTAGTTTCTGTGTCATTTTGGTTAAATATATCGATAATCACTTTTGCGATACTCTCCTGATGGTCGGGTACATGTACTTCGCACCAGCCCAAAAGGTAGCTCCGGTCTTTCTTATTTAAAACTACAGCCATTATTTCATGTGTTAGCAATTCATTTTTGAGGAGTTCGGCTTTAAAAACATTGGGAGTCTCAAAAACCTTAACCCATTTCACTATAGTTTCCATGATTATATTTTTATCAAATATAAAGGTAATTTCTTTAATTCAGTAAGTTTATGCTCCATACGGCCAGGTATTTTTAGTTTTTTTTCCGGTAAGCCGAAAAAAAAACTAACTTGCTTCTGGTTCTACCTATGTTCTTAAAATACATTTATGCGTCTCATTCTTTTAGATGATCACTATCTTTTTGGGCAATCACTTTATTCTCTCCTCATACAAATGAAGGGAGTTGAGCAGATAAATGTTTTCAGGAGGGCTTCGGAAGTTTTAGCTTATTTATCACATAATCAGGCTGATCTGATAATTTCAGACCTGCAGATGCCTGAAATGAACGGCTTAGAATTGACGGCTATATTACATGAGCGATATCCGCAAATCAGAATATTGATTTTAAGCATTGATGATGAGCCCCACAAAATCAGGCAGGCCATTGCAGCGGGAGCATCGGGGTATCTGCTGAAAGATACTGATAAAACAGAGTTAGAAGAAGCAATACAAAAGCTCTACAATGGCTTGCCGTATTATAGTGAAAAAGTCTTAAAACTGATTACGGGCGAAAAAAGCC
>CALRLN020000217.1:0-8706 GCA_943368675.1 Chitinophaga pinensis | reverse complement strand
GAATCGGTAACATCGATTATCAGCAAAAAAACCAAATAGACTTAAAATAAGAACAATACTATTCATTTAGCCACTGAGGCAATTCCCTGTGGTATATATAGTTTAAGACAATGAAAAAGACAATACAAATTAATATAGCAGGCGTAGTTTTCAATATAGAGGAAGACGCCTACGAAAAATTAAGCAATTATCTGCGTTCTATTCAGCAATACTTTTCGTCGTATGAGGGGAATCAGGAGATTGTTTCGGATATTGAAGCGAGAATTGCAGAGAAATTCTGGATTAAAGATAAATCTGATGTTTCTTCTCAAGTAATTACCCTTGAGGGTGTAAACGACCTCATTAAATCAATGGGTAGTGTAGCCGATTTTGAGGCTATACAGGAAGAAGAAGATTTGAAAAGCCGCGCTTATACCAAAGCCGAAACCAAAAGCGCTGCCGATACAGGAAACACGACTGAAGAAAAAACCAGCTTTGGCACCCAGGAAAGCACTACAACAGCAGGCCCGAAACGCTTGTATCGTG
Organism: Chitinophaga pinensis; assembly: GCA_943368675.1. Taxonomy (GTDB): domain Bacteria; phylum Bacteroidota; class Bacteroidia; order Cytophagales; family Spirosomataceae; genus Emticicia. Next base: position 8,181 of record CALRLN020000217.1, on the reverse strand, counting down.
ACGTAAAACGCAAGGCTTTAGGCGGTGTATTAGCAGGCCTGGCACATTACTTCAATATTGATGTAGTCTGGATGAGAATCATCTTTTTGTTTATATTCTTAGGAATACCTCCATTAATTGACGATTTAGCCCCTATTTCAGGTTTTGTGTTCTTAGGTTATTTTGTATGCTGGCTGGTGTTTCCGCCAAGTACTACTCTTACTGAAGATGAAAAAATCAAGAAATTTTACCGCGATAAGGATAATAAAGTATTGGGGGGTGTTGCCAGTGGTTTAGCGGCCTATTTTGGAGTAGATGTTACAGTTATCCGCTTATTGTTTGTATTAAGTGTGTTGCTTTTCGGAACGGGATTCCTGGCCTATATTATTCTGTGGATAGTTGCACCTAAAGCGCAGACCCTGACACAGAAAATGGAAATGAAAGGTGAGCCTGTAACGCTTTCAAACATTGAAACGAATATTAAAGAAGGATTGAAAGTTGATAAAAGTGCACCAGAAAATGCCCTTACTAAGATTCTTCTATTCCCTTTCCGGTTAATTGCTGTCATTATTAAAGGAATTGGAGAGATTCTGAAAAATCTGGGGCCTGTAGCAAGAGTTTTGTCGGGTATAGTATTAATGATTTTTGCCCTGTCTATTCTGGTAGCAGTAGTAGCGTCTGTTGCAGCGTTCTTCGGTGTAATGACAGGCATTGAGGGAACTGATTTCTTTGATAACAGTCCTTTCCGATCGCTAGCGGGTGATATTCATCCAATGACAGGCTTCTTTGCTTTTCTTGCCACCTTCACACCATTCCTGGCTTTATTATTAGTAGGTTTAATACTAATGACCAACCGCCGGATAGGTACCCGTAATTTCTGGATTTCATTATTAGGTTTATGGTTGGCCGGCTTGATGGGTACTGGTATTCTGGCAACAAAATATGCTTTGAATTTCAAGAAAAAGAGCAAAGTAGAAGTAACTAAAAACTTCCCATTGCCAACGCAAACGCTATTGTTAGATTCGTTCGATAATCACGATGATGATTTTGACGGCTTTGAGGTGAAAAATCAGGTAAGTGTAGAGCTTGAGGGGTATGATGGTACAGATCTGAAACTGGATCAAAGATTTGAAGCTCATGGACGTACAAAAGCAGATGCTGAAAAAAATGCCAGAAGCGTGATATATGATGTAAAACAAAAAGATTCGGTGCTGATTTTCAATGAAGAAATGTTATTGGCTGAAAATGCCCGTATTCGTGGACAGGATCTTGACATGACCTTGTATATTCCTTATGATAAATCATTCAAGATTACCCGGAGATTCTATTATGAAATATTTAACCGCTGGCACAATGATAATTTTGATGTAGACGGTGACGATATCGATAAGTATACTTTTGTGATGAAACGAGATTCGGGTATGATTTGCAGAGATTGTCCGAAACTGAGTAACGAAGAAAGAGAAGCTATAAGAGATAGAGGCGATGATTATGATGAAGATGGTAACTCGTTTGACATGGAAGTATTTGAAGGCAAAGGGCAGTTTGAGAAAAGATTCGATGAGAAAAACTTCAGTAAGGTTGAAGTAGGTGGAGCCTTTATAGTAACAATTCGTCAGGGAGATTCATACGGTGTTACGGCTGATTCAGATAGCCAGGATAATATTGATGATCTGGACATTGATGTAAAAGGAGAAACACTTGAAATCGAATACAGAGATAAGTTCTCGTTCAATCGCCGGAATGAAAGAACCAGAATTATTATCACGATGCCAAAACTTGAAGGACTCGATTTATCAGGTGCTTCAACTGCCAAAGTGATAGGTTTTAAAGACAAAAATCAGAACCTTGATATTAATCTGACAGGCGCAGTAAAAGCAGCGATAGATGTAGATGCCAATAGCATAGACTTGAATGCCACAGGCGCTGCCAATGCTGATTTCCGCGGTTCGGCTGATAAAATGGATATTGACGTAACAGGTGCATGCCATATAGATGCCAGAAGAATGGAAATTAACCGTGTAAACGCCGATGCCACCGGAGCCAGTCGTATCAACTTAGGCAAAGTAAAGGAAATGAATTCTTCGCATACCAGTGGGGCTAGTAAGATTACGAGAGAGTAGGGATATTGCTTGAAAATACAGAAGAGATCGCTTTGAAAGAGGCGGTCTCTCTTTTTTTGTAACCTAAGCACTCATGTACTTATCAGGTGGGTAATACAGTTAGAATAAAATACCTCCCCAAAAAACCTCAGGAAGCGATACTCGATTGAAAAGATGCCTGAATTCTATTACTGGTCTTTGGCATTTTTGGTGGTGCCTTTTGTTTGATTTCTTATTCATTTTTATTGAAGCACGTATACAGATTGCTGATTGCATTATTTTAAGCGGGAGCCTGTTGCAAGTCAAAATCAATTCTTTGCTATTCAGGTGATTTTTCCTGCTACTCACTTACGTTTTTTTTATTAATCGCGTGTCAGACTACAATTTTGAAGTATAAATCATCCAAAAACAAACGTAGCGGCGTACCGCTTTAATCCGATGAAAAAACTACTCCCTTTATTTATCACTTATCTGGTATCATTCTATAGTTTTGCCCAGTCAGGAACCATGCTGCCTGATGGATTTATTTTACCTAATCTGGCAGAAGCTCCGGCTTGTACTGTCGACGATAAAGGCAAAATATATTTCAATACTACCACTAAGCTTATGATGGCTTGTGATGGCACAAAATGGAAAATCGCAGTTTCACAATGGGATGAATATCAGGCACTACCTAATACGATTCATTATTACGGAAAAGTGGGAATCAATACCGATACCCCTCAATACCCATTGGATGTTAATGGCATGGTAAATATTAAAAGTTCTCTTTATGTTGCAAGTGAGATAGGAATTGGAACAACTAGTCCGAGTACAGCTTTAGAAGTAGTAGATGGTGATATAGCAATCAGCAGTTCAATAGACTCAAAAACATGGAAATTTGATTATTCTGACGACGATGATTATTTTACAATTAAGGAAGATGGTACTGCCCGGATGATATTTGCCAATGGTGGTAATGTAGGTATTGGTTCTGTTGTGCCTACGGCTAAACTTTCAGTAGATGGTACAGGTAGTTTTACGGGAAATCTGACTGTTAATGGTGGGAAAGGTATCGTGAGAACCACCACAAGTGCCTCGATGAAAACGCATATAACAAATGTCAGCCTTGGAACTACTTTTACGGTTCTTGCCGGAAACTGTGCCACTAGTTCTTCGCTAAATATAAGTGGTGCCGCTTATACATTTGCGCCTACGGTACAGGTTGGTAATCTGGTTTCAGGTACAGGCGATTTCGGCAAATTAATTATCAGCATTCAATCAGCTACTGCTACGGCTGTTATAGTACGCTTTTGCAATACCACAGCAAGCAATATCACACTTAGTAATATGGTCTTTAATGTCTTGTGTATAGGTATTTAAGCGTTTTCATATCAATTCAGACTTTAATCAGTATAAAACCTGAATGCTTAATAAACCAGTTCTCAACCATTAATCTTCAAACATTCATTATAGATTTTTATATAATCATGAAATCAAAACTCTTAATTTTCACCTTCCTGTTCTTTTCAGGCAAACTCATAGCACAGTTTGTCGTTGTACAGCCTGAAGTTTTTAGCTTAGCCAAAAATTCAAACTTCCCCTGTCCTGTATCAGATATGGGCAAAATTTTCTATAATTCGAATGAAAATATTGTTATGTATTGTAAAGATTTAAATACTACAGAGTATGCATTCTCTTATTGGGAAGGAAGTTCAGATATTTATTATATGGGGAAAATCGGGATTAACAGTAATACTCCTTCTTATGATTTCGATGTTTCAGGTATTGCGAGGTTCAGCTCATTATCCGTCAATGACAAGGTAGGAATTAATACCAATACACCTACTGAAAAATTAGATTTATTAGACCGAAGGATCAGTATTAAAAGCACTGCGGATGTAAAAAACTGGGGACTTATCAATTCAGAGGCATCAGATTGGTTTGAATTCCGGGAACAGGGATCAGGTGGCGTTGGCGGAAGAATGAATATTAAATATGGCGGCAATATTGGTATAGGTAATGCAGCTAATACCGATAAATTGAGAGTAGATGGTGATGTAAGCTATGCCGGAAGTTTATCAATAGAGACAAAAGGAACTTTATCAAATACGAATGCCAGTCAATTATTGATACAAGAGATTATAACTAGCCCTACCGGGATTAATTTTTTTATTAATAAAAATACCTGTAAAACAAAACAATTTTATTTCCCAAATCAATTTGATTTTTCACAGGCTCCTGTAGTAATACTCGGACAAGCAAATGCTATTAACGGTAGTCATAAAGAATTGGTTATAAGTATCGAAACTGTAACAACTAGCGGTGGGGTCATCAGGCTTTGCAATAATACAGGTCTAACGCTTACTGTTGATGATGAAGTCAGATTTTCTTTAATTGCGATAGGGCAGTAAGTAGGATGTTGAGTCTTTTTCCACGGAGCAAAGGGTGCTTCGTGGTTTTTTATGGAATAGGTACTTGCAAAAGTCTTTTAAATCCTAAAGCAAAGGTACTTTTACAATGAATTCATTTGCTGTTTCAATGGTCTCCAGTGGCGTAGTGCTCAGGTATTTGTAGAGGATTTTCAGGCTGTCAAGCCCTTGTTTGTTTGATGTCTCTACGAATTTCTTTCTCTGTAAATTATTCCATACTATCAGCATATTGTCTTCAATATGCACGTTAATAATCAGTGGTTTTTCTTCTTCAATGGTATTGTGTTTAATGGCGTTCTCGAAAAGATTCTGAAGTGTTACAGGCACAATACTATTTAGCAGATACTTATTATCAATATTGATATTGACTTGGAAGCCTTCGTCAAATCGGGATTTCTGAAGATTGATGTAGTTTTTTACAAAGGCTAATTCCTGACCCAGACTTACGGTTTCGTTGTCTTTGTTTTGTAGAATGTACCGATAAATGGCCGATAATTTTTGCAGAAAATCGGAAGCTACTTCGGGTTCTGAAAGAATATAGCCATTTAATGAGGTGAGGCTATTGAACAGAAAGTGCGGATTAAGGTGGTTGATAAGGTTCTGGTACTGAATCTCGGTTTTATCTTTTTCTAATCGGGTTGATTGAATCTGTAAATGATGGATTCTCTTTCTTTGATTGGTACGGTAACGGAAAAAAGCAATAAGCATCAAAACAACAGCGAAAAAGCAGAATACTTTAAACCAGACAGTGATATAGAAGAGTGTATCAATATGAATCCGGAGCGTTTGAATCGGTAAATAATTCTGATTTATATCTCTGGCTCGTATCTTAAATAGATAATCACCACCATCCAGGTGTCCATAAACAGCCATTTTCTTATTTTCTTTATCAATAATCCAATTCTTATCATAGCCTTCTAACTGATAAGAAATTTCGTACCTGTTATTATTGGGAGGGCTCAGGATGCCAAAGTAAATTGAAAAGGAATTTTGTTTTGAATCAAAGTTAATTTGTGAATTGTTTTTATGAATGATGATAGATGTATCGGTGCTTGAAATACGGTTGAAATATAATTGGTCTCTAAAGGACGGCAGTTTCATGCCTTTGAAATTAAGCAAAACTGCCATTTGCTTGTAAGTCGCTACCAATTTGTTGTTTTTAAGGGTTATCAGTCTATTACCCCAATCCGAAAACAGGTCATTTTTCTGAAAATTAAAGGTAAATCTCTCTTTGGTTTTTTCATTGAAATATAAAATATTATCTATGAAAGTCATGCAGAGATTATCGTACTCATCAATAGATAGCGCTTCAATTAAGTCCATGTCTAAAACCTCACTAAAATCATAAGTTTTCGGGTCAAATCTGATTAATTTATAAGTTCCTAGCCAGAATTTTCCATTTGAATCTTCTACAAAGCCTGAGTACCCCAGTTTTGTAAAATCAATATCCTGTCTGGTTTTGATAACTTCAAAAACCTGCTTATCTTTTGAAAATTTTGCCAGACCCCCCGAATGAATCGCCAGCCAGAATTCTCCACTCCGGCTGTATAAGGAAAGATTGGGTGCAAAATTTTTATTTGTGTCTTTCAGTTCAGCACCTTTGCTGAATACAATCGGATACATTTTCCATTTTTTTGTTTTCAGATGGTAATTATAAGCTTTATACAATCTTTTTCCAGTCAGAAAAACCCAAAGCGAATCGCCCATCATTCGTGCATGGGCAATTGAATATTTATTTGTATAAGATATTGATGGAGGAACGGCAATTTGTTCAAACTTTATAGTGTTTTTGTCGAACAAATAAATTTCATAGGGTTTGATTATGATTAGTTTTTTTGTATAATCAATAATGGCAGTGGGAACATCATATACCTTTTCATATTTTGGATTTGTTGGCACCTGATACACAGCAGATATATTGGTTTCCGGATGATACCGAATCAGGCTATTGTCGCTGGTGGTCATCCACCATGAATTATCTCTGGGTTCTTCTGCTAAGTAAATTAATCCGTTTTTTTCATTGTTTTTAAAGAAAGTATTAGAAAAATCAAAAACGTTAAGGATTTTATTGTCGGGATACAGTGCAGATACGCCATCGACTGTTGCTATGCCATTCAAAGTTGCAAACCAAATCGTGCCATTTTTTTCCTGTAACACATCAATAAACTGATTTGATGTAATTGAGTTGTTATTTCCTTTTTCATAGGCAATTTCAGTAATCAGATTTTTTTTCGGGTTAATATAAGCCATCCGGTTATTGGCAGAGCTTACCCAAAGGTTTTGATTTACATCGAAAAATAATTTTGAAATTTCAAACATTGAAGACCAATTGCCTGTGAGTACAAATCTTTTGACTGTTTTTCGGTTTTGAGTATCATACCAGACTATTTCCCCGGCGGTATTATCGGCAAATACTATTTTATCCTGATTGATGCATAATGCCCTTGGAGAGTGGGCTTCAAAAATTGGGGTATTGTCAGGATTAAAACCACGATTGAAAACCTGCTGACTTGAGAAATCCAGATAATTCAAACCAAAATCATTATTACAGATGAGCCAAAGACCTTTTTTATTGGGGTCTTCGACTAAACCATTCTGAACAATGCGGTTAGAACTGATTGTGCCGTGTTTAGCTTCATTATGCATGAAATTTTGTAATTGACCTGTTCGACAATCGAATTTAAACAAGCCACGGTCACGTATACTAAACCAGATATCGCCTCTCGAATCACATATAATATTGAGGCAAACGTAATCAGGTTTATTTAGTTCCTTAATTGTAATAAAATGGTTTTTTTGCTTGTTGAAATAGCAAATCCCTTCGTTGGTGCCTACCCAGATTCTTCCTTGCTTGTCTTCACATAAGGCAGTTACATTATTATTAACTAATGAATTAGGGTCATTTATTTTATGTTTCAGTGTAATTGTCAGTTCAGAATCGTAGCGTTTAAGTCCGCTTGCTGTGCCTAGCCACAGGTAACTGCTTTGGTCTTTAAGCATGCAAAAGACCCGGTTTTCGAGGCTATTATCGGATATTTTAATCTGGCTGAAAGTAAAGGGAAGTCGTTGAGAGAAGCTTATTTGAGTAGTGTTTATAAACAGGAATACAGCTATAAGAATAGATAGGCATATTCTGTTTATACGGCATTTTTTATTATTTGTTCTGTATTTCATATACGTTATGTGGCGGAGCTTGTTTATTTTTCAAGCCATTTCTTAAAAAGAGGGGCTTTCTGACGACTTATATCTATCTCTGTTGCCTGATGAGGCTCTTTTAGTTTCACTATCAGTTTTAAGTTTTCTAAACCCCAGACCTTCTGAATGATGTCTATATTTACAATGTATTGCCGGTTCACTCTGTAAAAAATGTCATTATCAAGGGTGGTTTCAATTTCTTCCATGGTATTGTCCAGACTGAATTTCTCATTGTTTTTTGTAATAATATGTACTACCATCTCATAATAAAAATAGGCGATGTCTTTGGTTTTTACCAATATCCACGCATTGCGGTGATTGCACAGAAAATGCTCCTTATAGGCAGGTTTAGGTGTGCTGCCCGTTTGCAGTATTTCCATCAGTTTATTGAGGTCGAGCGGAGATTTACTTTGTTTCTGATTGATACTCTTTGCCTTTTCAATGGCATTCTGTAAATCTAAGAGTTCCACAGGTTTTAACAGATAATCAATTCC
>CALRLN020000216.1:0-8708 GCA_943368675.1 Chitinophaga pinensis | reverse complement strand
CGTGTCACTTCACCTAGCTTTGAGTGCGGAAATTTATAATCCGCAATCCACTTGCGGATGGTACCCGGGCTCACCTTCAGGCGATCGGCCACCTCGTCCATAGTTAGCCAGGCTTCGGCGTTTTTTTTGCCGGAGGTTTCCTTGAGTTTTTCAGCCACCAACTCGAGCAGCTCCAGTTGCTCTGGTGGCAGGCTGATGTTGATTGTAGTCAGAAGGCTCATTTTTCATTAAGGTCAAAGTGTCTGACCATCCGGTCAATAAGCATTTTGTGGACAAGCTTATATCCCTGCCTACCTTTTCTCAGGTTATAAAATACCTGGTCAGAAATCCCATTTTGTCTGAAGTAAACTCGAAAATCTTCAAACTTATCAGGATACTTACTTACCAGAGCTTCAAGGCGGGTAGGGGTTTCTACTTTTTCGTCGCGTAAATTCCCCTGATTAGCATCAATCGGTTTGGTTGCTTCCATTTTTTTGCATATTTTGCTTGCAAATTCGCACGCTGTTTAGCTTGCTTGGACAAAGTAAAGAAACGTCATTATAAAAAACAAGTAAAATCTTGTTTTTTATTAAATTTATTTTTCTGGTATGCATATTGGCAAGATTATAAAGCAAAGACTTGAGGAAAAAAGATACTCTCAAAAGGACTTGGCTGATTTCTTAAAAATCACTCCGCAAGCTGTTGCGTCAATATTAAATACCGAAAATCCACGCATGGATACTGTTTTAAAAGTATCTGAATTTTTAGGAGTGGGTTTAAGTGAATTGATAAGCTCAGAAACAATTAAGGTAAGTGAGCCAATTCCTGATTATCAATTATTATTGGAGAATCAAAAGCTTCAACGAAAGATTATTGAGTTACAAGAAAAATTAATAAACAACCAAGCTGCTGACCTTGACAAACTAAAAAATGATAAGCTGTCTGTGGCTAAACCGTAATTGACTATGGAGTACGAATTTTGTCCTAATTGCAAGCAAAAGATTATTCCTTCAGGTTTTTTTGGTATTAATAGATTAGTTACAAAAGATATTGATTTTATCAACTCTTATTCAGGAAAGAATAGTCCTGCTTATTGTGAATCCTGCATAAGTATTGAGTATAGTATGGCGAAAGCGGGATATAATGAAGAGGTTGAAAAACTAAGGAAAATACAAACAGATTCTCTTCAAGTTATGCCATGTATTAATATACAGGCAACAAATGTCTGGGAATATGAAATACTAAGTATTGTAACTGCCCAAACCACGATGGGAACCGGCTTCCTTAGTGAGCTATCTTCTGACTGGAATGATTTCTGGGGGCAGGAATCTGGAACAATGAATAAAAAAATTTCAAAAGGGGAGCAAGTTTGTCTTAATATGATGAGGATAAAAGCTTTATCATTAGGCGGGAATGCCGTCATAGGAGTAGATATAGATTATTCGGAAGTTGGCTCTCTTAGAGGAATGATTTTAGTATGCTCAACTGGCACAGCAATCAGAATTAAGAATTTAGATGTTTTTGATGAAAAGACCAGGTCTACATTAACATTGCTTAATGAAACCACATTTAAGATGAAAAAACTTAACGATTACATCGAAGCACTTAATCCAAAGTTCTGAAATTTTACAGGGAATCCGACTTATTAGGCTTTTAAACTGCTAATTATCAACGCATTAAACGATTTATTTGAAAACCCCCTTAGGGTCACTAAATCGCTGCGATGCTGAAATTGTAAGGGCCTGATAATCAACGGATTGTCAGGCCTTTGTTTTGAAAAATTTCATTATGCCTGAAATCCATGCCAAGCGCTAAGTTTTTGGATGCAGGAAGAAAAAGTCAAAGAAAAAATAATTTTGGTAAAACTTTTTTTTTCGATCTGTTAAAAAAATACTGAATCCGTAAAAAAAAAATATCTGATAGCAGGCCGGAAGTAAAACGGAGATTTACAAGGTTGATTTAATAGGCTTTTTTGAAAGTGCTGATTAATATTTTATAAATCTCAGGTCTATTTTCACGATTTCATATTAAGAAATAGTACTTTTTTATCAAGTCTTGGTATTTATTACTAAAAACCAATATCGGCTTTAATATTTAATTTTTTATTAATTCATAATTTCCGAAATTCGCAAAAGTTTAAACCCTAAACACAAACGTAAATTAGTGTATGAGAACTCCGTCTAAATTTCTATTTTTTATTGCAGCTGCTATTTTTATGTCGTCTTGTGTGGCGAAAAAGAAGTATGCAGGCCTACAACAACAGTACGAAAAATCACAAGCTGATTTGGTAAAATGCGGCGACCAGGTACAGGATTTCAAAGACCGTTTAGCGAAAGCTGAGCAGGAAAGAGAAAGCCTTCGTACAGCTTCAGCAAGCGATGTGCAACAACGTGATTCACAAATCAAAGATTTGAGAGATCAGATTAATGACCTGAAAAGCCTTCGTGACAAACAAATGGAGCAGGTTGGTAATCTTACAGTTCTTTCTAAAGCTGCTAATGATAATATCGATAAAACTCTTGCTCAACTAGAAAAGAAAGATAAATACATCAACCGTCTGCAAGCTGCCAGAACCAAGGCTGATTCTATTAATCTTGCATTAGCTGTAAACTTAACGCGTGTATTGAGTGCCGGTATTGATGATAAAGATGTTGATATTAAAGTAGACAAAACTGTAGTAATGGTAAATATCTCTGATAAGATGTTATTTTCAAGCGGAAGTTTCAAACTTTCTAGCAGAGCTAATGAAGTATTAGGTAAAATTGCACAGATAATTCAATCTCGTCCTGATCTGGAAGTAATGATCGAAGGTTATACAGATAATGTAGCAATCAATACAGAATGTCTGACAGATAACTGGGATTTGAGTACTAAAAGAGCTACATCAGTAGTAAGAGCATTACAAGGCACATTTAAGGTTGATCCTAACAGATTGATTGCAGCAGGGAGAGGTGAATACAATGTTTTAACAAGCAACGATACACCTGAAGGACGTGCTACCAACCGTCGTACGCGTATCATCCTGATGCCAAAACTTGATCAGTTCTATGATTTGTTGAACCCTGATAAATGATTTAGGTTTGAATAATTATAAATTAAGAAGCGCCACTCGGGTTATCCTGAGTGGCGCTTCTGTTATATAGTAAGTTTTATCTTTTACTACTGGTTCATGCTTTTCAGATGCGTGTATGCTACTCCGATTACTATGGCAGGAATGAGAATAGAAAATAATGACCACATACTCATACTAAGCAGCACCGCCTGATTAATAATATTGAAAGCAAGATAAACGTAGAATCCCCATTTTTTCATAAGCCAGATACCAAATGCGCTTGCGTAACTTATTACCACCGTAAAAGCAAGATAGGGAGGATACCAGCTACCAATAACTTTACTGCTACTGAAAAATATAAGAGGAATGGATAATGAGGCCCATACAAATGCCGCCGTACAAGCAAAAGTAATGGCAGCAGGCCTGTTTGTTTCTGTTGATTGATTCATTATGCTTTAATTATTTTTTTCTTAATGCTTTAAACTCTGATCCTTCTCTCCATTGTGGCCAGGTGGTTTCAAAAGCCAATCTTTTTCCTATCTGAAATAAAATAACAGTATCTTCAAGCCCACCTTCAAGTTTCCAGGTTGATGCATCATACTCATCGGTTGTCTGATGATAAAAGTTTTCGTTATATAATTCCTGCTGTTTTTGTCCGTAGGCCTTCCCTTGTGGTATCTCATCAATGCCAGCACCAATAGTTAAGGCAGGTATACCAACTTTAGCAAAACTAAAATGGTCAGAGCGGAAATAATGCCCGGCTTCCGGATGCGCTTCAGGTGCAATATACCTGTCTTTACTTTTCAGTTCTTTTTTCAGATAATCTTCTAATTCAGACTGCCCCTCGCCACCCGCAATAGAAACATCTTTCGTACGTCCAAAATTATTGATTACATCAATATTCAGATTAGCCACTGTTTCATCAACAGCATACACCGGATTTTGTGCATAGTAGGCCGAGCCTAACAGCCCTTGTTCTTCTCCTGTTACAAATAGAAAGACTATACTGCGTTCTGGTTTATTCTTCATGCTTTTGAATGCTCTGGCTACCTCTAATATTTCGGCTGTACCGCTGGCATTATCTAAAGCACCATTATAGATGGAATCTCCTTTCGCATCTGGTTTGCCAATCCCGAAATGATCCCAGTGCGCTGTATAAATAACATATTCATTTGGTCGCTTGGTCCCGGTTATTTTGCCGATTACATTTTTTGATTCATTAAATACAGCTTTTACTTTCATTGAGGTCGAGATTTTAAGGTTCAACGCTACAGGTTTGAAACCTTTTTCATTGGCCTTTGCCAAAAGTGATTCACCGTCCGGAAAAGTATTTAATAGTTTCTTGGCTGCTGGTTCAGTGAGCCACCCTTCTACAGGACAACGATACTCTTTACTTCCTCTCGTATCTAAATGTTGTTGAGATTTACCCCATGAATTTTGTACAACACTGAATCCATAAGAAGCGGCTGCCTCATTATGTATTATTAAACAGGCCTTTGCTCCTTGGCGGGCTGCCTCTTCAAATTTGTAAGTCCAGCGGCCATAATAGGTCATTTCTTTGCCTTTAAACAGGGTTGTATCTCCCGAACTGAATCCCGGGTCGTTCACCATTACCAATACCACTTTACCTTTTACATCAAGTCCGGCGTAGTCATTCCAGTTATATTCAGGTGCAACCACACCAAAACCTGCAAAAACTACCTCTTCATTATTAAGGGAGATAACAGAATCTGTATTTTCTGTCCATATTACATAATCCTCCATATTTTTTAAGCTGAAATTACCTTTAGCTGTTTCTACTTTTATGGTAGGGGCACAAGTAGGGGTAATTTCAACCATTGGCACCTTCTGAAAATACTCATTCCCATTTCCGGGTTCTACCCCCATATTTTTGAGCGTTTGAGTAAGATATTCAACGGTCTTTGTTTCACCTATCGTGAAAGGACGACGGCCCTGAAATTCATCTGAAGCCAAAGTAATAATATGCTGAGCCAGACTGTCTTTATTAAAAGAGCCAAGGCCATCCTGTTCATCAAATGAACTGTCGGATGAGTTACACGCAATAAAAAATATCGCAGTCGCTACAACTAAAGAATAAGAAATGATTTTTTTCATGATTAGATTAAGATTGAATCAGCGGACGATTACAGATTATATACTTTCTTTAAGACCTGAAAGAGTACTCCGCCCAAATATACTATAAAATTTTTTTCGGCTTGCAGCCATACTATTTATCAGAATTATCGTACAAATGTATAAGCGCTTTGAGATTCTCTACAATAATTTCTATAGGAATATCTTCATGAGGATTAATGATTATGCTTTGGTATCTGTCTTTTAACTTTACGCCTTCAACAGGCTCCTGCAAGCATTTGTCTTCTATAAATCCGAGTTGTAATTTCTTTTTATTAACCCAGAGATAAGATAGTTTCTTCCCCTTATAATAAAAAAAGGGAATCTGGTATTTACGCTCATGGGTTATCAGCGGACCAATACCCATAATAATGCTTCTGAGTGCCAATAAACAGCTTTGGATAGGCTCGCTTTGTTTCAGGTAATAATTTTCAAGTTCAGAAGGCATGAGTTTAGAATACTATTCAGGCAATCAACAATTATTCAATGGCTTTTAGTTGCCTTAGTATGTTTTTAGTAATGTCTTTTCTGCACTGACCGAAGTTTTTGTTGATAGTACTTCTTTTCTTGATAATTCGGGTAGCAAAGAAATACACATTATTGCTCCTCTCTACGTATCCAATCCACCAGCCTATATCATTGCCCGATACTCTCGTCCACCCTGTTTTTGAGCGGATAGTATAGGTGTCTGTTTTTTCAGTAATCATCACCTTTTTCAGAATCTCAATGTTTCTTTTAGAGAAGGGCAGTTTTTCTTCATAGACTTTTATCAGAAATTCCATCTGATTAACCGGAGAGATGGCAAATGCACCGAAATTCCAGAAATCTGCATCTTTTTGAGAAAGATTCAGATTGCCATATTGGCAAAGCTTTAAATAATACAGGTATCTTTCTTTCCCGATTTTCTTGGCTAATTCGATAAACACCCAGCCAGCAGATACCTCAAAGGCTTCTTTTACCGTCATATTTTTATAAATTTCCGGTCTGTATCCATAGAGTGTTGTATCAGTTTTACCAACCCAGTTGATAACTTCGTTTTCGTCGCTGATTACTCCCGTTTCCAGTGCAATTAATAAGTTAATTACTTTAAAAGTTGAGGCAGGCAAAGTCTCAAAACGTGCATCGCTACTATTGCTGAAAAGCCATTTTTTATTTTTATAATCATATATAGAAGTACTACCTTCTATCTGGCAATCTTTGAAAGGTGTTACGAAGTCGATTTGTGCCGAAGCCGATAAACAATAAAGCAAGGTGAATAGTAAAATGATAGCTCTCATAATTTGGTTTTAATTGGTAACATAGATGGCAGACACCTTATTTTCATTTAAACAGGATTTATTTTCGAGACTTACCTGTTTATGATAATTCCATCAAAATCTTCAATTTTATTGACCTTAAAACTAACAAAACCATTTTCTGAACGGAATGGAATTGCTCGTTTGGTACCAAGCAAATAAATTCCTGAAGGCTTAAAATCTACTTTAATCTTAAAGGTAGTGTTATACACAGGCAAGGCTTTAAAATAGGTATTTCCACTAAAACCTGTCAGGTTTACCAGGTGCACTATTAAACCATCACTTTGTTTTTGGCTAATACTGATAGGTGTATTCTTTCTGTATTCGTGCAATAATACTTCTATGCGCTCAGGGGCGTCTGTTTGTACAATTTGCCCGTTTCCAGGAAATACGTAATCAATAATATCCAATAAGATATTTTTATGTTGTTCATAGCCGTGCAGATAATATAATTTACCCAGATTAACGGGTAAAATAATATTTTTGCTGTTTAGATTCTGCTTTATACCCATTGCATAGTACTTAGTTGGATTGTGCCCGCCTATTATTTCCGGCGGACCAGGCCTGCCTTTGCTTAAAATGGGTAAATAGGTTTTATCTGCTCCAGAAAAATCATACAGACCCAGATTAAACTTCCAGAAAAGCATTTTTTGTTGTTTAAATCTTTTGAATAAGACTTTATTATCGGGTGAAAGATAAAAACCACTTCCCTCATGGTCTTTGTTAACGATTTTTGCACCGAATAATTCCATCAGGGTTTCCGGCGAATCAAAAAAACTTCGGTTAGTAGCAATCAGATTAGTACCCTGCTGACTTAATTCTTTTAAAAGTGCAATGGATTCTGGTTTCAGATGGGTGCTTTCGGGCAGAATAATCAGCTTGTATTTCTGTAACTTTTCTTTCAGGTTAGCTATCTGGGCATCTTCAATTATATCAAAAGGTATATGCGCTTCTTTTAACATGAGTTGTATACCTCTATACTCCTGCATAGGCTCTCCACTTGGCCATGAGCCAGGTGCAATGAGTGCAATTTTTGCGATAGAGGTATAGTTGCCAAAGTATTCTTCATGCTTTTTGTGATATGCATATATTTTTTTAATTACGGCAAAGTTCCGTTCGTCTTCATAATCACGCATATCACCCATTAAACTAATGTCTAATCCCGATCCATTGGCAATGTTTTCATAGAGTCGAATCCCGGCTTCCTCAGGTTCTATGGCATTGTACCTTGATTGAAAAGAGATTTGCTGTATGCTGCTATTGCTGATAATATGCTCAGGGAAGGAGTTTCTTGCATTGTTAACATTATCAGAAGCGCTATATGGCCAGTAGGGTAAACTATTAGTCTGAGACTCATGCCGGATAATATCCACATGTTTGTCCAGATAAGTACAGATAGCAATCTGATTACTTTTTGATTTTACGAGTCGGTGTAACCGCTCTGACCAATTTTCTATTGTACTTTTCTTAAAAGCCAGATACTTCTGGTAAACAGGGTCGGCTTTATCTTCTACCGTTGGCAGATTTAAGCCGTTACTGTAAGTTGCAAATGCCTTTTTATCATATTCATTCTGATCGATGCCGTGATATTTTCCTTCATAGGGATTATTAACCTGATAGCCCGGCATATTTAAGAAAATTCCGTCAATCGGGAAATTATCCATCACCTCTTCAATAATCCGGAAGGCTTTCTCTTGTACATAAGGCGCATTGATAGAAACCACATACATATCAGTATTAATAATGCGTTCGTTTGCCGGGGAAATATAACACCAGTCCGGGTGAGCCTTGAAGATACTTTCATGTACACGACTGAAATCGAAACGAACAATTACCCTGATATTATAATCATGACATTTTTTAATTACCTGACTCAACATTTCTTCTTTCATATATGGATTAGTATAATGAAAGTCGAGTTTAGTTTTATAAAAGGCCATGATACCTCCGGCATTAATGATAAGCGTATTGGCAGAAAAATCTATCAGGTCTTTTACGAGTGAATCAGGATTCAGAGTAGCTGCTTCATAAGCCGGAAGGTTGGTCTGGATGAGCCTTAAATTATTCCTTTTCCACCAGGGCTCCGGTGCTACTTGGGCGTAATTATCACTGAATAAAAAGCAGAATAAAAGGAGGGGCAAGAGATTAAAATTCTTCATGAATCAGGGATGCATTAATTGGCAAGACAAAGATAAGCAATCTTGGCATAGGTATTTAAAGGACTGCTTTGAACACTGTAAATTTTATGG
>CALRLN020000215.1:0-8716 GCA_943368675.1 Chitinophaga pinensis | reverse complement strand
ATATTGCGAGCATTTTACTATTAAACCTATTTTTAAACAAAGCGTAATTTCAGTCAGCAAAAATGGGGATAATTGGATAGTACAGACAAAAGACAAGACCTACGAGGCAAAAAATGTGCTGATAGCCACAGGCTACAACCGTGTACCGAAATACCCGACTTTGAAAGGGCAGGAGGAATTTAAAGGAGAAATACTGCATTCAGAAAAGTATAAAAATGGGGTGCCTTTTAAAGGCAAGAATGTGTTAGTAGTAGGTTATGGTAATTCAGGGGCAGAAATAGCCCTTGACTTGTTTGAAAGCGGTGCAAAAACCTATGTCTCTATCCGGAACCCGGTTAATATTGTTAAAAGAGAGTTTAAAGGGCGCTCTACCCAGAGTCTTGCTATATTCTTTATCCGCTTCGGTAATACAGTTTATGACTTTATAGCCAAGCAGTTTAAAAAACTGGTGCTGAAGGCTGTGGAAGGTACAGGCATTCCAATCTCACCTCTTGCGCCATCCGAACAATTGCGTACACTTGGCAAAGTTTCTGTTATTGATGTGGGTACTCTTGCACAAATCAAGGCCGGTAATATTAAAGTAATGCCCGATATTCAGCAACTCAGGCCGAATAGTATAATCTTTAAAAACGGAGAAGAAGTACCTGTTGATGTGATAGTACTGGCAACAGGCTACCACGCGCAATTAGAAGAAATCGTTGAGAACGTATCTCCTTTACTCAATGAAAGGGGCTATCCCAAAGCCATGTGGTTTGAAGAAGAACCCTACAAGGGACTTTATTTTGTAGGCTTTAATTTACCATTGACAGGTATTCTGAGAGACATTAATCTGAGTTCTGAAGAAATTGTCAGACGTATAAGGAAGAGTAGATAAATGCGTTTGTATTATCAGCGGGATGGTTTTAGAGATAGGGATTAATAGCCCTCCGTTCTTCAAAGGGCTATTCTCGTTATTAAGGCAATGCAAATGCCACGTATTGATTCCCCTTCCTGGCTCCTAATTTAGTACCTCCGCAGGCAAGCACTACGTATTGCCTGCCATTTATCTGATAGGTAGAGGGTGTGGCAAAAGCCGCTGCAGGAAGTTTAGTCTCCCACAATAATGCGCCTGTTTTCTTATTAAATACCCTGAATTTTTCATCTTTTGTTGCGGCGATAAATAGCAAACCGTTGGCTGTTACTACCGGTCCGCCATAATTTTCGGACCCGGTCGTCGGAACTCCTTTCTGTTTCAGAGATTCATGTTCTCCCAAAGGAATTTTCCAGAGGTATTCACCTGTATTTAAATCGATGGCATTCAAAGTGCCCCAGGGCGGCGAAATGGCAGGCAAACCCTTGCTGTCTAAAAACTTATTATAGCCAGTACTTACATAAGGCAGATAGGGGTTTTTGAATGATTTATTTTCAGAAGCACTAACCTCTTTCTTTTCTTCTCCGAATAAAAAATCTACCAATGCCTGTTTTTCTGACACACTTAAGGTAGTAAACCCTGGCATCATGCCCTTGCCATTGCTGATAATCTGATTAACAAATGCTTTATCACGTCGTTTTTCAATGTCTATTAATGAAGGATAACCGCTTTTCGCATTTCCTTTTCTATCAGCTTTATGACAAGCCACGCAGGTTGTGGCATAGATGCGCTCGCCTCTTCCGAGCCCGGCCAATGCATCCTTTTTAGGTGTATCAATCATGGTTAGTATCCAGGGCATTTCATTGCTGTTTACATATAAAATACCTTCGTTAGGGTCAGCGGCGGCGCCACCCCATTCGGCACCACCATCAAAGCCGGGTAAAATTACTGTACCCTCTTTACTTGGTGCTGCAAATCTATTGCGTTTATAAGTTCTGAACTGAGCCAGCAGAGAATCACGGTTTTCGGCATAGGGACTGATATCATTCTCGGTAAGTGTATGTGCCTGACGGGCAAATGGCGCAGGTTTAGTCGGAATTGGTTGTGTAGGCCAGGCAACTTCTCCTTGTAATGTTGATTTTGGCGCGGGTATTTCCTGAATAGGAAACAATGGCTTGCCATTGACTCTGTCAAACAGATAAACGTATCCTTGCTTACTTACCTGAGCTACGGCATCAATCATTTTACCATTGTGTTTCACTTTAATCAGGTTCGGAGGGGCCGGTAAATCTCTGTCCCATATATCGTGATGGGTAGTCTGGAAATGCCATATTAATTTACCAGT
This sequence comes from Chitinophaga pinensis, assembly GCA_943368675.1. GTDB lineage: Bacteria > Bacteroidota > Bacteroidia > Cytophagales > Spirosomataceae > Emticicia. Next base: position 6,521 of record CALRLN020000215.1, on the reverse strand, counting down.
GCGGGCGTTCAGGGCTAACAGACAGTTGGCGTATAAGTTTTTTCCGGTTCTTTTACCACCATAAAAATCATATCCTGCAGAGCCTGTTGGCACATAGATGATGCCTCTCCCTCTGTCTACAGCCATCCCAGCCCAGTTATTGGCTGCACCTACTTCAATATTTTTATAGGCTTCTTTAGGCCATGTATTATAACCGGGTTCATTCGGATACGGAATTGTATGAAATGTCCAGGCCAGCTTTCCGGTCTTTACATTAAATGCTCTGATGTCTCCGGGTGCGGCATCGGCACCTTCCGAAAGCCTGACAGGCATCACAATTAGATCTTCGAAGATGGTGCCGGGGGTATTAGAAATAATGAATTTCTTCCGGGCTATTTCAGGTAGCCCTGTGTGTAAATCAACTTTGCCGTTATCGCCAAATGTAGGAATCGGCTGCCCGGTAATGGCATCAATTGCATACAGATAGTGACCAATGGTATGCAAAATTCTCTTATCATTCCCTTCGCTCCAATAAGCCACCCCACGGCTTGTGCTGGCAAAGTTTTTCAGTTTATCGCCAAATCGCCATATTTCCTTACCGGTAGCAGCATCCAGGGCGAATGCCTGCACAGATGACGTAACACCATAAAGCACACCATCTACAATAATCGGATTTACCTGCATTTGCCCTGAATCAGGCGTTGAGTAAGTCCAAGCAACTTTCAGATTCTGAACGTTTTCAGGCTTTATCTGATCTAAAGTAGAATAATGGTTACGGTCGGGCCCTCCGAGATACTCCCGCCATTCTGTATAGGGTTCGCTATCAGGTCGGTATTTTTTTTGTAATGCAGCAGCTATCAGAAAAATGCCCATAGATAGTAGCACTGCGAAGATACTTTTTTTCATAGGCGGTTAGTAAAGAAGTATTAGGTTCAGGAATAGATAGGTTGGTTTTGAAAGTTTAATTCTTGTTTTCTTCCTCAATTTTGTCAGAATCATACATTCGCATGTCTTCATTATTATCAAAAATCTCAGGGTATTTTGATTTTATCCAGCGATATTGTCTGGCTGATAAAAGGATAAACTGCGGGCCTGACAGTTCATCATCTTCTCCGCCTGATAATTCATAAAACGAGTAATCAGAATTTTGTTCGGCCAATGCTTTATTTACGAGTTCAATCATTTTAGCTGTATTAAACTCAAAGTATTCATAGTCTGACGGATTGTCCTTACTCTTCTTTTTAGGAATACCTTTTACAATCTGGCTCTCGCTATATTTTTTATTGTTGAGTTCGAAACTATATTTGAATATTCTATTGCCGGATTCTCCTTTTTTTAACATTTTCTGAAAATTGTCTTCTATCTTCTGAGGATTAAAGTGGCCTTTGGAAATGGTTTTCAGCGAATCAATCAACGACTTATAAACGTCTTTGTAGTTATCCAATTCCCAGATATTACTTCTTACCATCACTTTAGGAAGGGCCTCCAGTAAAGACTTTCCGGAACCCGGATTCCGGCGGAATTTCAGAATAAAATCTTCTTTCTGAGTTTCGTTCATTGGTTCAATTAAACCAATGCGCCCCATTTCAAAAAGTGTGCTTTGCAGACTGTCGCGGCTGAACTCGCGGTTATACATATTAAAATCGACGTAATTATTAGGAAGCGTTTCTGCTACCAGATTGGCCTGTGTGCTATCAAACAATACAAACGATAACATTGGGCTTCGGTAATCACATACAATCACTAATCTGTCCGGAGAAGCAATATCTGTCAGATAATCATTAATGACTTTAAACTGATTTTCACCAATTCCGGGAAAATACTGGGACTTCTCATTTTTAAGAGAATCAAGTGCACTCCGAACTACCTTATTCAGCGAAACAAACAATTTCTGCTCATACGGTTTGCCGTTTATTTTTAAGGAAATCAGATATTCAATATATTCGGTCGAGTCTGCCGACTCAGTTAATTGAGCATATCTGATATCGCTTATTTTAGCATCAGGCATTAATTTTGAACTGAACTTGCTTAGAATATAGCTGTATAATTCAGTATTATTCTTGCCCGCCAGTTCATTCAGATTTACCATAACTGCTTTCGAACTTGCTGCCAGAACATCTGAGGGCTCTTTTGCTTTTTTCAGGTCAAGGGTTTTTCTGGCTTCCTCTGTCAGCATTTTTTCTCTTTGCAATGCCTCTGCAAAATCTTCTACGCTGAACGCGGCTATCTGGGCCTGATAAGAATGGTAGGCATTTTCAGTAGAGGGCTCATTAAATATCTCAGCGTGGTTTTTATCTATATAGTCATATTGCTTCTTGGTCAGGAAAATGTAATTACTGGTATTATTCAAAGAAAAAGTGCCATAGTTGCCATTGATTTTATAAAAGGTACCGTCAATATTATTTTCTTCGAGCGAAGCATTAACCACTTCTATCAGTTGATATTCATTAAGAGTGATATTATCGAAATTCATATAGGCGTTTGTTTTTAATCCTTTTTGCGCCTCTAGCAATTCTTTATCTATACGAGGGACTTCCTGCTTGTATTCGTATTTTTTATCCTTCATTCTGAATCCCATCACCAGATTCCGGTCTTTTTCACTGCTTTTCACTATTTCATTTTCAAAATTATCTGTAACTTTCTCAGGTCTGAACTGATTATGAGACACACGTGCAAGCTCTGCGACAAATGTTTTGAAAGAGTTAATTTTCTCGGTTTCAGTTCTTGGGCTGAAATTAACCTTTGCAATGATGGCAGGAAAACTTAAAAGCAGACTTCTCTTGACATTGCTTCTGTTATGCGACTCAAATCTGAAATCAACAATGGCTTTATCGACAGCTTCTTTGGTATCGGCAGGTAAAATGCCATTTTCCTGAAAATCATGGATGATTGCTGTTAGTTTTTCCCGGCTGAATTTATCTGAGAAATCGCTTTTCTCAGAACCCAGCAAGCCTGCAATAAAGGTATTGTCTGTCATTCTGGTTTTGAAAACCAGATTCTGGACGCTGTCTACCATTACAAGTACTTTCCTTGCATCTCTGATTGGTAATAGTGGATTCACCTCATTGCTGACAATTATTAGCCGTTTATCTGATTTTTTATCAGTGAGATAATCATTGACAGACTGAAAATCTTTGATATTAATGCCTATTAATGGAGAAAGAAGTACAGCATAAGATTTAATAACGTTGGTATCAAGATGTACATCCGGTGGAATGCTCTTCTGAAGTGTTTTTAGCCAGGAGAAATCTGTGTCTGCTTTCTGTGAATAAGCAAGACCATTGACATTGTATTGCAGGCGATAATATTTTTTATCTTTATCCATCGGATTTCTGAATGGCAGACCCATTGGGCTGTCAAACATTTCCGGGGTGTTTTTTCCGGTTATTTCCTTTACAGAAAAATCCGTAAAGGTAAATTCAGGCAATAACTTGCTTTTTACTTCGCTAAACAGGTTATGGTAGATTTCTTCACGGGTGAAATTTCCCTGTTCTTTCGGAATGATGACTACATTATTGCAGAGTGAAAGTATATCTACTTTGCTTTTCAGTTCGAATGGCTTATACGATTGTTTGAGTGCAATTGCTTTTTCCTGCGGCAGCATTTTAACTGCCTGAAGGCTGTCAATAAATTTAAACTGAATGGCTTTCTGAGATGCATAGTTATCATAAAACCAGGTTTGTTTGGCCGCATAAATAAAGAAGCCGAAGTCATTGATGAGTTTAATACGGTCTTTTTCGAGCCAGGTGAGCAATTCATTATACACTTTCTGGTCAATTAACTGAATACTTTTCAGTTTATCGGCCAGAATAACATAATTCTCTTTGGATGGTTTCAGGTTTTGTTCCAATCCCAGAAATGAGATCGGGTTTCGGGCATTTATTTCACCTTCAATATCAGGTTTGAAATACATGCTTTCGCCTAGTATTTTCTCCGACATCTCACGCAATTGCACCAGTTCGTCAGCCGCTGAGCCAACATTGCGTATCAACTCAAAAATGCCTACAAAGCCTAGAATGGCGCCTCTGGATCGGAACAGAGAATCGGGAAATTTGCTTAATGCACCAAAGGGCATTCCAGACAAACGCTGCTTGATTGCCGGGTTGTCTTTAGAAAGGGCTTTAAGAAACCCGTCTTTGCCAAACTCTGAAATAATCTGTTCTTTTTGCAGCGCATCAAGATATTTTTTAACCTGGTCTTCAGAGATACTTTGAGCAAAAGTCGTGAGCGTAAAGAATGAAAATATAAACAAAAGTATGTGTTTCATAAAAGGGCAACATTTTTAATCAAAAGTAATTCACTTTGATATAATTAACTATATAAGGGTGAAAATATTGAGTAATTGCTTTTAATTGCGACTTATGAATTGCGAATTAGCGAATAAGAAGTACTGTTCTGTCTTTAACCATCTCAATTGATACAAGTTGCAAGATTTGGTGCGAAGTATTGTGTAAAACAATTATTCGCTAATTCACTAATTCCCGATTCACCATTGGGGCACCAGCAATCTCACCTCATTCATACCATCGGCCATTTAAAAGTACTGCTCAGCTTTATTTTCTTACCAGTAGCAGACGACTTTCTGGCTGCTTCAATAATCTCCAGCACATGCAGGGCATGCGCTCCATTAATGCGTGGTTCTATTCCTTTTATCAAACTTTCGCCTACTACTCTTGCGCCTTCCTGCCATTCATAGCCACCCTTGTCGGTGGAAGTCAAAACAGGGGGCTCTGTCCACGAGGTGTCCAATATTACGCCATTGGTTTCCCAATCGTATCCTATCAAACGCATATTGCCATAGTCGCCGAATATCTGAATTGAATGCAGACTCTGTGCTCCGGCTTCATGGCCATGCGGATCGAAATAATTGAAGCCGCACATCACGTGCGAAATAATACCTTTGTCATGTTCCAATAATACATGCGCATTATCTTCGGCTTCAACTTTTATTTTACCTTTATCATCCACTGTTCTTCCCGGGTTTACGATACTCGTCATTGCCATCACGCTTCTTGCAGGGCCTAACAGACCCGTAAGAGTAGCCATATTATATACACCAAGGTCAGGCATACTGCCGCCGCCTTTTTCGTAAAAGAATGCACTCCAGGTAGGACCAGTGTGTCCGTACTGCCCATGAGCGGAGGCAATTCTGCCCAGTTTTCCTTCCTGTATGGTTTTACTCATAAATGCAAACTGCGGACTGTTTACTACGGCCGGGGCTCCCCAGATTCTTAGTTTTTTGCTGTTGGCCAATTCTAGCAGAGCTTTGCCTTCTGCATAAGTATTAGCCATTGGTTTTTCGCTCCAGACATGCTTGCCGGCAAGCAGCGCTTTTTTGTTCAATTCTCCATGTGCCTGCATATCTGTAAGTGTCACCATCATATCAAACGGTACTCCGGCCAGCATTTGGTCTATATCAGCATAAGTGCGGGCGTTTACCTTGTATTGCTTATTCTGCTCAATGGCTCTCTCAGGTTTTATGTCACATAAACTGACAACCTCAATGAGGGGAGAAGATAGTAACTGAGGTAAATACCGATTGCTGACACTCCCGCATCCAATGACGGCTACTTTTAACTTTTTATCTGTTTTCTCAAAAGCGAAACTCTCTAAAGAAGAGAGTAGGAGTGCAGCCCCGGCAGAGGCAGTGTATTGCAGAAATTTTTGTCTTGATAGTGTCTCTTGCATCATTATAGTTTTATAGGTTGAGTGCAATTAAAAAACATAAATCTACAATTTTAGTGTGTAGAATGCATAATCTTAATCAGGATTTTTATTGAAACGCATTTTTCTAACAGACATCAAAGAAAAGAGAGGCAGCTTCATAATGAAACTACCTCTCCTGAAACCCAAAATCTTCATTAAAATGTCATTCTTTGTATTCTCACTGCATTCAGAATTGCTAATAAAGCTACTCCGACATCTGCAAATACGGCTTCCCACATAGTGGCTAGTCCTCCTGCACCTAAAATGAGTACAATTACTTTTACGGCAAAGGCTAAACTTATATTCTGTATTACTATACTTCTGGTAGCCTTACCGATTCTGATTGCCGTGCCAATTTTTGAGGGTTGGTCAGTCTGAATCACCACGTCCGCGGTTTCAATGGCAGCATCACTCCCCATTGCTCCCATAGCAATACCAACATCGCTAAGCGCCAGCACAGGAGCATCGTTAATACCATCACCTACAAATGCAGTTACGTTTGTGGTAATCTTCCGCAACTCTTCTACTTTTTGTACTTTATCCTCAGGTAATAAGTCGCCAAAAGCAGTATCAATACCAAGACTTCTGGCTGTTTTTTGGGTAACGGAGTTTTTATCACCACTTAGCATGACGGTTTTGATTATGCCGAGTTTATGCAGTTGCTTAATGGCCTCAACGGCATCTTCTTTTATTTCGTCAGCAATAATAATATAGCCCGCAAATTTCCCGTTAACAGCAACCAGAACAATGGTCTCAACAATATCTTCAAGCGATTTATCATAATCTATACTGTACTTTTGTAATAGTTTAATATTACCTGCCAATACTTCCTTGCC
>CALRLN020000214.1:0-8723 GCA_943368675.1 Chitinophaga pinensis | reverse complement strand
ATATCCGAGGGTTGTCATTCCGGCAATGGCTGTTCCTGAGGATACACCGGGCATATTGCCTGCCTTGCTGAAAAATACAGGAACAATATTTGCACAACCGATGCCTACTAGCACAAAACCTGTCACCGTAGCTATGCCTGATGGAATAAGGATAGCCAGTAAAATACCTGCCGCAGCTATGATAGCCCCATAAAAAACTACAGATTGAGAGTTGAATCTGTTTATAAGTTTATCACCCGATAATCGCATAACAGCCATGGCTACAGAGAAAGCAGCAAAGCCGATACCTGAAGTGGATTCGGTGAAATTACGGTGAAATTGCAGAAACACAGCGCTCCAGTCCAGAATAGACCCCTCTGCCAAAAATGCCACAAAGCACATCAGACCAAGAACCAATACTTTCCCTTTGGGAATGATAAGAGTAGCAGTATCCACTTTTTTCTCTTCCGAATGCGGCAACAGATCGCCATATTGTGAGAGAAGAATAAGCACCAGAAGTGCAGAAATTGAGAAAATAGCCCAAGTGGATGATAAGCCCAGTTCCAGAAAGAAACCCAAACCCAAAGAGCCGATTAGTCCGCCTACACTAAACAGTCCATGAACAGAAGACATAATGTATTTTCCCATACGCTCCTGAATCAATACCGCCTGCGCATTCATAGAAACATCAATTGCCCCTATAGCCATACCAAACAAATATAAGGATATTGCAAGGCTAATGCTTGTATCAGCAAATAGAAGCATTGGCAATACGGCAGCAATCATCAATCCTGCTATAAGCATAATACGTCTGCTTCCGAATTTATTGATTAACGAACCTGTAAAAGGCATGATTGTAATTGCCCCGGCCCCAAGGCAGAGTAAAATAAGCCCCAATGCGGCATCATTTAACTGAAGCCGGATTTTAGCCAACGGCACCATTGGGACCCAGGTGGCTAATCCAATGCCGCAAACAAGAAAAATAAATAGGGTTGAAATGCGCGCTTTTCGTAATTTTTTTTGTGTAGATGCATCCTTAATAGTGGTACTCATGGAATCGATAGCTAAAGTTTCGGTAGCAGAACAGGGTATATTTCAGATTCCAAAGAACGGACATTTTGTGCAACTGAAAATATTTTTTTAAAAAAATATTAATTGCTTTTTAATCTTTAAGAATATTCTGCAAATTTACAGGTAATAGAACCCATGAAACCTGATTAACCTCACCCGGTAAATTTCCTTAGTGCCAAATCCCCAGAAAGTCTTAGAGCAAAGTGTACTAATTTGGCTGTGTACAGCAAAGGATAGGATTATTTTATGCTAAGCCTGATAGAATAGGATTTTACAAAGAATTTTTAAAATTTTTTAAAAACTCCTGATTCAATTTTCAATACTGTTGTGAATAAAGCTAACTCTTTGATTTTTAGTGCATATCTGTTTGTATGTAGCTTTTTTTCTTATGATTTTCAATAGAAAATCAGGAATAGGTAGAATGTGCTAAACCGATTTTGTTTGTATTTTTCGAAGAATATTTAAAATGTTTTAGGGATTTTAGCCAGTTAATTGACTATACATATTAGAATTCATACGTTTGAAAACTAACCTATCTATAATGAAGTACCAGAAATTAAGTGATGAAGAATTGGTTGATTTCTTGAAAAGCGATAATGAAACAGCTTTTGAAGAAATATATAATCGGTATTGGTACAAGTTGTTTGGCGTGGCATTTAACGAAACTGGAACCAAAGAAGAAGCGGAAGAATTAGTACACGATTTATTTGAGAGTCTCTGGAACCGGCGCCATATAAGTGTGATCAAGCATTTGAGTTCTTATTTAGTGGTTTCTATAAAACACCTGTCAACCAATTATATAAAGTCGCAGATTACACAAAGGAAATTCCAGGAGTATCTAATTTTTAATCAGATACAACAATCATACTCAACAGACGAAATCATTCATTTTACTGACTTGTCAAAAGCAGTAGAAGAAGCTATGAAAAAGCTACCAGAGAAAAGCTGTGCAATTTTTAAACTAAGTCGTTTTGAAAACCAGTCAGTTAAAGACATTGCCCAAACGATGAATCTATCGGAAAAGGCTGTGGAGTATCATCTGACCAAAACACTAAAAGTTTTAAAAGAACAGCTCAAAGCTTATCATACCGATAATTAATTTTTGTTTAAAATTAAAGATGCCGTTATCTACGGCCAAAGGTTTATGAACCAGCACGAATTCGACAAACTTTTAGAAAAATACTTAGCAGGAGAATGTGATTCTGAAGAAGAAAAACTGATTTGGGATTGGCAGGAAAATATGCTTAAAAACAGTCAGGTACTATTAAATGCTGATGAAAAAGAAGCTATCAGAAAACGTCTCTGGAACAGAATATACATTAGCACGATTGGCAACTATGATAATGATGATGATCAGACCACTACATCTGGCAGGGGTCTGAGAATGCTCAAATGGGGAATCGCAGCTATGCTTTTGATAGGTCTTGCAAATATTTTTCTTTTAATCAAAAGCAAAGATAAAGCTGTACTGGTTGAAATACCTGAGCATCAGCAATCAAGCGATATTGAAATAAAAAATACTTCCGGCGCTGATAATGAAATAAAACTTGAAGACGGAACGGTAATAAGACTGAAAAAGAATAGCAGTATCAGTTACCCGAAGCACTTTGGCAAGGAAACCCGAAATGTGTACTTGAAGGGTGAAGCTTTTTTTAAAGTAAAAAGAAACCCCAATGCGCCATTTATTGTGCATACCGGTGACCTCGTAACTGAAGTATTAGGTACGAGTTTCAATGTGAAATCTTACGATAATTCTAAAGCTATTGAGGTATCTGTTACTTCTGGTAGAGTATCTGTCTATGAAATGACTGAACTGGCATCCAATAAAAAGAACGGAGTGATTCTGACACCTAATCAGAAAGTAGTTTTTGATAAAAGCTCTAAACGGATCACTCCGGGCATTGTCGAAAATCCTGTTGTGCTGTCAGCCTTAGTAAAAAAGATAGATTTCATATTTGAAGAAACCCCCCTCCCGGTAGTTTTGCAGACCTTAAAAAACGTGTATGGCATTGAAATAATTGTAGAGAATGAAGACCTGAATCAATGTGCTTTTACTGCCGACCTGAACGACCTGCCGCTTAGTACCCAACTTGAATTGATTTGCAGAACCGTAAATGCAAGATTTGAGCAGAGAGGAACCAGCTTCTTTATAAGTGGGGAGGGGTGTAAATAAGTTTTGACCATTTATTCAACCTTACGAAATATAACAATCACCAAAATTTTTAACTAAAAAACCGCAATGAAAACCTGAAACAAAAAAAGCCGACAATGCTTAGCATCATCGGCCCGGAAAAGCTCTCAACCGAACGGCAATTCGGTATCTGAGAGTGGAGTTTTTACCTATCACAAGTATAAAAACAACCTAAATGTATGAAAAAAGACGTACGTAGAAAAAATTTTTTGCTTAAAGCAATGAAAATCACGTTTACTCAATTCCTGATGGTGGCTCTCTTTAGCGGGCTTTCTTATGCCTACGATGTAAATGGACAGGAAGTGCTTAACACAAATGTTTCGTTAAGGATAGAGTCATTAGAAGTTAAAAAAATTCTGAGCCAAATAGAAAAACAGGCTGATGTGAAGTTTGTGTATAGTTCTAATACTATACGGTTGAATCAGAAGGTATCTATCATGATCAGCAATCGCTTGTCAGAGGTACTAGATGATTTGTTTACACCGCTTCAGATTTCTTATGAGGTAATTGGTGACCGGATTTTACTGCGTAAAAAATCTCAACTCAAAAAGATGTCTCATATTGATGAAATCAGGATGCAGAATGGGGAAATGATTGAGCAAACAGTAAAAGGAAAGGTAACCGAAGCCGATAAGAATGAAGGATTACCGGGTGTAAGTGTATTGATAAAAGGTACTACAAGAGGTACAACTACCGATGCCGACGGTAATTACAGCCTTGCAGTACCCGATAATCAGGCAGTGCTGGTTTTCAGTATCGTGGGTTTTGAACCACTGGAGGTAATAGTGGGCAACCGTACTACGATTGATGTTGCTATGAAGCCTGATGTGAAATCATTGGGGGAGGTTGTAGTTGTAGGTTATGGTGTACAGAAGAAAGAAACCGTAACAGGTTCAGTTGTAAGTGTAAAAGGTAACGAATTAGTAAAATCTCCTGCAGTTAACTTAAGTAACTCGCTTGCTGGTCGTCTCCCCGGTGTTGTTGCCGTCAACAGAAGTGGAGAGCCAGGCTATGATAATTCAGCCATTCGCATAAGGGGGGCCAATACACTTAATAATAGCGATGCCCTGATTGTAATAGATGGTATCCCTAACCGTTCAGGTGGGTTATCCCGTTTAAATCCTGCTGATATTGAAACCATTTCGGTATTGAAGGATGCCTCTGCGGCCATTTATGGTTCTCGTGCAGCAAACGGGGTTATACTGATTACTACCAAAAGAGGTAAAACCGGTAAACCGGAGTTGTCTTACTCTTTTAATCAGGGATGGGCGAGACCAACGGTAGTTCCTGAATTAGCTGATGCAGCTCAATATGTTGAGATGCTTAACGACCTCGACATCTATCAGCTACCAGTTGCAGAATGGTCTGCGGCGAATCAGGCTTACAAATCAACAGGTGTTTTCAAACGACCAAACGGGCAGGAGAGAAAAGCGCCTTTCTCGCCAACTGATATTCAGAAGTACAGAGATGGTTCAGACCCTTGGCTTTACCCAAATACTGACTGGTATTCAGCAACCTTAAAAGATTGGTCGCCACAGTCACGTCATAATCTCCAATTAAACGGTGGCACTGAAAACGTAAAATACCTTACTTCGTTAGGTTATCAGAAACAGGATGCTTTCTACAAAAAATCAGCCACTGCCTACGAACAATATGACATAAGAATAAATCTTGACGCCAAAATCAATAAGTATATCAATATTCAGGTAGGCTTATTAGGCCGCGAAGAGTTCAGACGTTTCCCTACCAAGCCTGCCAGTGCTATCTTCCGCATGCAGATGCGTGGTAAACCGCATCAGCCTGCTTACTGGCCGAATGGGTTGCCAGGCCCGGATATTGAGAACGGTGAGAACCCTGTTGTAATAACTACAAACCAGACTGGTTACGAGCATGATAAACAAGATTATTTCCAGACCAACGGACAAATCGATATTAAAATTCCGGGTATTGAAGGGCTTAAGTTTACAGGGACTGCTGCTATTGACAAACGAATTCGTTCATTAAAACGCTGGGAAACACCTTGGACATTATACGAAAAAGGTTCTGGTACAAACCCTGATGGTACTCCGGTATTGGTTGCCAGTAAACGTGGCCCTGCTGAACCTCGTCTCACATTGGGCAACGAAACGCAATTAAACATTCTGTTAGGTGGTATAGCTACCTATGAGCGTACATTTGGTAGCCATGGTGTTACTATTTTGGCAGGTACAAACCGTGAGACTATTCAGGGTACAAACTTCAGCGCCTTCCGCCGCTACTTTATATCTACAGCAATTGACCAGATGTTTGCCGGTGGTGATTTAGAGAAAAACAACGGTGGGGGTGCCTATAATAGTGCTCGCATCAATTACTTTGGCCGTGCCGCTTATAATTTTAAGGAGAAATATCTTGCAGAGTTTTTATGGCGCTATGATGGTTCGGACATTTTTCCTCCTGCAACGCGTTATGGATTTTTTCCGGGCTTTATGTTGGGCTGGGTATTATCTGAAGAAAACTTTATCAAACAAGCTTTACCCGCTATCAACTACTTAAAGTTGCGTGGTTCATGGGGACAGATGGGTAACGACCAGATTGCTACTTATCAATATCTTTCAACTTATGGATTCCGAAGCTATATTATTGGTAATGTTGAAACCAAAACTTTGTTTGAAACACGTATTCCTAATACAAACATTACTTGGGAAGTTGCCAATAACTCTAATCTTGGTTTAGAAGGTCAATTGTTTAATGGCAAAGTATTCTTCGAATTTGATGTGTTCTCAAACAAACGGACCAATATCTTATGGACGAGAAATGCTTCAGTTCCTCAATCAACCGGGTTGTCTCTTCCAGCTGAAAACATTGGAGAAGTAGCTAACAAAGGTTTTGAGTTTAACGTAGGATACCGTAGTCAGGAGAGCGACTTTAAGTATAGCATCAGTGTAAATGGTGGTTATGCAAAGAACAAGGTTGTTTTCTGGGATGAAGCTCCGGGTGCACCAGAATGGCAACGAACTACAGGACGTCCAATGTACACTTTCCAGGCTTATCTTTATGATGGTGTCTTTAAGGATCAGGCCGAAATTGATGCGAATCCAATTGATTACAAGGCGATTGTCAACCAATTACGTCCTGGCGATATGAAATACAAAGATTACAATGGTGATGGCAAAATTACACCGGATGATCAGGTACGTACAGATAATACACAATTGCCTTTGTTTCAGGGTGGTGCCAATATTACTGCGCAATATAAAAACTTTGATTTGACTGTCTTGTTTCAGGGCGCAGCGGGAGCTAAACAATACGTAAGTGCGGGTGAGTCTGGAAATATCGGTAACTTCTTGTTGGATATTTATGAAAATCGTTGGACAATTGATAATCCAAGTAGTGTTCACCCTCGTATTGCTAATCGTAGCGACCAGTATTATTCAAATGGTAATACCTATTGGTTAAGAAGTACAGACTATATCCGTCTGAAAAACTTCGAAGTTGGTTATACGATTCCTTCTACGATAGGTTCAAAAGTTGGTTTTAGCAATTTTAGAGTTTATGTAAATGGACTAAACATGATGACATGGGATAAACTTAAAGTCTATGACCCTGAAACTGATAATTCAACAGGTCAGTATTATCCTCAGTCAAAAATCATTAACGTAGGTCTAACAGCAACATTCTAAAAACATTAAATTGAACAGCAATGAATAAATTTAAGAAAATATTAACGGCGGCTGTTATAGCGGGGTTTGCTGTAACCAGTTGTAATGATGACTTTGTGAATACCAGTCCACTTGATCAAGTATCAGAGGCTGCAGTATGGACTGATGCCGCCTTGGCAGAGGCTTTCGTAACTGAATTGTACGGTGGTCTTGGCAATGGTGGTTTTGATGAGCAAATGTTGGCTTCTCTAACAGATGAAACCGTGTTTACACACCCAGGTCGTAATATCACCACCATAACCGAGTCTCGTTCAAATCCTGCAGATCCGGGATGGATAAACGGTACCCTAAGCTGGGTAAACATGTATAGCCGTATCAGAGCCTGCAATCTTGCTTTGCAGAATCTTGAGGCGGCTAAATTTACCAATACAAATAAAATTGTAGAGAGGTTAAGGGGTGAGGCTACATTTATGCGTGCTTACTATTACCATCAGTTAGTTAGGTATTTCGGAGGTGTACCCATTGTTGACCGCCCATATGCATTAGGCGAAGCCGACTACATGGCTCCTCGAAATACCATGGAAGAATGTATAAACTTTATAATAAAAGACTGCGATCAGGCAGCAACTTTATTAGATGGTTTCACCATGGCAGCAGGTAGAACATCTAAGGCTGCAGCTCTTGCTCTTAAAGCGCGGATTTTGACCTATGCAGCAAGTGATTTATATGATCTGAATACTGCGAAGACAAAATCTTCTGCTATGGCTGCTTACAGTAAGCCCGAACTTCTTGCCATCGGGACAGGCTCTCGAACTGAAAGATGGGCAAAAGCTAAAGCTGCAGCCAAAGCTGTGCTTGATTTACCAGGGCTTGGACATTCTTTAAATTTAACAGCCCCAGTAGGAAAAGAGGAAGGTACAACCAACTATATGAATATTGCGCTTTCACGCAATGGAGGTGAAAAAGAGTTAATTTTTGCCCGTTATTTTATTAACGCTAAACAGGAAAATGGTGGCCGTCAGGGTCTATTCAATGGTCCAAATGGTTATCATAATTGGGCAGGTAATACCCCTATTCAACATTTCGTTGATGACTACGAAATGATGGATGGCACTAAGTTTAACTGGCAGAACCCTGAACACGCAAGCCAACCATATGTAAACCGTGACCCACGTTTCTATGCTTCAATTCTATACGATGGAGCTCCATGGAAACCACGTACAGCTGACGTTGCTTCAAAAGACCCGGCTAATCAGATTCAGACCGGACAATATGAGTTAGGGAGTGGTTCTGGTACGAAAACTCCATATTTTGGTTTAGATACACGTAAAAGTACTGTGGAAGACTGGAATGGTAGTTATACAGGTTATTACGCTCGTAAGTTTATCGATCCAAGTCCCTCGATTATTGATCAGAATACCTGGCAGCAGGTTCCTTGGCCGCACTTACGTTATACAGAGGCTTTATTAAATTATGTTGAGGCTTGTATAGAATTGGGAGAAGACGCAGAAGCTCGTACCTGGTTGAATAAAATTCGTTTCCGTTCTGGTATGCCAGCTATTACTGAGTCAGGTGACGCTTTACGTCAACGCTATCGCAACGAACGTCGGATAGAAATGGCCTTTGAGGAACAACGGTATCATGATGCTCGTCGTTGGATGATTGCACCAACAACTCTTGGTCGAAAAGCCAATATTGTAAATATTATTGGTACACTTAAGCCCGGCAAAACGGTCACCTTATATAAGTATGACCCAACAAGTTACAACTATGAGTATAAAGTAACCGAGCTTGACCCGGGCAAAGAGAATCGTACATGGTTAGATAAGATGTATTTCTTGCCG
>CALRLN020000213.1:0-8728 GCA_943368675.1 Chitinophaga pinensis | reverse complement strand
ATTTTGATTCTTCAAAATCGGTTTTACAACTCAAAAATGGTATAGAGATTGACATTCCCCGTCGCCGTCGTGAAATGATATTGAGTATGGTGGCTTAATGAAAGAAAGATAAATCCGTTAACATTACCCCATAACCAATATCCTTCCATCTTAAAAGGCTATCAGCTTTCCTGTATTACTCAAAACATGCCCGGATTTTACGTATTATCTAAAAACCTGGCCGTATAATAACTATTACGGGCTGGAACAGGCATATTTATCCAACCTCAAAACATACAGAGCAGTCAGCAAGAAAAAATGATTGCTGATGAGATATTGTATTTACTGCTTAATGCTGTTAATAAGTGCCTGCCATCAGGAACAGGATTTAGCGCCTAATCATGCCCCCGAAAGTTTTATAGTCAACGCAGTTTTACAAAGTGATGGTAAATCTGTGCAATTACGATGGACCCCTGCCAAAGACCCTGATAACGATGATGTAAGCTATACTGTCATCTATCAGGGAAAACAAATAAATGGCATTAAAGAAACGGAATATATACTGAAAAACCTGCCATTTGGTAGTGAAATCAGCGGAAGTGTAAGTGCACAAGATGGTAGGGGAGGTAATACCATAGCAAATTTTAATACTGAAACAGCCCCAAGCTATGTAGCTATTCCTGACTCAACCTTTGAAAAAGAACTAATCAGGCAAAGAATAGATGATAAATCAGACGGACAGTTATTACGAAGCGCTGCGTTAAGAATTACCGAGCTGATTATTGCCGATAAAAGTATCAATAGTCTGACAGGAATTGAAGCATTCTCAAACCTGTCTCAACTGCAATGCCAGAACAATAATCTAAAGGCATTGGATTTAAGCAAGAATAACCGGTTAAAGGTTCTGTATTGTAGTTTTAATAATCTCAGGCAACTCAAACTCAGAGGTGCTACTGATTTAGAAGAAGTGTATTGTCAGAATAATAAATTAGATAGCCTCGACATCTCAGATAATATTTTCCTACATACACTCTGGTGCTTTTACAACGAGTTAAAAGAGTTAAATACCGAAAATAATATCAATCTTAACAAACTAAGCACTTCCTTCAATCAATTGAGTAAAATAGATGTAAGTAAAAATATGGCTTTGTCTGAATTACTTTGTTCAAATAATAAACTCGCTAAACTGGAGGTAGGCAAAAACACACTTTTGCAGTATTTATACTGCTCAGATAATACATTAGATAGTTTAGATGTAAGTAAGAATACGATGCTCAACTCCCTGTTCTGCCATTATAACAAGATAAAAGCGCTGGACTTAAGCCATAATACCGAACTTGTTTATCTGCAATGCAACAATAACCAATTAGAAAACCTGAATACACAGAAGCATCCGGCTTTGATGTATCTGTACTGCCAAAACAATCAATTAAAAAAAATAGATGTCAGCAAAAACATCAATTTATTTTATCTCAACTGTTCTAATAACCATTTGCGTGATTTAGACCTAAGTCAGAATCCCAGGCTGACCTATTTGTGGTGTAAGGGGAATAATATCTCAACTATATGTGTTTATGACACAAGTCTGGTTTCTGATTATTGGTGGCAAAGAGATGCAGGGGTCGGGTTTAAGGTATGTGAAAAATGAATACCTGGCTCTAACAACTCTTTCAATTTATTATAGGACTTATCTAGTGTATAGATTTCAGCGCATGTTTATATTTTATTTTTCTTAAAGATTGAATAATCATCTATAAACATGCGCTTGAGTATTAGCTGGTAAAACAGAATCAGCAGATCTACTTTTTCTCAGATGTCGTAACAGTCAGATTCGTGAAAGAACCCAACGTTAGTGGTCCGGTCCATAAACCAATCTTGCCTGATGAGTTTGGCGCCAGACTTTCTACTACCAGACATGGTTCTTTGGCGTCATTCACAAATACTTTTATAAGCGGTTTCTCAATGACTATCCTGGCGTGAAACCAGCCGTTAGGATCAGGCACAGGGTTTACCCGGTTTTCGTATTTCCCCGGAAATGTCTCTCTCAATTTAAACCAAGTTTGATCAGGCAGATTGGCATATTGTACGGCTCTGCGTCGACGAGCGGTGTCAGGGTTCATAAAATTGAACGGACGAAAGTAAATGTTTTCGAAAGTCTTATCATCCTGAATATTAAAGGCTATTCCAACAAAGCTTTGCTGCACGATGTTCTGGCCTTTTACATCAAATTCTAACGTACCATTTCCCATTTCAAAACCCTGCAATACCATCATGCCTTCGTCTTCGGTTTTATTCAATACAATCGTATCTTTCCAGACCGGAGTGAGCCGTTTATAGACTGTCCATCGGGCAGGGTTTTTCAGGTCTATTTTTTGTGTTTTATTTTGCGCGAAAGTGAGACCTGCCAGACAGATGAGCAATAGTCTTAAGATGTTCTTCATAATTGAGTGAGTATTTATATTGAAAATAAATGTACTGGTACACGTTGTGTTTGATTGTTTTTTTTTGACAAATTTGTAGGAAAGAAAAAGCTACGACCTTGTCAAACACGTACCAAAACCGGTTCATGTTTGTTCAAGCTTTAAAATGAATGTCAAATGGAGTATTCAGGAGCAGAAAATCTGGAGAAATGTAAAAAAGCGATTGAAAATAAACTCAATTGGGGAAGTAGTGCTTCGTGGCTGAATTATGATTTTGAAAGACTTAATGAGCAGATATTTGCTGAGACGAACGTACAGATAAGTGTATCTACCCTAAAAAGAATATTCGGCAAAGCCAGTTATCACAGCTCTCCATCTTTAACTACGCTTAATACTTTAGCCATATTTATAGGTTTTACTAATTGGCGGGACTTCGTTAATAGTATTACTCCAAATCCTGTCCCTGCCTCGGTTGAAATACCCATTGCTACCGAGGTGTCTCCTGTAACTCATACAAATAAGAGAAGGTATATCATATATGGTATTATCAGTGCATTGGTTATCATTAGTCTGATTGCCCTTGTAGTACTAAATAGGGGGGAGAAACATCCGGATTATTCCAGATTTGCTTTTAAAGCCAATAAAGTAGTAACAGAGGGCTTGCCCAATTCCGTTATTTTTACTTATGATGCTACTGCATCAAATCCTAACGATTCAGTCTTTATTATACAAACATGGGATTCAAGGCGCAAGAAAAAAGTTGACAGAAATCTGCACCATCATTCGGCCATGTATTATTACCCTGGTTTTTTCAGAACAAAACTCATAGTGAATCAGGACGTAGTAAAAGAACATGATTTGCAGATTAAAACAGATAACTGGCTGGTTTTAGCAGAGGCAAAGAATGATGGACAGATGCCATTGTATTTTGCTAAACCGGAAGTACTGAAAGGCAATGAAGTAAGGGTGGACAGAGATTTGCTGAAAAAATACGGACTTACCCTACAACCGGAAGCGCCAAAAATCAGGTTTTTTAACCAGACTGACCTAGGCGAATTGATGAACGATAGTTTTATCTTTGAAACAGTGCTGAAAAATGATTTTTCTGAGGGCACAGGTAAATGCCAGAAAGTACAGGTTCTGATACAATGCAAAGACGATATTATTATTATACCATTATGTGCTAAAACCTGTGTTGGCAATATCAATCTATATGCATGTGGTGAAAATGTGCAAAGTACTGATGCCGATTTATCTGGTTTTGGTTGTGATTTAAACCAGTGGACAAAACTACGCGTTGAAACCCGTAATAAGCAAATGACTTTTTTCGTGAATGACAAAAAAGCCCATACGCTCAAATTTCCACATAGTTCTACCGGAATCGTGGGAGTGCAGTACCGCTTTGAGGGGGTAGGAGCAGTAAAAGATACATGGATAGAAGGAGTTGGTGGGAAGCATGAGTTTGTGGTGAAGTGAAAATGACATCTGACAGAATTATTTAATGTTAATTATTTTTTGCTGAGTTTTTGACAGACCTCCATTTTTGGGTCCTACATTCGATAATATGGTCAGTTCTTTGTTGGCATCTGCTGTTGTTATTCTTTTAAATCATAAAGTAGCCTCAGATGCTTTATTGGTATCATGTCAATTCTTTACTTACCAAAGACTCCACATTAATCTTAATATCTTTCCTGCGTGCTTAAAGAGCTTCCAAGTCCTCCCTGATAAAAGTTTTGCGTGTATTGTAAATAGGGCATAAGGACAAGCTTTCTCATACATTTACAATATTGGTAGTAAATAATAGGTCTGGTAGCGTAGTGCTTATGCAAGTAAGCTATTTGATTATCAATAAAAAAGGGGATAAATACGCTTTTTGACAGGTAATTTTACTTGTTTATCAAGGACTTGCATAGTTCTGCATCGATACCTTTATATTTTCTTACCAATAGTGGTTCCGCATTCAAAACAGTGAGCGATTCATACTTTTTTTCCAGGACGCGTAAACGCAACCATCATTAAACCCGACTGGTGGAAAAATTATTATGAAAAAAATGTCCTATCCAGGCGACTTTTTTTGTTAGTAATAAGTGTTATAAATGATAAAACTTTTAAACAGGATAAACTATGATTTACATTACCCAACTGATTTTTGTAAAAGAAGGAAAAGAAGCCATTTTTCATGAATTTGAAGCCAATGTATTACCCTTAATTGAGAAGTTCAATGGTAAACTTCTCTATAGAGTCCGTCCTGATGATTCGGCATATGTGGTAGCAGAAAGTGAAAAACCCTATGAAATACATTTTGTTTCTTTCGAAGCAGAAAGCGATTTACAGGCATATATGAAAGATGATGGCCGACTGAAATTTATTCATTTAAAGAACGAATCAGTACAATCTATGCTTTTGGTTAAAGGAGATAAAATGTAAGGATGTCACTGAAAAAGAAAGTATTAGGTATTCTGGGAAGTACCAAAGCTAATTCAAGCAATGAGCGATTGTTGAGGAAGATCGGCGATTTAATGCAGGAAAGTATCGAGCTTACTATTTTTAATCAGATAACTGAATTTCCGCACTTTAATCCTGATATTAATGATAGCCGGGTAGCACCTGTGATAGCCAGTTTCAGACAACAGATTGCAGAGGCAGATGGAGTGCTGATTTGTACGCCTGAATATGTTTTCAGTATTCCGGGCGTTTTGAAAAATGCGCTGGAGTGGACCGTTTCGACAGTTGTCTTTACTGATAAACCTTTGGGTATCATTACAGCGGCAGCATCGGGCGAGAAAGGGCATGAGCAATTAGCATTAATCATGCAAACACTGGGCGCTGATTTTAATGAGGATACCTCGTTGGTGATTAGTGGTATTAAGGGAAAGATTAATGACCAGGGAGAGATTATTCACGCTGAAACGCTACAGATAGTACAACGGTTTACTGAGGCTTTTCTGAAGCTATTAGATTAGAGAGCCTATAAGAAAATAAAGCCTGACTTCTTTCGGAAAAGTCAGGCTTTCAGTTCAGTGGTTTTGTTGTTTTTTGCTCAATTCCGGTCAAAGAAATTGATAGAAGGTAAAATAAAATAAGCTTAAATTTTATATTAATTGACGTTGACAATAAGATATAATCAGGATTTAAAATTAGACCTAAAAAATCAGATTCTGAGTATACGAACAAGAAACTGTATATCGATTTGGCAATTCCCTGGTAGAAATTAATATCTTTACAAAAAAAGATAGCCCATGACCGCTAAAGATATTCTCTTACATCTGCGTATCCCTTTTTCTTTTTTTCTGATGCCTGTCTACTGGTTTGCCCTAAGTCAGGCATCAATTGTTGACAAGACCAAAGCTATCTGGGTTTTTGTTATTCTGCATTTGCTTATCTATACAGCCAGCAACGCTTATAATAGTTATTTTGATAAAGATGAAGGGAGTATCGGAGGCTTGGAGAAGCCCCCTGCGGTTGATGATAAACTTTTCTGGGTAGCCTGGGGAATAGATGTTTTTGCTGTCATCCTCGGGTTTTTGTTTGTCAATCCGCTTTTTGCCTTGCTTATT
Source organism: Chitinophaga pinensis (assembly GCA_943368675.1). Lineage (GTDB taxonomy): Bacteria > Bacteroidota > Bacteroidia > Cytophagales > Spirosomataceae > Emticicia. The sequence goes on along the minus strand of CALRLN020000213.1, from coordinate 2,772 downwards.
TTTATCTATAGCATGGTTTCAAAAGCCTATAGTGACGATAAAGTGCGCCTGAAAAAATACGCCGTGCTGAGTTGGTTTATAGTAGGCTTGTTTCAGGGTGCTTTTACTTATTATACTGTTATACTGGCTGTTAGTAATAATCTTGAATTGCTGAAACCTCATCTGCTACCTGCTATTATCAGTACGCTGATGTTGTGGGCCATTTATCCTATTACACAGGTTTATCAACATGATGAAGACCGTAAGAGAGGCGACCGAACCATGAGTATGTTATTAGGTATAAGAGGTACTTTCGTTTTTACTGCGGCTGTTTTTACAGTGGCATTTTCTTTATTCTTCCTGTATTTTCCGGAATCAGATTTTATCCTTCTCCTTTTATTCAATCTACCAACTTTGGCTTACTTTAGCTGGTGGTTCTTACAAGTCTTGAAAGACGCCGGACAAGCCGATTTTCGTCATGTGATGTGGCTGAATTTACTGGCATCTTTGTGCCTGAATGGGTTTTATATCTGGTTGTATGTAAGATAGTTTTTTCGATAGCAGATTATGTTCTGACAAGCTCTTAATGCAAAACGCCTGCTCCGGTTTCCCGAAGCAGGCGTTTATTATGAATTAACCACAAAATCTTATGATTTTGATTTTGCAATTACGTTATCTGCAATGTTTTGCGGAACAATCTCGTAGTGTGAGAATGTCAAGTTTGCAGTTGCACGGCCTGATGACATCGTACGTAGGTCAGTTACATAACCGAACAATTCAGATAGAGGCACATCAGCCTTGATTACTTGCGAACCGGCTTTTGTATCCATACCTTTCATCATACCACGACGACGGTTTAAGTCACCGGTGATAGGTCCTGTATACTCATCAGGAGTGATAACTTCCACAGCCATGATTGGTTCAAGAATCTTAGGACCAGCCTGACGGGCAGCTTCTTTAAAGCCTAAACGACCTGCCATCTCAAAAGACAATGAATCTGAATCGACATCGTGGTAAGAACCATGGAACAAACGAACTTTCATTGAATCCACAGGGAAACCAGCTAACGGACCATTTACCATTGCTTGCTCGAAACCTTTTTGTACTGATGGGATAAACTCTTTTGGAATAATACCACCCACAATATTATTAACGAACTCTAAACCTGGTTTGCCATCTTCACGTGGTCCTAGTTCGAACACGATATCGGCAAATTTACCACGACCACCCGATTGTTTTTTGTAAACCTCACGGTGTTCAACAGATTTAGTGATTGTTTCTTTGTAAGCCACCTGTGGTGCACCCTGGTTTACTTCTACTTTGAACTCACGACGCATACGGTCGATGATGATTTCAAGGTGAAGCTCACCCATACCACGGATGATAGTCTGGCCAGTTTCTTCATTTGATTCAACAGTAAGCGTTGGATCTTCTTCAATCAACTTAGTGATTGCTTTAGAGAAGTTATCCTGATCGGCTGTTTTCTTAGGCTCAATTGCATACCCGATAACCGGATCAGGGAATACCATTGATTCAAGAACGATTGGGTTTTTCTCATCAGACAGGGTATCTCCTGTTTTAATATCTTTAAATCCTACTACCGCACCAATGTCACCTGCACCCAATCTTGGGATTGAGTTTTGCTTGTTGGCGTGCATCTGGAAGATACGAGAGATACGCTCTTTATTACCTGAACGGTTATTTAAAATATAAGAACCTGCATCCAAAGCACCTGAGTAAGCACGGATAAAACACAAACGACCAACGTAAGGGTCAGTTGCAATTTTAAACGCCAAAGCTGCAAATGGCTCGTCTTCAGAAGGCTTACGGGTTACCTCAGCGCCTGTATCAGGGTTTGTACCAATAATCGCTTTTTTGTCTAAAGGTGAAGGTAGCAATGCCATCACGTAGTCAAGCATGGTTTGAACACCTTTGTTTTTGAAAGATGAACCACAAAGCATCGGAACGATTTTCATGCTGATAACCGCCTGGCGAAGTGCCGCTAAGATTTCATCTTCAGTAATTGATTCAGGATCTTCGAAGTATTTTTCCATCAAAGACTCATCAAATTCAGCAACTGCTTCCAGTAATTTCTCACGGTATTCAGTGGCTTCTTCCATCATATCGTCAGGAATCGGAATTTCGGTAAAGGTCATACCTTTATCTTCTTCGTTCCATACAATACCACGGAAGTTTACAAGGTCAACCACACCTTTAAAATTATCTTCAGCACCAATCGGCAATTGAAGTGGCACAGCGTAGCTGCCTAACATTTCCTTTACTTGTTTACATACATTAAGGAAGTCGGCACCTGAACGGTCCATTTTATTTACAAAACCCAGACGGGCAACATGGTAATTGTTTGCCAGACGCCAGTTAGTTTCTGATTGTGGCTCAACACCATCAACCGCACTAAACAAGAATACTAGACCATCTAATACACGTAATGAACGGTTTACCTCAACGGTAAAGTCTACGTGACCAGGTGTGTCAATGATATTAATGTGATATTTATCGTTTCTGTAATTCCAGTCAACGGTTGTCGCAGCCGATGTGATGGTAATACCTCTCTCCTGTTCTTGCTCCATCCAGTCCATCGTAGCAGCGCCATCGTGTACCTCACCAATTTTGTGGCTCACGCCAGCATAATAAAGGATACGCTCAGTGGTAGTAGTCTTACCTGCGTCAATGTGGGCAGCAATACCGATGTTTCTTGTAAATTTTAAATCGCGTGCCATTTTTTTTATATTTTTTTCAAAATGTTTTAAAGGTCTGATTATCAGACAATTTTGT
>CALRLN020000212.1:0-8741 GCA_943368675.1 Chitinophaga pinensis | reverse complement strand
ATACATCCATGATGCTTTTTCCGTTTGATTATATCATCTCTTTTGTATCCAGATACTTTACCTTAAAAACAGGTGATATTATTTTTACCGGTACACCTTCAGGTGTTGGTCCGGTAAAACCCGGCGAAAAATTGTCGGCATTTATTGAGGGCGAAAAGATGCTTGAATTTGAAGTAAAGTAATATTAATTAATAGGCAAAAGTAGAGACAAGGCAATGCCTTGTCTCTACCGGTTCCGGCATTTCCTACAGAATAATTGTTTGATAAAAAATAATTATCCGTTTAATATCATACCATTATGGATCTGCCGGACTTTAGAATTTAACTCTTCATTTACGATTGTCTTTATCCGAAATTCTGTCTTTTCATTTTGTATGAACAATCCGGTAAAAACAGAGTTTATTGATTCAATAAGGCTATATGCCCACATCCACCCAAACCCTTATACATACGTGATGAATAATAAGAGGTCCATGATTATAACAAGAGTTTTAAGTGCTATCTTATTGGTTGTTTATCTGGTATCTGATACCTCCTTAAATCGCTCTTATGCCCAAAGAGACGCCAATGCCGGTGTAGCCAGGGAGCAATACCCCAAAGGATACTTTATGTTTCCGATACAACCCGGCAAACAGGCCTCATTGTCAGGTGGGTTCGGCGACCTCCGCACCAACCATTTTCATGCAGGGCTTGATATTCGGACGGGTGGTACAGAAGGGTATAATATTTATGCCGCTGCCGATGGTTATGTATCACGCATCAGAGTTATGCGTGGTGGTTATGGTAATGTGTTGTATATCACGCATCCTAATGGTTATACTACTGTATATGGTCATTTAAAAAACTACAATCCCGCCATTGAAGATTACCTCCGGCGGCGTGAATACAGCCAGAAGGTGTGGGAGATAGAACTCACCCCCGGCCCCAATGAGTTAAAAGTTCGAAAAGGTGAGATTGTAGCCATTTCAGGGAATACAGGTGCATCAGGCGGACCTCACCTGCATTTTGAAATACGAGATGCCTTTGAAAATGCTATTAACCCGATGAAATTCGGTTTTCCCGAAATCCTGGACTCTCAGGCACCGGTTATAGAAAAAGTTATTCTGAAAACCCTTAATGCCTATTCGCGTGTGAATGGTGAATTCGGAAGGGTGTCAATGACACCAAAGCGCTCGGCCTCGGGTGAATATGTTTTACCTACTATTGTAAAAGGTCAGGGTATTCTGGGTCTGGAATTAAATACCTATGACCGCAGTAACACATCACCTTTCCGAATGGGAATCACAGCTTTGGAAGTTGAAGTTGATGGCAAAAGTACTTATAAACTGAATCTTGAAAAAATGCCTTTTGATGTTTCGAAAGACATTAATGTTCATATAGATTACGATATTTCACAAACCAACGGGGTGCGCATTCAGAAATGTTATATTGCAGATGGTAATCGTATTTCGGTTTATGAAACCGACAAAAACAAAGGCAAAATATATATCAGCGACAACCAGTTGCATAGTGTATATGTAAAAGTAAAAGACACCTATGGTAATACCTCTGTACTGACCTTCTCTATTCAGGGTGAAGCCTCAGTTTTACAGGAAAATGAAGAAGGCAAATCTATGGCAGAAGAAAGTAATTTCACGGGTAATCTTGCCACTTCAATTACAGAAAACACGCTGGCTATCAGGGCAAAAAACACTACGGCCTCATTTGCTGTTTTACAAAATAAGGGTATACCTACCAAGGTGCCTTTATCATACGTAGCTAATAAGGAGGCAGTTTATCTTTATGATTTAAACAGGGGCATAGCCGATTTTGCACAAGTCGACAATGGTTCGGCCTTAATCGGTATCAAAAAAGAAGTTCTGCCACAAATCGGGCAGTTCTATACGGAGCCTAATTTACGGATAGACTTTAACAATGCCTTATACGACACGCTCTATCTTACTACCGCTGCAAGCGGCACGCGTCTGGCTATTAATACAGAGAAGATTCCGCTCAAAGACATGATTACTGTCTTGTGGACACCATCAGGCATTTCAATGTCACCCAAAACGGGTGTATATGACATTAATAACGGGCGTTCGTATCTGGGCGGAACCTGGATTGGCAGTGCCATTCAGTTTAAAACCCGCCGCCTGGGCGATTTTCAGTTGATTACTGATAATGAAGCCCCATCCATCCGCCCGGCACGCATTGATTCTACCTATCTGAGTTTCGTTATTGCAGACAACCTCTCCGGCATTAAAAGTTTCAACTGCTATGTAAATGGCGAGTGGGTACTGATGGATTACGAATATAAAAATGGCAGAATATGGTCTGTCAAGCTTAACGAAGACCAGACTTTCAGCGGCAATTTAAAGCTGGAGGTAGTAGACAATGTAGGCAATACAGGCGTTTACCAGGTAAACCTGGACGAGTATATAAAACAACATAAAATACAAAAATCTAAAAAGAAACATGCACCTGCAAGTAGGAAATCCGGTTCCAGAAGTAAAAGCAAAAAATCAAGACGGCGTTGAAATTAACCTGAGTGATTTTAAAGGCAAAAAAATAGTTCTGTTCTTTTATCCGCAGGATGGTTCTCCTACTTGTACTGCAACGGCTTGTAATTTAAGAGATAATTATGAGGCTCTGCTGGCCAAAGGCTATGTGGTATTGGGCATTAGTCCGGATAATGAGGTAAAACATCAGAAGTTTATTAAAAAATATAACCTGCCTTTTGATTTATTAAGTGACCCAGACCACAAAGTAATGGAGAAGTTTGGTCTGTGGGCAGAAAAGAAACTATGGGGTAATGTACACATGGGAGTACTTCGCACAACCCTGATTATTGATGAGAACGGTATTATTGAGGAGATTATTTCGAAAGTTAAGTCGAAAACACATGCCCAACAGGTGTTGAAATAAAAATTTCTAAATAATGGCACGCATCATTTTATTATTGGTTGCCATTGCCCTGGCAGTATTTCTGTTCTTTCAGCCCTTCCCGTTCGGACAAGGCCTGGTAGTCATTATTTCATGCCTTACTGCACTCTGGCTATTAAGCGTAGCGCTGAAAGATTCGAGCATCATAGATATTTTCTGGGGCGCAGGTTTTGTTATTGTTGTATGGTTCTATGAGTTATCATCAGGCTTATCAGATGCACGCTCACTGGTCTTTTGCAGTATCGTTACTATCTGGGGGCTACGTCTGAGTATCCATCTTGCAGCCAGAAATATTGGTAAGGGTGAAGACTATCGCTACAAGGAATGGCGAAAAGAAAGTGGCAAAAACTGGTGGTGGGTATCATTCTTTAGGGTCTTCCTGTTGCAAGGAGTTTTATTGTGGCTTATTTCCTCACTATATGCTCCGGCTCTCTCTTCTGAATTCAGCGAACTACAAATACTTGACTACGTGGGCATAGGCATCTGGGTAATAGGATTTATCTTTGAGGCCGTAGGCGACTGGCAATTGACTCAATTCAGAAAAAACACTGCCAATAAGGGAAAGGTATTACAAACCGGGCTTTGGTCCCGAACACGCCACCCCAATTATTTTGGCGATGCCATGCAATGGTGGGGATATTTTCTTTTTGCCTGCACCAATGAGCAATATTTATATGTTTTCAGTCCTCTGCTAATGACATTTCTGCTTATGCGGGTTTCGGGTGTTACACTTCTGGAAAAAAAATTAACCGAAACCAAACCTCAATACGCCGACTACCTCAAGCGTGTTCCTGCCTTTTTTCCGAGGATATTTTAGTCAAACCTAATTGTTGGGTGAACTGGAAGTTCGCCATAAGCTTGAAAATAATATATACCAACAGAGAACTGGAAGTTTGCTCCACAAATAATTCAAAAAAACCATTTTTTAAAGATCAGAAAATTAAGTTAAGTAGATTCTTTATTTAAAAACCAAGATGTATTACGTACTTTTGCAAAAATTAATACAAACATCATATTTTTAGTCATTTAGCTACTATATTTGTATTAATTGTTTTTTTGACACTTAATAATCTTTTTAAATGCAAAACCAGGAATTACGCGAAATTGCGGTACAAGTACGCCGGGATATTGTCAGAATGGTGCATGCCTGCCAGTCCGGACACCCGGGAGGCTCTTTAGGTTGCGCCGATTTATTTGTTGCGCTTTATTTTCAACAAATGAAAATCAACAACAGAAAAGGTAAAGACACTTATCTCTCTTTTAATATGGACGGTAAAGGTGAAGATTTATTCTTTCTGTCAAACGGACATATCTCTCCTGTATTTTATTCAACACTTGCCCGCAGAGGATATTTCGATGTAAAAGAACTGGCAACATTCCGTAAGATTGACTCAAGATTACAAGGGCACCCTACTACGCATGAGCATCTGCCGGGTATACGTGTCGCATCAGGATCTTTGGGCCAGGGGCTTTCGGTGGCTATCGGAGCAGCCTTAGCTAAACGCCTGAACGGGGATAAAAACCTGGTGTATTGCCTGATGGGCGATGGTGAACAACAGGAAGGACAGGTATGGGAAGCAGCTCAGGCGGCCCCTCATCATAAATTAGATAATCTGATTGCATTTATAGACCTGAACGGTCAGCAGATTGACGGCCCAACCGAAAAGGTAATGAACAACCGTGACCTTAAAGCCAAATACAAAGCCTTCGGCTGGAATGTAATGGAAATAAAAGACGGCAACGACATGGAACAGGTAGTGGCCGGCCTCCGTAAAGCCAAACGCCTGACAGGTAAAGGTCAGCCGATTATGGTACTACTTAAAACCGAAATGGGTGCAGGTGTAGACTACATGATGGGTAGCCATAAATGGCACGGAGTAGCCCCTAACGACGAACAATTGCAGGTGGCATTAGACCAATTGGTAACTACCGGGACTATTGGTGATTATTGATAAGCCCATCTAAATTGCACAAATGCAAATTATTTAACATTCAGATTAACCATCGTTTATGACAAAATACACATTCACCGAGAAAAAAGATACACGTTCAGGCTTTGGTGCGGGTATGACCGAATTGGGCAGAACTAACCCAAATGTAGTGACACTCTGTGCCGACCTTGTAGGCTCTCTGAAAATTGATACATTTATCAAAGAAAACCCTGAAAGATTTATCCAGTGCGGTATTGCCGAAGCTAACATGATAGGCGTAGCTGCGGGTTTGACCATTGGTGGTAAAATCCCGTTTGCTACGACATTCGCCAATTTCGGTTCGGGCAGGGTTTATGACCAGATCCGTCAGTCGGTAGCTTATTCAGATAAAAACGTTAAAATAGCCGTTTCTCATGCTGGTCTTACTTTAGGCGAAGACGGCGCAACTCACCAGATTCTTGAAGATTTGGCCATGATGCGTGCTATGCCAAACATGACGGTTATCAACCCTTGTGATTTTAACCAGACCAAAGCTGCAACCATAGCCGCTGCCAACTGGAAAGGCCCTATTTACTTGCGTTTTGGTCGCCCGGTTGTCCCTGTTTTCACAGCTCCCGACCAGGTGTTTGAAATCGGTAAGGCATGGATGGTTAGTGAAGGCAAAGATGTAAGCATCATAGCTACAGGTCATCTGGTTTGGGAAGCCATTCAGGCGGCCGAAATATTAGAGGCACAAGGCATCAGCACTGAAATTCTGAATATCCATACCATTAAACCATTGGACGAAAAAGCTATCTTAAAGAGTGTGCGTAAAACCAGGTGTGTGGTTTCGTGTGAAGAACATCAGGCCAATGGCGGCTTAGGAGATGCAGTGGCACAAACACTGGCCAAGAACTTTTTAGCACCACAGGAATACGTAGCTGTAAACGATTCGTTCGGAGAATCAGGCACACCTGCCCAATTGATGGAGAAATATGGTCTTTCAGCAAAAAATATTGTTGAAAAAGCCTTGAAAGCGATTCAAAGAAAACAATAAAATATTTAGGTTGTTTTAAGAGATATGTCTTACCCCAACCCCTCTCCCAAGTGAAAAGGGGTTGGAGTGAGGCGACTGTAACACAGTGAAAACTCATAAAACAACCTATTTTTCTGTAAAATGCAGATTTCAGACCAAGAGTTAGTCAGTTTAATACAAGACCCGGAAAAGCGTCAGAATGGGTTTGAACTGCTGATAAAAAAATATCAGCAAAAAATCTACTGGCATATCCGCAAAATGGTGATTGACCATGACGATGCCGACGATGTAGTACAAGAAACATTTATTAAGGTATGGCAGGGCTTACAGAATTTCAGAGGCGATGCCCAGTTGTATACATGGTTGTACCGCATAGCTACCAACGAATCATTAAACTTTCTGCAAAAAAAACGTAGGCGGAACCATGTGCCGATTGAATCTGAAGGAGAAGACAGTATGGACCTGCTCAATACCCTTGAAAGTTCCATATCACAAGATTATATTTCAGGAGACGAGATTCAGCTAAAATTACAAAAGGCGCTTCTGACATTACCAGATAAACAAAGATTAGTATTTAATATGAAATACTACGATGATATGAAGTATGAGGATATTGCCGAGATAACCGGTACTTCGGTTGGCGCATTAAAAGCTTCTTATCACCTGGCTGTGAAAAAAATTGAAGATTTTTTAAATAAAGAATCATAGTTCTTTAAACCTTTTAAAAATTCACTTGTCAAAAACACAATTAATAAGAAATTTTATAAGGATTAAATGAGCAGGATAGCACTACCCCGCTCCCAGGAAACGATGAAAGAGATTATCAAAATAGCTGAAATACCGAGAGCAAACGTATTCAAAGTACCGGAAGGTTACTTCGATACGCTGCCTGTGTCTATTCAGCAAAGAATCGAATTCGGAGAAGAGCCGGTAGTGAATTTCGGCAAAAAACAAAACTTCGGGGTTCCTGACAATTATTTCGATGCGCTTTCGTCAAGAATCATGAACCGGATTTCTACCCTTGAAAAACAGGAAATCAGATTAGAGAACCTGCCTAAGGTGAATGTTTTCAGAGTTCCGGAAGGGTATTTTGAAAATGCCGGAGAGAATATCAGAACAACAGTGAGAATTGAAAGCATTGAACGTAAGAATATTTTTGAAGTGCCTGCCAATTATTTTGAAGAATTACCGGCTCGTATTCTGAACAAAACGCATGAAGAAGTTAAGGTTATTAAAGTAAACTGGTGGCAGAGAGGCAGAACCATGTGGGCGGCAGCAGCAAGCATCGTATTATTGATTGGTTTAGGTTTTGCCGTTCCTCAATTCAACCAATCAGACTCTGAATCTGCAATGGAGGCTTTGAGCAAAGATGAGATTAAAAGTTATCTGGCAACACAGGATTTGGGGTATCTGGAATATGAAGCCCTGACTACTAGTACCAACCATTTGTCAAAAGATATTGAAACCAAAATTATAGATGATTTGAATATTAATAAAAAAGATATTCTGGAGCATCTTGAAAATCAGGATTTAGAAGAAGATATATAGTGTATTGTGACAGATTACACACATGATAAAACCAACTGTTATGAAACAATTACTGATAATTATTTTAACCATACCGATGTTTTCGTTCTCGCAGCACCGGCAAGGATTCAAAGACGAACGATTTGCGAAAATACAGTCTGCTAAAATTGGTCTGATTACTGAAAACCTCGACCTTACAACTGAGCAGGCTCCGCAGTTCTGGTCGGTATATAATGAGTATCAAAGCAAGAAATTTGACCTCAGAAGAAGCATCAAAAAAACTTTAGATGAGTCAACTGCAACTACTGCAACTGACGATAAGATTATTTCATCGCAACGCCAGACCCTGGCTATCAGAAAAAAAGAGATAGAATTGGATGAAGAATATATGGCGAAACTTCTGAAAATTATTACGCCAAAACAATATGCAGAGTTAAAGCGTACCGAGTTGAGTTTCAATAAAAAATTGATTGAGAAACTAAGAGAATAGCATAAAAAAGAGGTAAATACTATATAATCATTATAAAAAGGTCGGGAAAGTTTGCTTCCCGACCTTTTTTGTGTTGTTTTGTCAGCATTAGCATAAATTTTAATTAATTTTGCACACATTTTTATTTGATAAGCGTATGCAACTCCCAATTAACAAAAGCAATCGCCTTAATAACCTGAGTTATGCTATCCGGGGCCCTGTCTTCGAGAAGGCACAACAACTGGAAGCAATGGGTCAAAAGATTATCAACCTGAATATTGGTAATCCGGCACCGTTTGGTTTTGATGTTCCCGACGAAATTATATATGATATGATTATGAATATCCGCAATGCGCAGGGGTATTCACATCATTTAGGGATTTTCCCGGCCCGTAAGGCCATTATGCACTATACCCAGCAATTGGGTATTCATGGTGTAACCATCGACGATATTTTTATCGGCAATGGGGTAAGTGAGTTGATTGTCATGACCATGCAGGCGCTTTTGAATGAAGGAGATGAGATTCTTCTCCCCTCTCCTGATTATCCGCTCTGGACAACCTCAGTGGCCCTATCTGGTGGAAAACCAGTGCATTATATTTGCGATGAAGAATCAGACTGGAACCCGGATTTAGATGACATCAAGCGTAAAATCAACCGTAAAACCAAAGGTATTGTTGTTATCAACCCTAATAACCCGACAGGAGCAGTATATAGCAAGGAGGTGCTGGAAGGCATTGTGAAACTGGCTGCCGAACATAATCTGATTGTTTTCTCTGACGAGATTTACGATAAAATACTATATGATGGCAATAAACATATTCCGATTGCTACCCTGAGCGACGATGTGTTTATTATGACATACGGCGGCTTATCC
>CALRLN020000211.1:0-8779 GCA_943368675.1 Chitinophaga pinensis | reverse complement strand
GTTTAATTAGTAAGACAAAATTGTGCGATTAAAGAATAAAAAAAACTGACCCATGTTAGTAAATCAGATGATTTTAAGCAGATTTTTTGTTTAACCAATCAGGAAATCGTTTCACGTTTATTAAATGACAGGTTTTCGGCCCTGAAAATAATAATGGTGAGGATACCCCAGAAAGTAATCAGAAAACCCATTGTATTTACCATGTCTTTATCCGAAAAATCGGCAGTAAATGCAATATCGACAGTAGCATGAAAAACAGCACAGACCAGTATGCTTGCTTTGGAAGAATTATAAAGCCAGGTTAGCAGGATACTTCCTGTAAACAGACTGAATACCCATCCGGCTATACCAAAAATATCCATAGCCATATAATTAGGCCTGTAGAAAAACAAAGGCCAATGCCATAAAGCCCAGAAAAAAGTCAGAATAAAACTCGCCCATAAAGCCGTGGTTTTTGCCTGAAGCCGGGGTAGTGCAAAACCACGCCAGCCAGCCTCTTCGCCAAAGCCAAAGAAAACCAGATTGTATATAAAAAAGGTAAGTATATTGTATTGCGGGAATTCTTTAGAGCAAAATAGTGCCGATAAATTAATAGGGGTATTATAAGTAAAATTATTGCCATAAGCGGCAAGAACAGCCAATAAAAAAGGGCTTAATAAAGCTATGGCAAGATATACTAAAGGCCTGACCTGAAAACATTGTTTAAGTAATTGTTTTAATCTGTCGGTTCCTGAATACATCCAGGTGATAATAATAGAAGCCGTGAGTGGCCCCAGGCCACCTAATGCATGTTGGTAGGGTAAAATTGGGAGGTTGTTTAATCCAATCAGGTGGCCATAAAAAGGGAGCCATATAAACCAGCTGATAAAGTAGCTGAGTCCGAAAAAAGTAATTAGTTGTTTCATAATGAGAGTTTATTAGATAAGATCAGAAAAAAATCTATGACTGAAACCGATTGTCTGTAATGCCTAAACTATCATTGTTCAGGGTTTGATAGGTAACATAAAAAAGACAGGCATTACCTGTCTTTTTTAAACCTAACCCTAATTTTTCAACCCTAAGCACTTAACAATATTTACCAATTCAAATTATGATTTGTTGTATGGATTGTTCGCCATTTTTCTACATTAACCTAACCTTTGAAAAGTAGTAGATCTAGTATTTTACAAAAATCATAAAGAACGTTTTCAATGATGATTCAAAATTAGTTTATCATAATTGAACAAAATCTAACAGTAATCATAACACCGTATGATTTTAAGCAGGATTCTGAATATGGCTGTATGATTAGAATCAAACTTGTTCAGATGAAGAAAATCCCAGGCTTTCTACCAATTGATTCTGACGCTTGAGTGTTAAATTATTAGTAAAAGCCGTATACAACCAGGTATTGCCTATTTTACGGAAAACGGCAATCTGTAAACCCATTTTATCCCAGAATAATTGTTCTACCTGTTTAATAGACATCGCTGGTAGAAGTTCAAAATCTTCCGGCGTTTTTGTACTGGATAATTTACCCAAAGTATGAAAGCTATCAGAATGCATTTCCTGACCTTTATAGTAAACTTCAATTTTCAGAAATGGGTAGATTTTACGGAAAACAGTTGTCAATTCCCTGACTGTCATGTCTTTTTTTACCCTTATTTTCATTGCAGTAAAAAATTAAAAGAATAGGTTATAACTTATTTAAATAGTAGGCATCAAAGATTTTTACTAATGAGCCTGAGTATATTGATGGCAATTAATTATAAAGGGTCAATCATTTTGTTCAACAGTTTGATAAAATAAAGTTGACAATTTCAGGGTACTTTTAATATGTTATTTCTCATATTGAAATATGATAAAAAATATCAAAGAAAAAGATTCTCCCCTTTTAAAGTTGGTATATCATTCTGTAAGAAGGCGAAAGTAAGAATCGCTTTTACCTAAGGCCGATTAGGTCTTTTATGCGTAATATCATAGTTTTATGACTTTTGAGAGATTATTATTGTGCCGGAAAAACAGAACTATAACGTACATATAAATATGTGTTTAATGTTTGTTTTCTGTTGTTTTTACAGCTGTTTATCATTAATAAAGACAATTGAAATATGACTCAACAATTATATACACAATGGCTTGAAGCCCGCACGAGGTTTTCGAACCAGCTAAGCCATCTGACAGAAACTGATTTACTCAGGAAATTGGGGAAGTCTCCTAACTCTGCGGGTTTTCTGATAAGACATATTGCCGATGTTGAACTGCTTTTTGCTAAGAATGTATTCAGGTACGAAGCGGTGAAAGTAATTGCAAAAACAGTTATTGCACAGAGAGATACAGGCGAATGGACCAATTTGAGTGAGTTGCTCGAATATCAGAACTATGCATTTCAAATGTTGGGGGAGGCCATTTTAGCTCATCTGGATTCAGACTGGAGCCAAACGATTACAACCAATGAGTTTGGAACAAAAACAAAAATTGAGGCATTGGGGCGGATAATTTCGCATACAGCCTACCATGCCGGACAATTGGCTATTGTTGTAAAATATGGGGAGTAATTTTGATTTCGGATAGTACATCAACCAATTTCGCTTTTGAGACAAATTATAGAGGAATGATAACATCTATTCAGCCATGTAATGATTCTGAACCATTAAGCGCCCCTGACTGGAATATTGGGCGATCAAATATGTTTGGATATGGCTCAAGCTGGCAGAGCGAATTTAACAAGTTAGTTGGAGGCACGTCAAAATTCTGGTTCTATGGTAAATCGAATGGGAATAGCTATCCAAGCGGTAAGAATGGCAATGGTTATGAGACCGTCCATTTTACTTCTCACTCAATTACAACTGCCCAGGGCTACTCAGCCGTAATTTCTAAATGCCGGTATACACCTTGTTGATAGAAAAAGGCAAAGAACTTTGATATATAACCTTTATCTCCTTAACACTCGCCTGCTAAGCCTTTGAGCATTTTTTTTAGTACTTGTTCATTATTGTCCATTACATTAGCTGGGGTTAACATGAAGTTCATAATTTGGCCTAACTCATTGATAATAAGATGTGTTTTTAATCCATAAAACCATCCTGTAGAAGATTTGCCTCTTTTAGCAAATCCTGAAAATACTTTATTAGAATGAATTCTTCGATTATCACACACAGGGAGTTTTTTTCTGTCTATAAAGTAATGTCCAGTTTGTTTACTTAATAAAGTCATTACTTTGACAAACATATATAATTTGATTGTTTGACGACTCATTAACTCTACAAATCGATGATAGCTCGGTAATTTTGGAAAATAGATTATCAATTCTTTTTGTACTAAATACTGATAATAATATTGGAAATTCTTGAATCCTGACCAATGATAGAAAATCATAATTGTAATAATTTCACTATCACTTAATTGTGGTTTTCTTGTCAATGAACGATTACCAATTTTAGGAACGGCTACCTTTCAATTATTTACTAGGATATATTTCATGCAAAAATATCTACTTCTCTTGGTTATCTGTGGGGAGTAATCTCTTTGGACAAGATATTCAGTATTCTCAATATTATGCCAATCCACTTTACTTGAACCCTGTTTTGCAGGCGGGGCCTTAGTGCCTCGCATATTATATTCAACAGAATGCCGATTCAAAGTTTGTGTTTCCTGTATTGAAAAGAGAATCACCAACCCTCCGTGAAAAGGACATTCAGTGGGCTAGGAAAAGGTACAACAAGAAATTAAAGGTACTAGCAACTTTATGTGGCATTAATTCAAATCTGACTAGCTATGTCAGTCGACATTCATTTGCAACACAAGCAATGCTTCATGACATACCGCTTACAGCGATAAGTTCAATGCTTGGACATTCAAGTATAAAAACTACTGAAATCTATTTGAAAGGATTAACAATAAATATACCGGACGATTATAATTCGAGGCTTGTAGAGTAAGCTCAATGAACTATCAATTTACTAATGTATAATTGATGACGATGAAAGATTGAATATTATGGATACTAGGAAAGAATTTGCAGGTGTATTTTACAAAGATAAGAGGATAGAAACAGTTATATCCTCTTTATCTAATTGACGGCTATGATAATCGGTGTAAAGTACCCAGCAGGTAACTAAAATAATAAAACTCTTGCCTCGCTCAGAAGTGCAGTAAACATCTTAAGAAATAAGTGTTTTCTTTCTGCACAAAGAATTTTAAACGGTTTCATCTTTCCCAACACTGGTCTATCACCACTAAATAACTCTTTCTTCAAAACTCTTTTCATTCTGTTATTAAAAGAAGTTACCACACCTCCACCAAGAATATATTTTTTCTTCCTAGCACGGGCTTCCACCAAAGAGCGAATCAAAATCAATAATCTTTGAATTGGATTAGTGTGCTTTTCGAAAAAAATAAAAGTAATCTCGGCACAGTCTTCTTCTTTATAACCTTGCTTCAAAAGGTTTTCACGCTGTTCGGCCGAGAGGAAATCATAATACCTTAAGCCTGGATTCTGGTTGGTTGTTGAAACTGTATAACCTCCCAAAAACTGACTTTTAGTATTATAAAACATTCTTGGTCTTGCATTCTCAAGATAACTCAGGTCAGTGGTTGAAAGACCTGAAGCCTTGTCGTAAGACTTTGCAAAAAATAAAACATCTGATTGGTTTCCAGCTAATTTGCTACGCATTGGATTGAAAAATTTGGTTACCAATTTTTCAATGCGTGCCTAAGCCAATGTATGTCTTATTTATGGTGCACTTTATGATTTAACAAGAGCTATCATAGCAGGTGTTTCATAAAACTTGTTATAAAACTAATAGCTATTTTATTAACATACTATGGTTATAATACAAATGGTTTAAGTGTATGTCTGGAGGTTATTTTTAGGGATAGAATTATACAAAGCAGTTTTTTTTCATCAATTGAGCTATGCTTTTAGCACTATCAATTTCAGGGTCGTTGAAAAGCAGCCTTCCTTTTTTAATTATCCTTTTTTTCAAGGTATTGATTGTCCCTATTTGATTTTTAAAAAATGCAGCTAAATCTGAGGAGGTAATATTCGGACTATATGCCATCTTACGTATAATTCTTATTTCCTGAATACTAAAGAATATTTTATTGGTCTCAAAATATAAAGAAGCATTCTTACGAAGTATATCCTCCAGATTAAACATTTTGTCCCCATTAACGTCCAAAATTCTTGGAAATAACTCTGGACTTATATCTTCAAGATAGGGATTAGTAACTGTAAACTCATTGAAGTAATGGGTGAGTTCCTGACGGATTTTATCATACCTCCATTGCCAGGGACTTAAGGCCCGCTTGCATAAAACATAATGCCCTTTTGCGTGCTTTAGCGCTATGTCAACTACATATCTCTGTTCTCTAAAACCTACTCTAAAGCCTTTGTTACTCACGATTTGAAATGTTATCTGAGCTAAATGTGTCAGGAATTCGAGATAACTAGGATGGATGATACTCAAATATTTTTCAAGAGTAAATTCTTGCTCATTATATCCCAACCACTTCTCAACTCCATGAGTATGTTCGATCCGGCTTTCATTTGAAGACACCACAAAGAAAAATTTTTCGTGGCGGATAACCTCCTTCATTGATTCAAGTTCATTTTGCTGTTCTTCACTGCTCACTGCCTCTGGTAGCTCATCATACTTTTTTCTGGTAATTGCCTTTTTTGCCTTTTCAATCTGATGACTTTGTGTTTTAGAGGAGAGCATAAGTTTTTGTATACATGATAGATACAAAAATATAAAAATCTGTGGAAAATCTTGTCCCAATCAATAAATTTTGTTTAACTTTAGATTTGTGACAAAAAATATCTTTCTGAGATTGGTTCGGAAAACTCATTAATTGCTAAAGAGGACTTAATAATGCATTCGTATATATAATAGGGTTGGTAATTATTATTGAATTGCATATTAAAGTATGATTTTTTCTTTGCAGGATTTTTAGCTTGCTGAAGATACATTCATCTAACTCATGTAGAACATATAGGTATCACGATTATTACTTCTTAATTATAAAAAACAAATGAACTACTTTTTATACGGCGCCAGTGTACAGGGCATTCAGGACTTTATATTTCAGACTAGTAAGCTAAAAGAGATTGGAGGAGGTAGTGAATTGGTGGAGCAGATTTGTACCTCGAAATTTTTTGAAGAAGCCCATGTCCTTCCGAATGACGGTAACATCATCATTAATGCGGCTGGTAATATTAAATACCTTTTTGATGATGAACAAAAGTGCAGGGATTTAGTCAGAAAATTCCCGAAGGCTATTGCTGAATTTGCACCGGGAGTTACTGTTAGCCAGGCGGTAGTGAAGTTTGGCAAGACAGAGAAACTTTCAGATGCTATCAATAAACTTGAAGATAACCTAAAAGCCCAACGGAATAAAGTTCCAAACCCGGTTGAGACAGGATTTATGGGTTTGGAAAGAGCCAGACGAACCGGAGGTGTGGGTGTTGAATATTTTGAAAACGAAGTAAGAGACGCTTCAATTGTAGCAAAAGTAGATGCGTTTAAGGAATCTACAAGAGGCATTAAACCAAGCGATGCTAAAACTACTGGAGAAGGCAATTCTGAAATTTACTCGAATCTATATCAGAAATTTTTCGGCGGTAACCTAGAGGCACAACAAATTCCGCTTGATCTCGATGAAATAAGCAAAGACTCTTCGAATCCCTGGATTGCTGTTATCCATGCTGACGGAAACGGTTTAGGTAAGTTGGTTCAACAGTTAGGCAATGTTTTGAAAGAGAAAAGTATAGAAGTAGGTAAAAAGACATTTGCAGATTTTTCAAGGAAATTAGATGAATCTACTCAGACCGCTGCCAAAAAAGCATTTGAAAAATTAGACTTAAAAATATCACAGGAGGAAAAATACCCTCTGCGCCCGATTATTTTAGGTGGTGATGACATTACCTTGATTATCAGAGCCGATTTGGCTTTTGATTTTACGGTAAACTTTTTAGAGGAATTTGAGAAACAAACCGAAGATAAGTTATCATTTCTGAGTAAAGACTTTGGATTGACTGACTTTAAAAAAGGCCTGACTGCTTGTGCAGGTATTGCTTATATAAAATACTCATACCCGATTCATTATGGTTTGCATCTGGCAGAAGAGCTAACTAAAAAAGCCAAGCGAGTTTCTAAAAGTATTGTAGGAGATAATGAATTAGCTCCATCAAGTCTTTCATTTTATAAGGTGCATTCTTCCTTTATTGAAGATTTAAGCGAAATAGAAGAAAAGACCTTAACTGCTGGTAATCTTAGTTTTGACTATGGTCCTTATTTTCTCGAGGAAACCAGGAGCCTCCCAACGGTAAAAAATCTAACAGGTTTTATAGAAGTATTGGAAGAACAAAAAGACGACAAATTAAAAGGTGTTTCAAAGCTAAGACAATGGGTTTCAGAGCTTTACAAAGATAAATCAACTGCTGAGTTTATGAAGAAACGCATGAAAGTAGTTAATGATAAGTTTTATGATAAAATGGAACTAGATAATGCTATTGTTGAGGGAAAGATTGTCGTAACAGAAAAGGCTGTCTTTGTGAATGGAAAGGCAATTGCGATAGAGGGGAAAACTATTACTGTGGATGAAAAAACCATTGCAGGGAATAAAGACATCATTGTAATGGATGCCAAAACCATTAAAGTGGATGAAGAAATTATTGAAGTGAAAGAAAAAACAATTATATACGATGTACTACAATTATTCTCATTTTTATAAGATATGCTAGAAATTCACTATAAAATTAAATTTTTGAGCGATTGGCACATCGGCTCCGGACTTGCCGGTGGGGCAGAGGCTGATGCCGTTGTTTTGAAAGATAAAGACAAGCTACCCTACATACCAGGTAAGACAATCAAAGGGCTTTTGCGTGATGCTTTGCAAGATATTGAGGAGGCTACAGGCAAAAATATGCGTGTTGAAGAAATTTTTGGTAAAGCCTCCGAAATCCGTTCCCCAATTAACTTTTCGAATGCTGAACTTGATGATAATGAAAAAGAAGAAGTCACCTGCAATAACCTGAGTGAATTCTTATACCGGAATATAGCCTCCACAGCTATTGATAAGAATGGTGTAGCTAAAATGCAAGCATTAAGAGTAATGGAAGTATGTATTCCGCTTGAAATCACAGGTACTATCTCAAACATCAAAGATCAGGCAATGAAAGAAACACTCCTGCAATCTTTGAAATGGGTAAGGCATCTGGGAGTAAACAGAAACAGAGGCCTTGGCAGATGTAAATTCACTGAGATTAAAAAACCAGAAAAAAATGATTGAAATATTATATACATGCAAGCTTTTGTCAGATATAGTTTTAAACTCAAAACTGGCAACAGAAGGCAATATGGAGACCTTAGACTTTATTCCGGGAAGTAATTTCTTAGGTATTATTGCCAACGATATTTATAAAAACTTTAAGATTAATGAAGCTTATGATATTCTGCATTCCGACAAAGTTTTATTTGGCGATGCCCATATTTCTGATAAGCATAATTTAAGAAGTTATGCTATGCCTTTAGTGCTGTTTAAAGATAAATCAGGTAAAAGCAAGACATTTGTTCAATACGCCATTAAAGAGCCGATTAATACAGAGTTAAGAGTGAAAGGGACTCAATTAAAACAAGAGAGAAAAGGCTACCTCACAGAAACCGGAGTGTATTTTAAAGATGCCAAAAAGAATTTTGCTTTAAAATCAGCGCAAGATCGAACAACCAGGAGTTCGTTAGAGGGAAATATGTTTGGTGTAAGTTCTTTAGAAAAAGGACAGATTTTTACATTTGCT
>CALRLN020000210.1:0-8808 GCA_943368675.1 Chitinophaga pinensis | reverse complement strand
AGAGTAGTAGAGAAATTACAATCAATTATTACCTTAAAAAGTACTGTCTTACGCGATGGAGCGCCACAACTGATTGATTCAAAAGATATAGCAAACGGAGATATAATCTTATTGAAAGCAGGTGACATAATACCCGCAGACTGCCTTTTGACAGAAGCTAATGAATTGCACGTAAATGAAGCGGGATTAACAGGCGAGTCTTATCCGGTCAGGAAGTATCCGGGTATTCTGGACGAACATACTGAATTAGCCAAAAGAACCAATTGTTTGTGGGAGGGTGCCAATGTAGTAAGCGGAAGTGCAAAAGCATTAGCCATTAATACCGGAGCTGATACTATTTTTGGCAGCATCGCAAAAAGTGCCTCAGTAAATGTGGAAACTACCTTTGAGAAAGGCATTAAAGACTTTGGTTTTTTTCTGATGAAAATCACCCTGATTCTTTCATTTTTTATTCTGGTTGTAAATTTATTAAATCATAAAAGCATCGTTGAGTCTACGCTATTTGCCCTAGCGCTGGCCGTAGGAATGGCGCCCGAGTTGCTTCCGGCTATCACGAGTATAGCCATGAGTGCCGGAGCAGGCCGGATGTTGGCAAAGAAAGTAATTGTAAAGAAACTGGCTTCCATACAAAATCTGGGCGAGGTAGATTTATTATGTACTGATAAAACAGGAACTATAACCGATGGCACCATTAAGGTAAAAGGCTTAACTGACATTTCAGGCAATGAAAGCGAATTAGTAAAAAGAATGGCTTTCTTAAACGCAACTCTTGAAACAGGGTATGCAAATCCGATTGATGAAGCCTTAAAAAACTTAACATTTGAAACCACGTTGAGTCCGGAAAAAACAGGTGAAATACCCTATGATTTTATTCGTAAAAGATTGAGTATCGGGGTTAAGGTAGATTCAAAAAACTTATTGATTTGCAAGGGAGCTTTCAGAGAAATTCTCAGTATCTGCACAACAGTACTATTACCTGATGGAAATATTGAGAATATAAGTTCTTATCAACCAATTATAGAAAAAAAGTTTGATGATTTAGGTGAAGATGGCTTAAGAGTAATTGCTATCTGCTATAAGGATATTGACCCGATAAGTATAACCAAGGAAGATGAGCAAGCCATGATATTTGCCGGATTTATTTACTTTGAAGACCCAGTTAAGGAAGGAATCAAAGAAACAATTGATGAACTGAAAAAACTTCAGGTCGATTTAAAAATCATCACCGGAGATAATAGAAATGTTGCCAGAGCCATAGGTTTAAAAATTGGCATTGAGAATCCGGTAGTATTAACCGGACAAGAACTGCTGTCTACAAGTTCCGAAGCTTTAAAACAACTAGCCAGAAAAACACATATTTTTGCAGAAGTAGAGCCGCAGCAAAAAGAACGCATTCTGCAGGCATTAAGAAAGTCATATACGGTCGCATACATTGGCGATGGCATAAATGATGTGTCGGCTATCACTGCCGCCGATGTGGGCATTTCAGTTGAGAACGCCGTAGATGTGGCAAGAGAGGCAGCAGATTTTGTTTTAATGGAAAAAAACCTGATGGTAGTTGCCGATGGGATAAAAGAGGGCCGGAAAACTTTTGCCAATACGCTAAAATATATCTATATCAGCACAGGCTCAACTTTTGGCAATATGTGCAGTGTAGCCATTGCTTCGCTTATTCTGCCCTTTTTGCCCATGCTCCCGCAACAAATCCTGTTAACCAATTTTATCACAGATTTTCCCTATCTTACAGTTGCCTCTGATAATGTTGATCAGGAGCAGTTGGAGAAACCGGGTAAGTGGAATTTAAAAGTGATTAGTAAGTATATGGTTATTTTCGGTATTCACAGTTCTCTTTTTGATGTGATTACCTTCCTTACACTTCTGTTTTTATTAAAAGCAAAAGAAAGTGCGTTCCAGACCGGATGGTTTATTGAATCGGCGCTATCTGAACTATTTATTCTTTTTATTATCAGAACTCATAAAAATTTCTTTAAAAGCAAACCCGCAAAATATCTTTTGATACTGAGCATTTTCGGATTAATAGTAACCTTAGGTCTCCCCTACAGCCCGTTAGCCGACGATATAGGTCTGGTGCCTTTACCTGTGGTAAATCTGCTTGCCATTTTCGGTATTATTGCTGCTTACATTATTACCGCAGATATACTTAAAGTATGGTTTTTCAGGCGATACCGGAAGATTTAACTCATAAATCATCTATCTCTGCTTTTACGAACCTATCATTGCGGAACTATCGTCAGATCATCAAAATAAGCCGAACCTGATGAGTCAGCATTGGTATACCCCAGACGGCAGGAAATAGTAACAACACCAGTAGAACCGGAATTGAAATTAAGAAACAACAGAGTCCAGTCATTTGTGCCATTCAGCCCGATGCTGGTCGGAGGCCGGGCGCTGCCATTGACAAGTGCCAATGAAGCGCCTTTCCCGCTTACGGGGCTCACGTTCTCAGTTTTTACCCATGCCCTGAAAGTATAATTTGTGTTGGGGTTTAGGGTAACTGTCTGATATACATATACATCATTGGTTTGAACATTGTCCGGTGTAAAGCCACTGAACATTTTTATGCATCCGGAATTATTTCTTCCCTGACCTGAAAGCCATGAAAATACTGCCTGCGGAACCTTCCATCCTGCCTTTTGCCAGGGTGCTGTGCTGAAATCAACCGCGGTTTCAAACCGGGCATTCTGAATCGGGTTCACAAAATCCTGAAGTGTGATGGTCACTGTACCTACAGAACACTGCGCATTATTGTTTTTGTTACAAATGGAATACGAAAAGGTATCTGTTCCACTTGCCCCCCCATAAGACGAATAGGTAATTGTACCATCGGCATTTACAATAACCTTACCTTTGGCAGGATTAGTAACAATGGCTGGTAAGATGACTAAGGTTAAATCAGTAACAGGTGTACCGTCTGCATTAAAATCATTAGAAAGAATATTTATTGTCCTGGATATATTCATCAGGACACTTGCATTATCTGCATTTGCTATCGGATAGCTGCAACTTTGCAGAAGAGTAGAGAATGTATTTCCTTTTTCTGCTTTAAAACCCGGTAACAGTGTAATGCTTCTTACGGTGCTGTATATGACGTTAGAAGGTGTAGATAAAGTTTGGGCAGAAGTAATGGTCTGTGCTGATTTTTGAAGCCCTGACTGGACAACCCCGGTAAGCGATGAATTATCCGGAAAAACATTTACTAAAAAGGGTTGGCTTATCAGATTCGGGCAGGCATAGCTACAACTTACCGTATAAGCAGTTGAAACTACCGGATTTACTGTAATTGACTGAGTAGTTGCCCCCGTTGACCAGCTCAAAGTGCCATAACATGTGCTTGCTGTCAGTACAACTGATGCACCAGGGCAAATTTTATTTAATCCATTAATGACCGGAGAATCAATGCCACAGTTTTTTCCGTAATTACCGCCAACAGGTGACGAAATGAAAGAGGCTCCATGTGAGTCTGTTACCCTGATACGGCTCAAATAAGGCCCGTTTTGTGGAATAGTATAACTGGTTGACAGAGAATTAAGCGGCGGAGTATCAAAAATACCATCATTATTAAAATCAAATTCTGTCGTAAACGAATCATAATCCGGATCGGTAGTTGAAGAAGCGTCAAAAAACGTACTACCCGACGAAGAAGGTGCATTAGGATAAAGGATTCTCAGGAAAGCCTTTGGTGCCTGATTGAACCCATTCGGAACAGTGATGTAAGTATTGTACCTGGTACGATTGCCTTGCTTATCACATACAGTTACCGTAAAAGACCCTGTTGCACCTGATGTATAATAAGGCGTTTTGAAAGTAGCATCAACATCCGTACTATTGAATACCGTTTCGTCAATCTGGTCTCCGCTGGCATTAGTCAGTTGTGCATAAGCAATACTATCTGCATCATACGCCGTAAACCTGATATTCAATAAGCCATTATCAGGCGCAACTGTGCCCGATGTTAAAATGCTTAAATTTGGTGCAGTATTTACAATTTTATCCCGGTTGAAATAGTGGCTCCGGTTTAATTGCAGGGCTGAGCCATATTCTAAACGGGTATAGTCTGTGGGAAACAATTCCGGAAATAAACTCCCTCTCATTCCTCTCAGTCCATTACCCATTAATCCACCAAAGAAATTATTATCATGCCGCATATCATGATTCAGCCCGAAAGCGTGACCCATTTCATGGCATAATGCACCTAGCCATGATGAGGCCACAGAACTCCAGGTCGGACCTTCAAACCATACGAATGACACTTCATTAACTAAAGGATACGGTCCCCACTGAGGCATATACTGACCCGCATACGGCGTATCTGTTAATATCATTTGCGGATTAAAGAGTTGTATAATAGTGCTAGAGAACTGGGCAAGACCCGGGTTATTTCCACTACCACCGCCGCTACCCAAAGCCATCCCTCCTATAAACGAACCATCGGGGTTTTGTAAAATTGTTTCAGGAACCAGTACCCATACCTCGCCATCGGCATCTATGCTAAGGCCTGCGCTTTTGGCTGCATTTTTGGTATTCTCAAATAATTCATAAGCGTCGTTTCCTCTTAAATAAGTATCGGTCTGCTCAGCATTCACCAGGTGTATTTTTGGTCTTGTTGTGCCTTCTTCTGTTTCATAAATAAAGGTTTTGGGGCCAAATCCATTCGCCTGCATATTATTTCTATACCACATCTGAGCCAATTCAACAGCAAACTGTAAGTTTTGCTTATAATTATCCTGCGGCACCCTGTTAGAGGGAATGATATAAGCAATCCGCACTATTGGAGGCCCCGAGGCTAATGTATTCTTTATCCGCTCGTGCCCTGAATCTATATCAACAGGAGTTTTGATCTGACAATTCTGACTGCCGCCAGCAGGGTAAAAATTCTGCGAATAGGCCTGAAAGGAATATACCGTGTAAAGTATAATAAATAATAAGTTTTTCATTGAAATATTTTTACTGCTTTTTTCTGAAATACAGACACCCATTAATAATAACTGGCAGATTGAGATATCCGGAAACAACTACAAAAGGATATACCATGATAAAAAATAAAGTTACTGAAGAAGAATTATCTGAGATATGATTACTATCCGCAGACCCTATGATTAAAATCAGTTAAATGATTAAAGCTCCGGAGGATTGATTTTCTACCGTCTTTATTGAGGAAATTAATTATTGCTGTTTGATACAGCCGTCACACGAAAATCTGATGCAGGTCAGGCAGGATGCTGTTGGCAATCATTATATCCGTAGAAAAAAACATCCAAATTTGACGAAATAAGAAATTGATACTATTTCAAAACTATTTCAATGAAAAAAATACTTGTTCCTACCGACTTTAGTATTTCAGCGCAATATGCGGCAGAGTTTGCTCTTTCTCTTGCCCGGTTAACAGACGGCAAAGTTACATTCTTACATGTTATACAGCTAATTCCTGATACAGCTATGGCCATTGCCTTGCCCGAATCAACATGGGAAGATACACAGAAAGAAATGGAAAATTTCAAACAAAGTGTGTGCCTGCCGTATGACAGCGACGCAAATAATCTTGTAAAATGTGATACGAAAGTTTTATATGGGGAGGTTAGCTCTACCATAATTGAAACCGCTATTGACCAGAGCGCTGATTGCATAATCATGGGGAATGTAGACCATCCCGCAGATTTTGAAGAAATATTTGGCTCAAAGACTTTGAGTGTAGTTAAAGGTGCCAAGTGTCCTGTATGGGTTATTCCTGCCAGAATAGAGGCAGATACAATCAAATCAATTATTTATGCAACCGATCTGAAAGGTGACGAAGTGGAAGTCATCAATTATCTGACTACTATTGCCGACCTGACCGGGGCGAGAGTGAAAGCTGTCCATATTGATGAAGATCAGGAACAGGAAGTTTTCTCATCAGAAGAAATAATAGCAGGAATCACAAGAAAACTCAAAGAAAAACCTATTGTGTTCAGAAATCTACACAGACAAGACACCATCAGCGGATTAGACACTTATATCCGAAATCAAAAACCAGATGTAATTGTGGTAGCCCGTGAGAAAAGAGGTTTTCTGGGAAATTTATTTCATACCAGCGTCAGTAAACATCTCGTTTTGTTTGCCAAAACACCTGTCTTGATTTTGCAAAAGAAAATGGAAATTGATGAATAAGAAGCAACTGCTCTGTTAAACTATTAATTTTTGAATCCATAAAAAATCTTATATTCTTACCAATAATAATCATGAAAAAGTCCATATTTTTACTTGCCTGCCTGTGTGGCATTAGTCTGATGTCTTGTACAACTACCCGGATTACAAGTAGCTGGAGAGAACCTGACAAAACCGTTGTTATTGATAAGCTGAATAAAGTATTGGTGGTTGCCATGCTTAAAAATGAAACCAGCCGCCATAAAGCTGAAGATCAGATGGTTAAGTATCTTCAGGGAAAGGGGGTTGTGTCTTATAATTATTTAAACCAGAGCATCAACGAAAAAGATGAAAAGCAGATCATAGAAAAAATCAAAGCTGATCATTTTGACGGGGCTGTTATTATGAGACTGGTTGATGTTGATAAAGAAGTGAATTATATGCCAGGGGTTATCTCATCTTATCCTATATATTATCGTTCGTTTGGTGGCTATTACCGCAGAAGCTGGATGTATTATTCTAGTCCGAACCGCTACTTTACAACCAGAACCTATACCATTGAAGTAAACATCTACTCTATCAAAGAAGATAGAATTATCTGGGCAGGACTCACAAAAACTACTAATCCTGAAGGAGTTGATAAAATGGTAGCCGAAATAGCCAAAGTAGTCTATGATAAAATGCTAGAGGAAGGGTTTATTAGTAAATAATCGATAGAGTTGTAGCAGCAAAAAGGTTAAAACAAAAGAGCGGGTTCATTCTGAAACTTCATGTTTGAAATATATTCCTCCTCTGAACTAATGATATGGGAAAGTAGCAATCGCAAAGTTCCGGATTGTTACTTTTCTCATTTTCTCCTTCAAATAGTTAGATTTGCAAAAATGCGCCTTACTAAATCTGTATAATTCTGTACAATATTTTCATTCCTAATAGCTTACCCATACTCATAATAGATTAAACAACATTCTTTGTTGAAGAGCAATAGAAGAAATAATGTCCCTCTCCTACTCACCCCATTCCGAAGCCAGCTTGCCGAATTTCTCCTGAAATACTTTCGAGAAATACGGCAGGCTCTCAAAGCCTACCAGATAAGCCACTTCCGAAACACTCGTCAGCTTCGTGCTGAGCATTGCAGCCGCTTTTTCGAGCCTGTAATTCCTGATAAACTCTATGGCAGTCTGGTTGGTCAATGCCTTTAACTTCCGGCGCACCTGCACCGACGTCATATTCATTTCCTCAGCCAGTATCTCCACATTAAAGCTGCTGTCGCCGATATACTTCTCAATAATACTGCTCAGCTTGCGTAAAAACAAACTATTTGCCGTATCATCCTTTGCAGTGGTTTTCACTATACTTTCAGCAATCTGCTGGCTATACTTTTCGCGCAATACCTGCCTGATGTTGATCAGGTTTCGTATCCTGATCTGCAACTCTTCCGTATTAAACGGTTTTGCCAGATAATCATCAGCGCCCAGTTCCAGGCCTTCCAGTCTGTCTTCAAGCGCTGCCTTGGCAGTGAGCATAATCACCGGAATATGGTTAGTCCGTATATCCGACTTCACCAGCTTGCAAAACTCAAACCCATCCAGCCGTGGCATCATCAGGTCACAAATCACTAAATCCGGCACGAGTTCAATCGCTTTTTCATAGCCTTCCTGTCCGTCAGCCGCTTCTGCAATCTGGTAGGTCTGCTCAAAATGGCTCCTGATATATGTTCTCAGGTCGGCATTGTCTTCTACAATCAGCAGAATAGGTAATTCACTATCTGCTTTTTTATCAGCAATGGCCTGATTCTGCGCTATCTCAGCTTTATTCTCGGCTTCCTTTATTGCCAGTGGTTCGTTACTCAGATATTTCTCCCAGCTCAGCTTATCGCACGGAATACTTACCGTAAAAGCCGTACCTATTCCGGGCTGGCTCTCTACTTTAATATTCCCCTTCAACACCTCTACCAATTCTTTTACCAGCGACAGCCCTATGCCTGTTCCCTCATAGTTTCGTCTGTTACTGTTATCTACCTGATAAAAACGGTCAAATATATGCGGCAGTCGTTCGCTGTCAATACCAATGCCGGTGTCTTTAATGCTCAGCGTAAACCGGGTGTCAGTAAAAACAATAGCCACATCTATCTCGCCTTTCTCAGGAGTAAACTTAAAGGCATTAGATATAAGATTGGTTACGATTTTTTCAGTTTTATCAGCATCAAAATACGCAATATGTGAATCAATACGCCTGGGATAATTAAAATGTATCCCCTTGCTTTCGCCTAATGATTCAAACGAAGCCAGAAGATTCCTCAGAAAATAAGCCAGGTCGCCCTGCTGTATATGCGGGTCCATTTTATGAGCCTCCAGTTTCGACAAATCGAGTAACTGATTGATAAGTGTCTGTAATCTTTCCAGATTCCGCTGCATCAGGTTGATGAGTTCTTCTTTCGGAAACTTTTTCTTTAAATCAGACAGTGGCCCGACCAGAAGCGTGAGTGGCGTGCGGAATTCGTGCGATACATTGGCAAAAAAACGGGTTTTAAGTGTATCAAGCTCAGCTAAGCGCTCTGCCTCCTTTAGTTCAAAAGTAAGCTGCTGGGCCAGTTTGTTTCGTTTTAATCGCTGATAATTATAAATAAAATAAGCACCAACTACTACAACCAGCAATAAGAACGAGATA
>CALRLN020000209.1:0-8846 GCA_943368675.1 Chitinophaga pinensis | reverse complement strand
AGAGGGTCTGCCGGGCGTAAGTGTTACAATTAAAGGCACAACCCGTGGTGTAACAACCGACGCACAAGGTGATTATTCAATCACTGTGCCTAATGATAAGTCGGTTCTGGTTTTTAGCTTTTTAGGTTATGAAAAACAGGAAGTCACTGTTGGAAGTCAGTCTACGATTAATATAGTATTAGGTTCTGACCTGAAATCGTTGGATGAGGTAATAGTAGTAGGATATGGTACTCAGAAAAAAGCCAATATGACGGGTGCCGTATCAAGCATTGATGCTGCCGCTATCGAGAACCGTCCTGCGAGCAATCTTGCTACTGCCATGCAGGGAATGAGCCCGGGTTTAATTATAACCCGTACAAGTGGGCAGCCCGGAAGTGAAGATATTGGTATTCAGATTCGTGGTACTACTACAGCCAATGGCTCGGTAAGTCCGCTATTAGTTTTAGACGGTGTAGCTGTGCCAAGCAGTACTCTGCAAACCATGAATCCTAACGATGTGGAGAGCATCAGTGTATTAAAAGATGCTGCCGCCGCAGCTATATACGGTGCTCAGGCTGCGGGTGGTGTAATATTAGTAACCACCAAAAAGGGCAAAGCCGGAAAAATAAGCTTTGATTATTTAGCGCAACAAGGTACTGACTGGTCTATTAATGTACCGGGCAGGATGTCATTACTGGAAGAAGCAGAATTTGCTAACCTTGCCCGGGCTAATTCGGGCAGTGGTCCGGAATATACGGCAGACGATATTCAACGCATTAAAGACGGAATCCCTTACATAGTTAACCCTGTTGATACAAGTACCTATCTTTTTTACAATCAGGTGCCACTTGCAGACCAGATTTTAAGAAAATACTCGTCGATGCGAACACATAACCTGACAGTAAGAGGTGGAACAGATAAATTAAACTTCTTGCTTTCAGGTGGTTATTATGGCAAAAGCGGTGTTTTTAAGGTAGGACCTGACAGTTATAATCGGTACAACCTTCGTTTAAATCTGGGTGCGCAATTAAATAAAACTTTCTCTCTTGATACTCGTTTGTCTTATACTAACGATAAACAGGAGGCTTCATCTGCAGGTTTAAACGGGCAGGGTCTTATTTATCAGATTTATCGTCTGAGAACACGGACACCATTCTTTACTCCAGAGGGACGCTATAATGGAGCAGGTTCAGCCGCTACCGCTTATGCGTCATTAGAGGCAGGCGGATATAACGAATACAAACGTAATTATTTTGATGGTGTATTTACATTGAAAGCGGCTGAGATCATTAAAGGTTTAAACTTAAGAGCTGTTTTAGGTACGCAATATCGCCGGGGTGACAGAGAAATCTTTAACCGTACTGTACCACTTTGGGGTAAATCAAGAATCCTGAGCTATTTGAACCAGATTAACTCTTTCCAGTTATCGAATGAACTGACCACCAATTACAACCTGCAATTTCTGGCTAATTATGACAGGCAATTCGGTAAACATACACTTGGTTTGTTTGCGGGTTATCAATGGGAAGATTTCCGTTACTCGGCTTTCACCACCACCGCATCAAATCTTGTAAGTAACGATTTACCTACATTGAATCTGGGAGACGACAAAACCAAGAGTAACAGTCAGAATATCTATGCTTATGCTTATCAGTCTGTATTCGGCAGAATAAACTATAGCTATGCTGACAAATATTTGATTGAAGGTACCCTTCGTTCTGACGAAAGTTCGAGACTAGCACCTGGTTATCGGGTAAAGGTATTTCCTTCTGCATCTGCCGGTTGGAATATCCACCGTGAGGCCTGGTTCTCAAACTCTTTGAAATTCATTTCCGAGTTAAAATTAAGAGCTTCATGGGGGCGTTTAGGCGGCGCTTTAGGTAATACATTGGGCTACTATGATTACCTGAATCAATTGAGCCGAAATAATAACCTGGTTTTGGGTGATTCCCGTACCTCATACATTTACCAGAATGCTATTCCGTCAGCGCAATTATCATGGGAGACAATCGAGACTTCAAACTTCGGTGCCGATTTAGGGTTCTTCCAGAATAAATTACAGGTTACTGCCGATTATTACGTAAAGTATAACCGTAATATGCTTACACCTCAGCAATTGCCTGCAGTAATCGGTATTGGTACACCTCGTAAGAATAATGGAGAGCTGAAGTCATGGGGATGGGAGTTAGAAGCTCGCTATCGTGGTACAATCGGTAATAATTTCTCCTATAATGTTGCTGCTAATTTATCTGATAATCAAAATAAGCTGATAAATTTCTCTGGTCGCCGGGTAATTGGAGCAGGAACTAACAGCTTGATTGAAGGCTACCCGCTGAATACTATCTGGGGTTATGAAACAGCAGGGTATTTTACAAGTGCGGATGAAGTAAAAGCATGGGCTTTTCAGGATAACCGCACCGGAGCAGGTGATGTAAAGTACATAGATAAAAACGGTGACGGCAGGCTAACCATAGGTAATGGAAATATTGAGAATCATGGTGACCTTGTATTGTTAGGCACTACACAGCCTCGTTATCTGTTTGGTGTTACAGTCGGTTTTCAATGGAAAAATATAGATTTCTCTGCTTTTGTACAGGGTGTGGGTAAACGCAGTTACAGGCCTTCTACAGAAAACATTGCGCCGCTTCTGGTTACCTGGAAACAACCTCTGGCCGTACATAGTGATTACTGGACGCCAGAAAACCAGGATGCACTTTATCCAAGACCTTATGTTGGTGCCACACACAATTATTTATCATCTGATAAATGGGTATTGAATGCGAGCTATGCACGATTGAAAAACTTACAGGTGGGTTATACGCTTCCTGTAGCCTGGACATCTAAAATCAAGGTTTCAAGGGCGAGATTCTTCTTTTCCGGGCAGGACCTCCTCACAATATCTGCTTTGGGTAAATTCAAAGGTTTATTTGACCCTGAAGCAAGAGATAATGTCGACAACGACTATCCGTTCTTTGCTACGGCATCCATTGGTTTAAATCTTTCATTTTAATCAGAGCTGTTTTAAATTTTCAATTATCCAGATATGAAATCATTCATAAAACATATAACCTTAGTCTTTGATGTTTTGATTGGAGTAACCGCTTGTGATGTAAACAGGTTGCCTGAAACCAATATCAGCGATGCCACCTTCTGGCGCTCAGAGTCAGACCTGAAATCGGCTGCCAATTATTTATATACTTTTTTACCGGGCTTCAATACAGAAGATGTATGGTCTGATGATGCCGTAGGTCTGGCATCAAATAATATCAGTGATGGGTCGCGCATAGCACCTGCTACCGACGGGAACTATAATACCCCGTATGTATTAATCAGAGCCGCTAACAATATTATCGAAAAGGCGCCTCGTGCCGCATCGGCAGGACAGGCAGTTATTGACCGTTATACAGCAGAAGCAAGATTTTTCAGAGCCTGGGCTTATTATTCATTAGTACAAAAATATGGAGATGTACCTTTGATTCTGAAAACACTAGAGGACAATTCAACTGAATTAACAGCGCCCGCTTCAGCAAGAGCGGAAATCTATGCTCAGATTTATCAGGACCTGGATTTCGCGGCAAGCAAACTACCTACACCCACAGCATTGGGCACAGCCGATTACGGACGTATCTCGAATACTGCTGCCTTAGCATTCAAGGCAAGAGTTGCACTTTTTGAAGGTACAAGATCAAAATTCCATAAGTATGGCGATCCTAACGCACATCTTACATTAGCTGTAGCCGCTGCGAAAGCCGTAATGGATAGCAAACAACATGATTTATTTGCCAGCTATTTCAATATTTTTCAATATGAAGGCGAAGGCCGCCAAAACCGTGAGAATATCATTGTAAGGCAATATGGTGTAACTGTAGCTGACAGGGTAAGTACTCATGCCTACTACAGAGGCAGTCTGGAAAACGGTAATTTAAGCCCAACCAAAAGTCTGGCTGATGCCTACCTGATGAAAGACGGTTTACCAATCAGTAAGTCGCCTTTATATAAGACTCCGGTGGTTTCACTAGATGTATTTGCTAATCGTGATGAGCGTATGTCGGCAACTTTCATGAAAAGAGGTGATGCCTACATGGGTACCAAACCTGTTTTTGATGTGGCACCACTGGTATTTAACAAAACCGGATTTACTTTTCGAAAATATTCAAATATTGATGACTGGACCACGCAGAACTCATTGATGGACAGGGCGGTTTTACGCTATGCTGAGGTATTACTGACTTATGCTGAAGCAAAATTTGAACTGGAAGGACAAATCAGTGATGCGGATTTAGAAATCTCTGTTAACCTGTTACGCAACAGAGGAAAAATTGCTAAACTAAGTAATGCATTTGTAAGTACGAATGGTTTGGATATGCGTGACGAAATTCGTCGTGAACGTCGTGTTGAATTAGCGCAGGAAAGTATGCGTTATTGGGATATTATCCGTTGGAAAGTAGCTGAAACAGAATTACCTAAGCCTGTTTTGGGTAACTATTTCTTCAAAGACGAATTCGGTACTTCGGTAACAGTTAACCTGACACCAGATAACTATATTCTGGTGCAGAACGCAAATTTCCGCAAGTTCGATGCTGAGAAGGATTATCTATGGCCTTTACCAATCAACGAAATCTCTCTCAATCCGAGCCTGAAACAGAACCCGAAGTGGTGATAAAATATTGGGCATAGTCCCGAAGGAATTTGGGATTATGTTTGCTTCAAAAATAGTTCTGTTATATTTACTATAATTGTTTGTCATTCATTGCAAAGACAAAGGCAATGCCTTGTCTCTACTGACGATTATGTATAGGGGACTTCCTGTAGGGGTTCAAAATTTTGAACCCCTACAGTTTTTAAGGCACGTTTTGCACCTTGCCTATGAAACAACCATATCAACTCAACCATACTATTCAACCCAACCAACAAACCAATGGAGAAAAGATTTTTGGTTTTTCTGATTTCATTGCTCTTTGTGTTCAAGGCCTCCGGACAATTACTTCATCTGAAAGAGGAAGTAAA
Organism: Chitinophaga pinensis; assembly: GCA_943368675.1. Classification (GTDB taxonomy): domain Bacteria; phylum Bacteroidota; class Bacteroidia; order Cytophagales; family Spirosomataceae; genus Emticicia. Next base: position 3,860 of record CALRLN020000209.1, on the reverse strand, counting down.
AGTGCCGAACCATCCTCGAATCCTTTTATTACAAGGTGAAGAGAAAGCTATTCTTAAAAATATTACCGCAGACAAGAACTGGGCAAAAATCCATCAGGTAATTATTACCGAAAGTGAACGATTGATTAATACTCCAACATTAGAACGTGTACAGATTGGCCGTCGTCTGCTGGCTACTTCCAGAGAATGTCTCCGCCGGATCTTTTATCTTTCTTACGCTTATCGTACAACCAATGATAAGAAATATCTCTCCAGAGCAGAACAGGAATTAGTCAAAGTCGCTGGGTTTAGTGACTGGAATCCGACTCACTTTTTAGACGTAGCAGAAATGACAATGGGTGTTGCTATTGGTTATGACTGGTTGTATCCGGATTTATCTCAATCATCAAGGGATATTATCAGAGACGCTATCCTGAAAAAGGGTATTGAACCTTCACTGGATAAGAAATATAATTACTGGCTGAAAGTTTCAAACAACTGGAATCAGGTATGTAATGCGGGAATGACGTATGGAGCCCTGGCAGTTTATGAGGATAATCCTACTTTAGCCATACAAATCATTGACAGAGCTATCGAATCCATTAAACTACCAATGAATGATTATAAACCCGAAGGGGCTTATCCGGAAGGGTATAGTTATTGGGGTTATGGCACCAGTTTCAATGTCATGTTTTTAAGCGCTGTTCAGAAAGTGTTCAGCAATGATTTCGGTTTATCTGATTCAGAAGGATTTCTTAAAACAGCCGGATATTTACAGAATATGGTTGGTACTTCAGGCAAAAATTTTAATTATTCTGATGCCGGAAATGGGGCTGATTTGAACCCTGCCATGTTCTGGTTTGCTAATCGTAATAAAGACAACAGTCTTTTGTATGTTGAGAAAAATTACCTCAATAATTCGAAATCATTGGGTCGTGACAGACTCCTGCCTGCTGCTATGCTATGGGGCAAAGATATGTCGCTAGATAAAGTAAATGCACCAAAACAGTTGATGTGGGTAGGGCAGGGTAAAAATCCTGTGGCCATGATGCGTACCTCATGGACAGACCCCAATGCTATTTATGTAGGTTTCAAAACCGGCTCGCCATCGGTTAGCCATGGGCATATGGATATTGGGTCTTTTGTAATGGATGCCAATGGTGAACGATGGTCAATGGATTTCGGCATGCAGGAATACGAATCTCTCGAGTCGAAAGGTGTGAAGTTATGGGGTATGGCGCAGAACTCTGAGCGTTGGCAGGTATACCGTTATAATAATTTAGCGCATAGCACCCTGGCTTTTGACAACGAATTTCAAAGAGTTGAAGGTTATGCCGACATTCAGCAATATACATCTAAACCTGATTTTTTAAGTGCGGTGAGCGATATCAGCGCTGTATATAAAGACAAAACCAACATTCTAAACAGAGGTATAGCCATTATTGACAAGCAGTACGTAGCAGTAAAAGACGAAATAACAACTGCTGAACATCAGACCACGGTACGTTGGGCAATGCTGACTCCGGCCGAGGTAAGCCTAGAGGCGAATGGGGCAACTACACTTATACAAAAAGGTAAAAAACTAATGCTGAAAGTTCTGGAGCCTGCCAATGCAACAATCAAAACATGGTCAACCAAAGGCGCTCACGATTATGACGCTCTCAACCCGGGTACTATTCTGGTCGGATTTGAAGCCATACTTCCCCCTAATAGTAAAAATAACCTTACCGTTTTGCTCATTCCTGAAGGTGCTAAAAATGATAATAAACAAAGTATTCCTGCCTTAAAAGACTGGAAATAATAAACATCATTCAACCCCGAAAATACTATGAGAAATTTCCTCGCAATCTTATTAATGAGTATCTCTGTGCTTTGTCAGGCTCAGGTTACGCAAAGAAATATATTAAGTACCAAATACTCTTTAGAATCTTACAAGGCAAGTATTATTCCAAAAAGCCAATGGAAGCCCTATCCTAAAACACCCGAAGAATGGAAAGCTGCCCTGCCGGACTCATTGATTCGGGGTATTATTAAAGCAGGGGAAGAAGCTGCAAAGAAAGAAATGCCACAGCTATCAGCCACAATTCTGATGAATTATGTGCGCTCGGGTGACAGAGAAGAGCATTCAAAAATATCGTTTGGTCGTCGTACCAATCTGATAGATTTGGTATTGGCCGAGTCGGTAGAGGGCAAAGGACGTTTTACAGAAGATATAATGAACTATGTCTGGGCTATCTGTGAGGAAACGTACTGGGGTGTACCGGCTCACTTAAATGTTCAAAAAGCTAAAAGTGGATTGCCTGATGCCGAAGACCCGACCGTAGATTTGTTTGGTGCCGAAACTGCCTCAGTTTTAGGCTTGACTGACTATTTTGTTGGCGACAAACTTGGCAAGATATCCCCGCTTATTCGTAAGAGAATTTATGCTGAAACCAACCACAAGATTTTTGAGCCACTAAAACAGGCAGAGCGGTATGGCTACCTGAGCAAAAAGAATCCTGTGAATAACTGGAATCCGTGGATAGTTTCTAATTTGCTGATAGCTGATTTATTTTTGGAATCTGATGAAAACAAGAGGGTAGCCAATGCCTACACATTTTCTGCTTTCATGGATTCCTACCTCAATAGTCTTGGCGATGACGGTGGTTGCGACGAAGGCCCAAGCTATTGGTTTGCTGCAGGTGCCTGTGTTTTTGATGCACTTGAAACATTATCGAGTGCCTCAAATGGAAAAATAAATATCTACGAACAACCGATAGTACAAAAGCTGGCTGCCTATATTTACAAAACTCACATAGCCGACGATTACTTTGTTAATTTTGCTGATGCAGACCCGAAACTAAGACCCGACGGACTAATGCTCTATCGTTTCGGACAAGCATTAAAAGATGAAAAACTTTCACAATTTGGGTTATGGGCATTTCAACATTTCCCCTCAACAGCAGGTTCAAACGGTAGTTTTCATCGTATGCGCCGGATTGCCAATATATTGTCAGTAAGCAAAATGCCCACGACCGGCAATACTTATGTACCCAATGCCGATGCCTGGTTTAACGATATTCAGGTACTTACTACACGTGGGTCAAACGGATTTTATCTGGCTACTCATGCGGGGCATAATGCAGAAAGCCATAACCATAATGATGTCGGCGATTTTCTTTTATATGCTAATGGCGAGCCTGTGATTATAGATGCCGGGAGAGGCAATTATACCGCCCGTACTTTTTCGTCAAAGCGCTACGAATTATGGTTTACACAATCGCAATACCATAATCTGCCTATCATCAATGGTAAGGCACAAATTGCAGGGCGGCAGTACGAGGGCATTGGTGTGAAAAGCACAATAAATGACAAGGAAGCAACATTAAGTATGGATATTGCGCCATCATACGATAAAGAAGCAGGTGTACAGACCTGGAACCGTACTGTAAAACTCAATAAAACAAAAAATCAGGTAGAAATTACTGATGATTATACTTTAAGCCGGAACCCCAATTCCTTGGAACAGGTATTTATGACCGTTTGTGAGATTAATACCGATACGCCGGGCAAAATTATACTGACGACTCCAAAGAAGCAAAAAGTAACTTTAGCTTATGATGCCAGAAACTGGGCTGTCTCAACAGACCTGCCGTCAACAGAAGGTATGGAATATAAGAGTTTTAAAACGAAATGGGATAATCATCCGGTTCAGCGCATTATTCTGAACAGCAAAAACCTTTCTCAAAAAGGTAAGAATGTATTCACTATTGTGATGAATTGATAGTGAGCATAAGTGGATAAATCAAAGTTCGGATAGAATAAATCAATCAGACAAATCACTACTCCCGAAACGTAAACGCCACAATTAATAACAAAACACTTACTAAACCTAAAGCAAC
>CALRLN020000208.1:0-8868 GCA_943368675.1 Chitinophaga pinensis | reverse complement strand
AATGACAAAATATGCAGCAAATGCGTTTTTGGCAATGAAAATCACTTTTATGAACGAAATTGCGAACCTTTGCGAAAAAGCCGATGCCAATGTTGACGATATCCGAAGAGGAATAGGTACTGATAGCCGTATCGGAAAACGTTTCTTATTTGCAGGAATCGGTTATGGCGGTAGTTGCTTCCCTAAAGATGTTCAGGCACTTGAAAAAACTGCCAACGAATTTGATTACGATTTCAAGATTCTGAAATCGGTAATGAAAGTAAATGAAAAGCAAAAAACCAAGCTGATGCCGCATTTGAAGAAATTCTTCAACGGTGACCTGAAAGGTAAAACCATAGCATTGTGGGGGCTGGCATTTAAACCGCATACTGACGATATTCGCGAAGCACCGGCTCTATACAATATCAAAGAACTAAGAAAAGCAGGCGCTAAAGTAGTAGTTTATGACCCTGAGGCGATGGATAATGTACGTGAAGTGGTAGGCAAAAAAGTAAAATATGCCAAGAACCCTTACGAAGCGATTCAGGGTGCAGATGCGCTAATGATCATGACTGAATGGCCTGAATTCCGCACTCCAGACTATGAAAAAATGGAAGGCGCCATGAAAAACAAAGTAATCTTTGACGGCCGTAACCTGTATGAGTTGAAAGATATGAAAGAATTGGGCTATACCTATTATAGCATTGGTAGAGAAACAGTAAAAGCTTAAATAGAATATACAGGAAAGCGATACAGGTATAACCCTCCCCTACCCTGCCAGCTTTCCCTCCTATTATGTTGCACAGGGGAAATTTAATACATTTCTATGAAAAGAGTTCTCATTACGGGTGGTGCAGGTTTTTTAGGCTCCCACCTTTGCGATAGGTTTATCAAAGAAGGATACTACGTTATTGCTATGGACAATCTCATAACCGGAGACTTACGCAATATCGAACATTTATTTAAACACCCGAACTTTGAGTTTTATCACCACGATGTAAGCAAGTTTATTCATGTGCCCGGCGAATTGGATTATATTCTTCATTTTGCCTCACCTGCTAGCCCTATTGACTACCTGAAGATACCAATTCAGACCCTTAAAGTGGGTTCATTGGGTATTCATAATTGTCTAGGACTTGCACGTGTAAAAAAAGCCCGTGTAATTATTGCTTCTACTTCTGAAGTATACGGTGACCCACTGGTACACCCGCAAACCGAAGAATACTGGGGACATGTAAACCCGGTTGGCCCTCGTGGTGTATATGACGAAGCGAAACGCTTCCAGGAGGCAATGACCATGGCTTACCATACTTATCATGGCCTTGAGACGAGAATTGTACGTATTTTCAATACCTATGGCCCACGTATGCGCCTGAATGACGGCCGTGTATTACCAGCTTTCATCGGTCAGGCATTGCGTGGTGAGGATTTAACAATTTTCGGAGACGGCTCACAAACGCGCTCTTTCTGCTACGTGGCCGATCTGGTTGAAGGTATTTATCGCTTATTGTTATCTGATTACGCTTATCCGGTGAATATCGGTAACCCGGCTGAAATCACGATTAAGCAATTTGCTGAAGAAATCATCAAGCTCACTGGCACAGATCAGAAGATTGTTCATAAGCCATTACCTAAAGATGATCCTAAGCAACGTCAGCCTGATATTACCAAAGCCAAAGAGATATTGGGTTGGGAGCCAAAGGTAAGTCGTGCAGAAGGCTTAGCCATTACTTATGATTACTTCAGAAGTCTTCCGAAAGAAAGATTGTATGAGGAATCTAATCACAGAGATTTCGAGAAAAAATAATATTTAGTTATATAAAAAATGGAGGTCGAAAACCTCCATTTTTTGTTAGTTTAAATCTGCGAAAGCTTGCTCAATAGTCGGGAATTCAAACTGAAATCCATTTTCAATGAGTCTTTTAGGATACACATTCCTGCTTTTTAATATCAGTTCTGATTCGGTTCTGATAAAAAGAGCTGCCAGTTCTAAAAGAAATACGGGGCTATTAATACCAATGGGCATATTAATTGATTTTCGCAGACGCTTCATAAAATCCTCATTTTTCAGAGGGTTTGATGTGGCAATATTTACTTTTTTAGTCAAACTGTTATGCTCAATAATAAATTCAATGGCTCTGCAAAAGTCTTTTTCATGAATCCAGCTTATCATTTGTTGGCCATTGCCCTGTTTCCCGCCTAATCCTAAGCGGCTTAGGGTTTTCATTTTAGGAAACCCTCCACCCTCATTACCCAGTACAATAGCTGTTCTTAAAGCCACTTTTCTGATTGGCACACTTTCATCCTGAAAAAAAGCCTTTTCCCAGTTTTTACAGATATTCATTGAGAAATCATCCCCAATAATTCCTTCATCTTCGTCCATCTTTTGCGATTCAGCGTGTACATAGATAGTTCCACTACTTGAATTCAACCATACTTTCGGAGGATTTTCACATAGATTGATAGCCTTTTGCAAAACCTCAGTACTTTGTACTCTTGAATCGAGAATTGCTTTTTTGTTTTCTTCGGTATATCTGCAATCAACACATTTGCCAGTCAGATTAATCAATACATCTGTACCCTCCAATACTTTTGTCCATTCGCCTATACTAAAGGCATCCCATTGTATGTGATTAGGTTCTATTGGTTTGCGTGTCAAAACCAAAACTTCATTTCCTTTCTCAATAAAATATTTCCGGAGCGCTTTACCCAGAAAGCCCGTTCCACCTGCTATGACAATTTTCATTTTCTTTAAGGTTGAAATCAATTTAAAAAGATAATCAGGCCTAAAACCACTATTCTGTATACCAGCCATGAAATAGTAGGATAATAGCCAATCTGTAATATTTTGCTTCGTCTGATATGCTCCCAAAGCATAAAACTTACGACCCCGATAAAATAAACAAGGAGAAACAGAGGGGCTAAGCCTTTTACCAAAAGCATAGGTAAAAGAAGCAGGGTACCAATCATTGAAACGGTCATCATATTGCCGATATATTCCAAAAGCTTGCCTCTGAGCAGGTTTTTCAGGAATATAATCTGCCAGAAAATCTGACCCACGCAAATCACGACCTCTCTACCAAGATGGCTTTGAAGACCCATAAAATTATTGAGCGGTTGAGTAAATCCATAAAGCACAAGTGATGAGCAAAGCACAACGAACAAAATATAAGCTATTCTATATCTTATACTCATATCAGGTGCACATACCCGCACATTATCTTTAGGTCTACCGGGAGCTATTACTTTACGGTTAAATGAAATAAAACGATACAGTTTTCTCAGAAAGAAATCAACAGGTCTGCTTTTGAGTAAATTACCTGATGCTGGGAATCGGTTTGTAATAATATGTGCCAACGCATCTATTCCATATCTTACTGTATTAGTTTGTGTATCAACCAGAGCAATTTCATTTCTTGCTCTTTCCATATCGAGATTTGAAACTCCTGAATGAATAAAAGTCTGATACGGATTAAATGTTTCCTTATCAACCCAACCTACTTTTTCAAAGCCCTTTCCGTATAAGCGACACATCAGACAATCTTCATCTACCAGTAGTTTATGACCATTTAAAGTTCTCATATTTTCAGGAATCTTCGGAAGTTTATAATAAAAAAATTAACTCATCAGCTTTAATACATTTTTCAAAAGCTTATTTCTTTCGGCTTTTAGCAATAAATCACTCAAAGAATCCATCTGCTCAATAAAACTACTCAATTCGCTCAACATGGTTTTTATATGCAATTGTTCAGCATCTTTGGCATCAGCAGTATTGTTCATCAATACTTTCACGGTCTGCTTGGCAGGCATTATCTCCCGTTTTTTACGCTCAGTAATTATTCTGACAGCAATTTGCCATATATCGTGCTCAGCGATAAAATATTCTTTTCGGTCCCCGGGCTTTGTTTGCTTATAGATAAGATTCCAACCTATAAGGTCTCTCAGTACCATATTCACATTTCCTCTCGACAGCTTCAATTCCTCCCTTATCTCCTCTGTACTCAACTCGCCCTTATTCAGCAAAAGCAAAGCATGTACCTGCGCCATAGAACGGCTGATACCCCATGAGGTCCCGAGTACACCCCAGGCCTGTACAAACTGCTGTTTGATTTCTTCCGTTTTCATATACAAATATAAAATAACATAAAACAAACTTCCAAGAATTTTTGAAAGTTTCTTTTCAAACCATAATTTTATAACTCAAACACCATATCATAATTATCAATTCCCTTATTCTCAAAATTGCCTATCTTATTAAATCCAAGCTTCTGATAAAAAGTCACGGCCTTTTCATTTGATGTCTGAACCCCACCCCAAAGAATCATTCGCTTCATGCCTTTTTTCTGCATTTCCTCTTTAATGTGCTGAAATAGCATTTTCCCTATTCCTTTACCTTGCCAGTCGTCTGCTATTGAGGGAGCAAAAGTGCAATCAGTTTCAGGATATAGGTCTAGGTCATAGCTTTTCAATCGTTGCTCATCCCGCCGCACATATCCATATTTGATAATAGCATAGGCAACTATGGTTTGTGTGAATATATGCTCTATAATAAATCCTGTATGATGATTTTCGGGCAAATAAAATTGTCGGATAGTGGGCAAATCAAAAGAGTGAGGGGCAAATCTGCTAAGGGTAACTACACTTAGGTTGTTTAAATACTTATCCAGTTTTTCAAAATACTTCTCTTCAAGATGGCATATTTTCAGGTTTTCATCTACCATTATACTATTTCATTTAAAATTCCGGAGGCCAATTATTGCAATATACTAAGTGTTTTATTGAAAACTCGTACCTTTACAAACGTTTTCGCCACGCAATCTGTTTTACAAACAAAACCAGTAATTATTATAATGCATTTAGACCTTATAGAAGATGCGATTGAGGATATTCGCAATGGAAAAATAGTGATTGTAGTAGATGATGAAGACCGTGAAAATGAAGGGGATTTTGTGTGTGCTGCTGAAAAAATCACTCCCGAAATGGTCAATTTCATGATAAAAGAGGGACGTGGCTTAATGTGTACGCCTATTACCGCCAAGCGGTGCGAAGAATTAGAACTAAGCATGATGGTAGGTAAAAATACTGCTCAACACGAAACCGCTTTTACAGTATCTATCGATTTATTGGGCAATGGTTGCACCACCGGCATTTCAGCCAGCGACCGTGCCAAAACGATTCAGGCACTTGCAATGCCTGACACTAAACCCGAAGACTTTGGCCGTCCGGGACATATTTTCCCATTGAAAGCCGCTGACGGAGGTGTACTACGTAGAACGGGACACACAGAAGCAACCATTGACCTGGCTGTTCTGGCGGGTTTACAGCCTGTTGGTGTATTGATAGAGATTCTGAACGAAGACGGTACGATGGCACGCTTACCCCAACTGCGTGAAATTGCAGACAAGTTTAATATGAAACTGGTCAGCATTAAAGACCTCATTGAGTATCGCCTGCAAAAAGAATCATTAATTAAAAGAGAAATCGGTGTAGAAATGCCTACTGAATTCGGGTATTTTGATATGATTGCGTATCGTCAGTTAGACAACGACCAGTTACATTTAGCATTAATAAAGGGCACATGGGAACCCAATGAGCCTGTAATGGTGCGTGTGCATTCATCTTGTGTAACCGGAGATATTTTTGGTTCGTGCCGTTGTGACTGCGGGCCACAATTACATGCCGCTATGGAAATGGTTCAAAAAAACGAAAAAGGTGTAGTATTGTATATGAATCAGGAAGGGCGCGGCATTGGGCTATTGAACAAACTGAAGTCATATAAATTGCAGGAAATGGGCAGAGACACCGTAGAAGCAAATCTCGAATTGGGTTTTAAAATGGACGAAAGAGACTATGGTGTAGGGGCGCAGATATTAAGAGATCTGGGTATAAAAAAAATAAGACTGATTTCTAATAATCCTAAAAAAAGAGCTGGCTTAATCGGTTATGGGTTAGAAATTGTGGATACTATTCCTATCGAAATTTCGGCTAATCCTTATAATGAAAAATACCTACAGACCAAAAGAGATAAAATGGGTCATAAAATTATGGGGGCCTAAGTAATATTAGGCATGCATAACAATTTCTTAATACCGAAAAATATCACTTAAACAATATTTTTCATTACATATTCTATAAATTACTATAAACCAGGCACTTATGTTAATAAAACACATAGGTGCTTGTTTTATTTAGGGAAAATTTTTAAGACATTTGTATCGGCAATATAATTCTGCTTGATGAATTTTACTTCAAACATTTCTAACTCCAAAAAAAACATGATGCAAAAATTTACTTTTTTGCGAGGAGCCTTTACACTTCTCGTAGGGATTTTCTTTGCTTTTCAAGGCTTTGGCCAGGTTACTACCTCTTCTATCAGCGGTATAGTAACTGCGGCCGATGGCTCAGCTCTTCCGGGTGCAACAGTTGTTGCTATCCATGAACCATCCGGTACTAAGTATGGTACTATCACTAACGCTACTGGTCGTTATGTGCTTCCTGCTGTTCGTATCGGTGGTCCTTTTAAAGTTACAGCAACTTTTGTTGGTTTTAAAGATGCTGTTAAAGAGGGTATCATTACCAGCTTGGGATCTGCTTCTAACGTTGATCTTAAGATGGATGAAGAAGGTTCAGTGCTTCAGGAAGTAAAAGTAACGTCTTCAAGAAGTGATATTTTCAGTTCTGAACGTACTGGTGCATCTACAACTATCAACAAACAGGCTTTGCAGGCACTTCCAACAATTGGCAGCCGCTCAATTAACGATTTCACAAAGTACAATCCGCAAGGAAATGGACGTTCATTCGGTGGTTCTGATAGTCGCCTGAACAACTTTACAGTCGATGGCTCGGTATTCAATAATGGATTTGGTTTAGGTAACGAAGCACAAGCAGGGGGGCGTACAAACTCAACTGCAATTTCTTTGGATGCGATAGAAGAGGTTCAAATCAATGTTGCTCCGTTTGATGTTCGTCAGTCTGGTTTTGTGGGTGCTGGTTTAAATGCAGTGACACGTTCAGGAACAAATCAGGTTAGCGGTTCAATTTACCATAGTTTCCGCAATAACAGCAAAACTTTTGTAGGTAGAGATGCGGCAGGGTTCCCTGTTACGGTTGGTACATTCGACGAAAAAGTTTTAGGTTTCCGTTTGGGCGCACCGATCATTAAAAACAAATTATTCATTTTTGTAAATGGTGAATTCCAGAGAAGAACAGTTCCCGGTTCATCTTTCGTGGCTAAAGGTTCTACCAATGCAGGTAACCCGACACGTGTTGAGAAGACTGATATTGAAGGTGTAAGTGCCTTAGTAAAGCAAAAATTCGGTTATGAGACAGGTCCTTACGAAAACTTTGATGATGAAACTACATCTGATAAGTTTCTTGCTCGTTTAGACTATAACATCAGCGACAAACATAAAGCAACTATTCGCTATACTTTCCATAACTCTCAGGATTACGTCCCTATCAGTAATAGTTCTTCAGCAGGTTTTGGTAACCGCGTTACGGCTAACTCTTTGTCATTTAAAAATTCAGGATATTTAATTCAGGATAATACCCGTTCAATTGTTGCCGAATTAAACTCAACTTTTGGTGGCAAATCTGCTAACAATTTTATTATAGGTTATGATAATCAGAACGAAGACCGTGCTTATGCCGGAGCGATGTTCCCAACTATTGATATTCTTAACAATAACGCTACATATATTTCGGTAGGATTTGATCCATTCACACCAAGCAATAAATTAAATTACGGTACTTTCCATATTACCGATAATTATACGCTTTTCAAAAATAAGCACACACTTACTTTTGGTGCTAACTATGAAAACTACAAATCAAATAACTTGTTCTTCCCAGCCTCTAATGGAGTTTGGGTATATAACTCTTTAGATGATTTCACGAAAGCCATGAATGGTGATAAAAGTGTAGTTGTTAACTTGTTTCAATATCGCTACTCAGCACTACCGGGCGGAGTTGAACCTCTTCAAGTGTTAAAAGTTAACAAATTTGATTTATATGCACAGGATGACTTTCAGGTTTCTAACAAATTCAAACTATCTTATGGCATAAGAGCAAGTGTTATTGCTTTTGGTAATACTGCATTGGAAAACAAAGTAATTTCTGCGCAGACTTATAAAGATACTGAAGGGGCAGCTTATAAGATCAATACTGGTACATTACCTGATGCAAAAATTCTGTGGGAGCCACGCGTAGGTTTTAACTGGGATGTAACAGGACAACGCAGTACGCAGGTACGTGGTGGTAGTGGTGTTTTCACAGGTCGTCCTCCCTATGTGTTCATCTCTAACCAAATCGGTAACAACGGTATCTTAACCGGATTTATTGAACAACGTAATACTACTGCTTTTCCATTTGTACAGGATGCAAGTGTATACACTCCTTCTACTCCTACCCTGCCTTCTACATTTGATATTGCAGGAACAGACGGAAGCTATAAATTCCCTCAGGTTTGGAAAACCAATATAGCAGTTGACCAAAAACTTCCATTGGGTTTAGTTGGTTCAATCGACTTCTTGTATAACAAGTTCCTTAACTCTGCTTACTACTTTGATGCCAACCTTGAAACTGCAACAGGTAAATTTTCAGGACCTGATACTCGTGACCGCTTCCCTGGTTCTGGCTTAACAGGCTCCAACCTTAGTAATGCCATCCGTATCAACGATAACGTGTCTCGTGCAGCAGTGCTTACCAGCAAAAGTGCAGGTGAAAACGTAATGTTGACATTCAAAGTTGAAAAACCATGGACGAAAGGTTTCTACGGAATGTTTGCATACACCTATGCAAGAACCCGTGATTTAATGAGTGCAGGTTCAATTGCATCCGGTTCATTTACAGGTGCAAGAAGCGTAAATGGCAACAATAAATTGGGACTAT
>CALRLN020000207.1:0-8906 GCA_943368675.1 Chitinophaga pinensis | reverse complement strand
AACTGTAAATCTGGTAAAAATTTTTACCATCAGTAAAAGTAAAATACAGCGAAAAAAATTAGAAGAAAAAACAAATCTTAGCTTTTCTCCCTTAAAAAACGGAGGCATGCTAACTCTAAGAACGAGTTTCTAGCAGGTTATAAACTTATTAATAAATTATTTATCTATGAAAAAAATATTTACACTATTCATATTTTTTATCAGCCTGGTTGAATTGTTTGGACAGGAAGAGGGCCGTAAAACATATTTATATCTCGGCAATAACACTGGTTTTATAGGCAAAATCGAATCAGTACCCGAAGCCGGGAAAATCAGTTTTTCTATTAATAATGGAGGAACAAGAACCTATCAGAAAGAAAGAGTATTGGTGGTTTTTAATGACTATGGCCGATACCTTGTTATAGCATCCTTGCCTGATTCGCCCGAAAGTGCACAAGCCATTATAGATAATTTCTATAATAAACCGGTTCCTCTCCCGGAAAACGACGTGATTTTTAAGGCTGTGCCTTTTGAGGTTATTCCATGTATCATAACCTACAATGGTGATGCCGTCAACTATCGTACACTTGAAGGGAACCCGGCATCAATCAATAAAGACAATGTTCTTGCCATTGTTAAAAAAGATGGTACTCACGAAATCACAAAAGAGGTTTCTGAAGTTGCCCCAATCTTAGATGCAAACATCGCTAAGTTTAAAACTTCAATAGAAAAACCGGAAGTAAAACCAATTCAGCCTCCGAAGCCCAAGCCGATTAAACCTGAGCACAAAGCAGAAACTAAACCTGAACAAAAGGTAGAGAACAAACCGGTTACTGTTGCAAATGAAGTAAAACCCTTGCCTGTTACTGATGTTTCGTCAAAACCTAAACTAACACAGGATGAGAAAGTGAAATATTCCAAACAATCAGTCGATAATATTCTGACTTTCAAGGATTATCTGAATGTAATCGGAGACAGAGGTAAAAGCGCCACTGAAAAAAGAGAAGCTATTAAAGCAGCTCTTGAATTGTTTTCGCCCGGGGCAACCGTTGAGGTTACCAACAAAAACAGGCCGGGCTCTCGCAAATTACCGGTTGAGACATATCTCCGGAATCTAAGTAATCTTAATTATAGTTCTATTCAGATTGAGTATGCCAATCTTAAATTTGTCAGTGAGTTTTCACAAGCTGATGATGGCAATTATTACGGGCTTGTAAGAGGGGAGCAGTCATTTATAGGTTTCGGGCCGGATGGCAAAACCCCCCTATACTCAGATGTTGTCGATAAAAACTATAAAGTAAAACTGGAATCATTCAAAAAAGTTGAAAGTGGTATTTCGGAAGTCAAATGGAAAATTTTACTTGGAGATGTCAGTGTCAGTCAATAATAGACAAAGGTTTTTGTTTTGGAGCAGCCCATTACTTCTGCTGAATTGCTTTAGTGGCATAAAAACCCATGCGCAATGCATTAACTTATCAGGACAGATACTCAATAGTAAGAATAAACAACCCATTGAAGCCAGTATTCAGATAAGAGCAAACGGGCAAAAGCAGGACCTGGGGCAATCTCAGGCAAACGGACAGTTTAATATAGAAATGCCTTGTAAAGCGCAAAGCCTGATTCTATCAAAAAAAGATTTCAGAATTACGGAAATACCTGTATATGCGCAAGCTGATTCTGGTTCATATTATATTCAGATTTCGATGGTACCACTTGATAAGGAGATAGTTAACAAACCTTATGCCCAAACAGAGCAGTCTGAGATAGTTTTAGAAAATACCGGTAACACCAAAGAGAAAACGGCAAAGCGGGTATTTAAAGTAACAGACGCAATATCAAATCAAAGTTTAATAAGTAAAGTATGTCTTTTCTTTACAAAAAGTGGTGACAAACAATGTTTTAATACAACAAAGGAGTTGAGTGATAAAATTGTGTTTAAAGAGGAGGATATAATAGCTATTGAAGTGGAAGCCAACGGCTATCAAAATTATAAAGGTAATATAATTGTGGAGTTAGATAATAAGACATCCGTATATGAGATAGCGATGTCTAAAATACCTGTTCTGATTAGTGGGCAGATTAATCTTGTTTCAGGGAATAGTTTACAACAACTTAACTTATGGGATAGTAATAAACAGCGTATTAAGATCAAACAAAAAGATAATCTGTTTTATACTCCGGTTAATGAGACCGGAAAATATAGCTTTCAGATTATCAGCAGTAATGAGACTTTTGAAAAAAATCAGGATTTAAGGGCAGGGCTCAATTTTTTTCTATTTAACGAACCTGGAAAAAAATTACCCGCTCCTAAAAAAGATAGTCTTTCAAAACCGGATGTCGGGGCTAATTATTCTAAAAGAAATGAGATAGACCTTATTTATTTTGAACAAAGTGATTTTGCCCTGACAAAACTTGCAAAGCAACAGTTAGATTCTATATTTGTTTACCTGACAAACCGTACCAGCATAGATGTGAAGATTATCGGGCATACCGATAATGTTGGTGACCCTCGTATCAATGAAGCTTTGGGAGAATACAGAGCAAAAGTAATTTATACTTATTTATTAAAAGCAGGCATTAATTCAAAAAGAATGTCCTGGGTATCTTATGGTAGTTCGCACCCTGTTAGTCCAAATGATAATGAAGATAATAAGAAAAAAAACAGAAGAGTTGAAATTGTTTACAAATCAAACTAAGATTTATAAAATACTGATAACAGTAGTAATTCTTGGCTTTACTTTTCAAAGTTATTCTGTTAATGCGCAACATAGAATCTCATTTTTAGAAGAACAACTCTTCAAAAGAGAAGCATTGACTCGAGTCAATGAACTCGTATATGTATATAATCAGCTATTAGAAACGCCTTCTTATGAACGAGATCATTTAATAAAGGAATTAATTCTGCCGAAAGACGGCTTATACGCTAAGTTCAAAGACGATCAGGTACAGATTGAAGATGATTTTCAGACTCGTCAGAACAGCACTAATGAAAGTACCAGCAAGCGAATAGATATTTACTTAAATGATATTTGCCTTAACTATGGTATGCCTGATAATGGAGCCTATAAAAATGAAGGGAAAAAAGTCACTATCAAAAATGCCATACCTTCAAAGGTGATGGCCATTTCAGATAAGGCACCGATGTTTATAAAAGTCAGCTTTTCAATTGAGTACAATGGAATAGACAGCCGTACCAATCTTCCTTTTAAACAACCCTGTAATAGAGTAGCAGAGGTATTAATTGAGAAAGTCGACAAAAAACTTAATGCGACAATCCTGACAATCAGATACCTGAAAGATAATGAAAAGGATTTTTCAGAAAATGTCGTAGTTGATAAGGTAGACGAAACGCAAAATAAGGAGCTTGCCGGAGCAATTATTGAAGAAGAGAAAAAAACTATTTTAAAAAACAATAACACGCTTCTCAGGGCTTTCAAGAACAATGAAAAATGGGGAATAAAAAATGTTGAAACTGATGAAATTCTGGTACTACCGACTTTTGATAGTATTGATGAGTTTTCTGAAGATGATGGCATATCGTTGGTCAATATAAATGGATTATGGGGATACATTGACCAAAAAGGGACAATCATCATTAAATGTGAGTATGATGAAGCTGAACCATTCAGTAAAGAGAAAAAAGGAAAGGCAAGGGTTTATAAAGGGAAGGCATCTTTTTTTATAGACAGGCTTGGAAACAAAACGAAATAGTCATTTTCAGATTAACGGAAATTTCTCCATTTGAAGGAAAAGAAATAAATAATAAGAATTTTTTTACCCCTCAAAGAATCCGTCATTTCTAAAATAGTTAGCCGTAGAATTAATAATAATTAAAGAGTTAATAAGGAATTATATAGCTGCGAAAAGATTGATGTCTGAAGTTCTAAACCATCGGACATACCTTAAAAGTGCCGGAAAATAAAAATATGACTCATTTTTAACTAATACAGCCAAAATGATTTAATATTACAGGAGTTGAATCACCACTGACAAAATCATGAGCTGCCTAAAGATGAAAAGAATTTTACTGCTACTTGTATTAATAAACTTCAAAGCTTTTTCACAAAAAGAGGTTATTATAACCAGAAAAAAACCGGCTTTTTTAATGGGCTTTAAAGAGCCTTATAAGCAAATTAACCTTGATTTTGAAGATGATGACAATGGCTACTACTCTAAAATGGGAGTTAGCGATACTTTAATGGTTTTCAGGAGTAAAAAAGAATTTGCCAGATATGAGTCGGAGGTAGAAAAATATGAAAAAGCGGTAGAGAAAGCTGCAAAAGAGAAAGCCGAGGAAGAGAAGGCGCTGAAAGACGGAAAAACAAAAAAGGAGTCGAAGAATAAGAAAGAAATTCTTCTGGCTCCCCCTGATAAGACCCTGTACTTAAGTGAAAACAAAAAACTACTAAAACCCGGCTTTGATGTTGAGGTAACGTATGATGAGTATCGGGTGAGTAAACAATTGATTGCTAATAGAATAGTTGTTTTAACAGACCTGGATAAAAAACAGACCTATGAAGGTGTTTTTGAAAGGCTTGATGGTGATGTTGCCACAATTGACGGAAGAGCAGCGAAGTTTACCGATAAAGCGCAGATAAAAGGTAGAAAAGGGAGAGGATTCGATGGCAAGATATTTACTTCTTTTAGTGATATGATGCTTGGTAGCATAGTAGAGATTACTGGTAAGGTAATGATGGATGGCATATTATTAATTGAAAAAGGTGAGGTTTGGGAAAATAATGAAGATGATTTGGATAAACAGATAAAATCTTCTTTAAAGACTACCATGAAGTTATCAGCAAATGAAGTCTCATTTGGTGATTCCAGATTTGAATTGGTGAAAAATCAGGCTATTCAGACTTACGTATCAAAAATTGGTAGAAATCTTATACCTCAATACCAGAAAGAGTTAGATCGGAATCACCCTGCCAAGATAGATTTTAATTTTTATGTAATTAAAGACAGTACGTTCAACGCCTGTGCGTATCCTGATGGTTCAATATTCGTTCATTCGACACTTCTTGAAGAAATTGAGAACGAAGCCCAGCTGGCTGCAATTTTAGGCCACGAAATAGCACATGTTACGTACGAACATTCCAGAAAAAATTTTGAATCGAATAAGAAAATCAAATTAGGGGCTGAAGGTGTCAAATTGTTGGGTACTGTTGTGGAGAGACAAACTAATACCTCAATACCAATAGCAGATTTATCAGTAGTAGTAGCGAGTTTTGGGGGCAAGGCTCTTTCTAGCAAATATAGCCGTGATCTGGAAAATCAGGCTGATAGAAATGGTCTGACTTATATGATAAACGGAGGGTATGACCCCAGAGAAGCTGCCAGAATATGGAAGAGACTGTCGGCAATGAGTGATAAATCAGAACCGGAATACCATTTTGGGTCTGATTTGCTCAGAGCTACTGCAAAAGGGATAGAAACCATTTATGCGTCTCATCCTGAATCAATATCCCGCTATAAAAGCCTTACGCGTTTATTAGCACAAAATGTTTTTGATGAGTCTTTTGATAATAAAATAGTTGGCAAGGCAGAGTATGCGGCATTCAAGAAAGGTTTGAAGAGGGTTTTAAAAGGGAAAACCTATGACGAACCTGTTGAGGTTGCTAAACCTAAAGAAACCTCTCCGAAAGTCGAGGAGGCCAAAACCTCAGATACAAAACCTACAACATCAAAAGCAAATGATAAGACTAAGGCAAAGGCACCAGCCAAAAAGAAAGCTAATTAACGTTTATTAAACTTATTAATATATGATCTTTAGATATATTCTTCTGCTCCATTTAATAGTAGTGAAATCGTTTTCGCAAAATGTTTATTCTATTGCTGTTATCGGAAATGACGATAAAACACGCTTGCACGATCTTGAACAATTTATGGCTTTAAGCAAGGATATTGCTTCAAACCTGGGATATCAGCTCAGAGTATCTAATCTTACTGACAGTAAGGTTACCATTAAAAATACTAAGGAGACTTTGCAGGGTTTAAAGCCTAATACAAATGACATAGTGCTGTTTTATTATAGTGGAAAAGGTAGCATTGAAGATGAAAGAAAATGGCCGATGTTTCATTATCCTGAAGGCGACTTAGCCATGAGGGACGTTTCTGCGATTGTAAAGAGTAAAAAACCTAAACTTCTCTTATTGATTGGTGATTGCGACCAGAAAGATTATATACCGGATGTAGATTTTAAATCTTTAGCTGTGCTGCACCCCGCAGCTGAAGCAGATAATTTTGCGGTGTTATTTAAAAAATTTAAAGGGAGAACCTCGATTCAGATTTCTTCTACATCTATAGGGCAGGCAGCAAAGAGAGATAAAAAATTTGGATCGGTGTTTTTGAAAGAATTCAAAAGTGTTTTTGAACGAGAAACTACTTCAGAAACAAAAGCGTCTTCATGGAATAATATTCGGGAGCAAACGATTAAAAAGGTCCAGATGTCTACCAATAATGCACAGAAACCTAAATTTTCAATAGAGGTAACTGCTGATGTGGACGAAGAATAATACAAATCCTTTTTTATATACTCTAAACGCTTATACGATGAAATTTGATGATTTCCTGACTTTCGACAAAATGATTACACCGGTAATCATTAAGATTATTTATTTTATTCTGGCAGGTATATCCATCTTTGGAGGCCTTGTTATGATATTCAGAGGGATTAATGCTGACTGGGGTGGAGGACTCATGGTTTTCTGGGGGATTTTAAGTATAATCTTAGGCCCTATATGGGCTAGGGTGACTTGCGAATTAATGATTGTGTTATTCAAAATATACTCTCGTCTGACAAGCATCGAAGAGAATACAAAAAACACACCTAAATTTTGATACTTAATCGAATATATAGCTCCCCCTAACCTATATATTCGATTATAAATGCTTAAGTATTATCCTGCCTTAAGAATAGCGAATCACGGGAAATAATGAAAATAACATATTTTATCCTGAATAATACTTTGAGATGCCCCTTCAATGCTAAAACCATAATACTTCTGATATTTTTTTTGATAAGACAAGTAGGATTTTCACAGAATTTATACGTCTTATCGGTTGTCAATACACGAGAAGTATCCAGACCAGACCGAGAACTAGACGCAGATAAGATTAACCAGATAAGTCTTGATATAGCTGCTTATGCAGGTTTTACAAGACATTATTATGACTTTGGTGAAACCGGCGCATTTAACCCTATAGCACTTAAGCAAAGTATCCAGAAAATACGATTAACCCCGTGCAATCAGGATATGATATGGGTTCACTTTTCAGGCTATGGTCGAAATGATGAAGAAAGTATCTATCCGGCTTTACAAATGGGAGATTCAGAAATTTACCTTCGAGATATTATCGGCATTATACGTCAGAAGAGACCAAAGATATTGTTAATCAGTATTGATTCTGGTAATGAAAAGCGACCGGCCAGAGAATTCTCAAATCAAGCTTCAGATCAGGTAAACACCAAGCCCGACAATTCGGAACAATCTGTAAGAATCATTAAGCCTATAATATCAAACCCCATACCTAAAGAAATGGGTCAGTATCATCAGGTGGAAAACTATAGTCGTTTATTTAAAAAATTTGATGGAACAAAAGTGCTCGTTTTTCAATCAAACTCAATCGGCGAGAATGCAATAAGCAATGCTGTAGATGGCTCATATGGATTGTATTGCCTGGAAAAAGCCGTAAAAGAGTCCATAAATAATGAAAATCAGCCTGCTGATTGGATGATAATTAAAGAAAACTATATAAAGTATCTAACTACTAAGTCTAAAAACAGACAAACCCCCAAAGTGACAATTGAAGTACCTTTAGACAAGTGCAAAGGAGATGAATAGGCTATTAACATTATTGGCTTTACTTATTTTAAGTACACCTACTGAGGCGCAAACCCTTCATTTTCTGGTATTTGCAGATACTGAGGATACCAGAATTGGAATACCTACAAACGTGACCTGTATTTACTTAAAAGAACTTTCGACTGAGATTTCTACTCATGCCGAACTTAAAGAGAACTTCATAAGGGTTTCCGGTCAGAACTTTACCAAAGCTAATTTGCACAAAACTATTGATAACCTGATGGTTGGGCCTAAGGATGTGGTTTTTGCCTATATCATAAGCCATGGCTGGAACAACATGAAAAATGAATACCCGATGATGGTTTTTGGGCCAAAATCAGCAGGCATAGATGCGGGTTCTATTAACCTGAGTGAGATTCATCAGAAAATTTCTCAGAAAAACCCTCGTTTACTGATTGTTTTTGGAGAAGCCTGTAATAGAGACAGAGATACCCGGCCCTCTCCAGTACGCGGAGCAGCCGTAAGTCCGCCACGTTTTGAAGTGAATCCTGAGCAATTCAGAAATCTTTTTAGAAGAAGTACAAAAAGCATAATTCTCTGCTCATCCAAAAGAGGCCAGGTTTCAACTTCTGATATGGATAAAGGAGGTTGGTTTGCGCAGTCATTCAGGGAGATGTTTGAAGAATTTACCTCTAAAAAACACTCAGGTGAAGCCAGTTGGGAGGCTTTGCTGGAATCTACGCGGAAATTTACTGAAAAATTAGCCTATGATAGCGGAAGTGACGAGCCTCAATCACCGCATTATGATATTCAGAATATAACTCCACTACCTGCTGGCAAACCAGTTTTAACTCAGACAACTGCCTTAAATACTTCAACAAGCACAACAGGAAAGCCTTCCAAAGAAGATAAACCACTTATACCTCAGCCCATACCGAACACAGGAAATACCGCAATCAATGAGCCATGTCAATATAATCAGACACCTTATCAGGTCAATGAGGCGAAAATACGATACCTGGAGCAATACTGGAAAGGTTTGGAGGGAATATCAAATACCGAAGCCTCAGAGCTTTTTCAGACAATTTATTCAAAAGACACTAAAAGCTTTTATGAAAATAT
>CALRLN020000206.1:0-8954 GCA_943368675.1 Chitinophaga pinensis | reverse complement strand
CTACTAATGCGCCAATAACGGCTTTGATAATATGAGCGATAGCGCCTGTACCTAAAGAAACGCCTAAAACTCCGAAAAGCCAGCTACCTACCAGGGCACCAACTATTCCGACGATGATATTACCAATCAGACCAAAGCCAAAGCCTCGTTTGATTTCACCGGCCAACCAGCCGGCAATAGCACCGATAATGATTGCATACAATAATCCTTGTCCTTCCATATTGTTTGTGTTAAAGGGTTTAAAATAAAATAATTGCGTAAAAACAATTTGATTTACTGTTTTTTGTGATAGTTTTCTTATCGAAAGGTCACAAAACGTTGTGTGATTTAGTAAACCAAAAAAAATAAATTCTTTAAGATAAGGAGTTATCTATCGAAGCATATGATAAAGGCTTTTCTATAAAATTATGAGCGCCGTTCTCCATTGCCTTCTCTTTTAATTTCCCAACAGCAGTAATCATGACAATCTTACTATTCGGTAATAATTTTTTAAATTCGGGCAATTTATCAATGCCTAAACCATCGGGTAAATTATTATCTAAAAAAATCCATTGCGGTTGTGGTGTCAGACTTCCTGCTTTAGCAAAACCATCCTGCAAAGTATGCGCATGAAAAGATTCTATTCCTTTCTTTTTCAAGTACATTTTAATCAGTAAGCAGGTATCTATCTCGTCGTCTACTATCAGGGCAGACAACCCGTTTTCTTCTAAGCTTTTCATCTTTGCATATTTACATCGAAAATATATAATTCAGATATATAAAAAACTGTGCCAGTACCCATTTTTTCTGATTTTATGTCTACGTCCTTCTATTCCCCCAAGATGGGCAAAATGTTCTACATTCTAAATAGCAAAGGTGATTTAATGCATAAATAAGTGTATGGAATAAGATTTTTAAAATATTATCATATTGAAAACTATTAAACATTGAACTATTATGAAAAGTACTTCAAAAATCTTGTTAGGAGTTATCACAGCAGCAGCGGCTGGAGCAGTAATCGGGATGTTGTTTGCTCCGGATAAAGGCAATGAGATTCGCTCAAAAGTAAAACGGACAGCTAATGAACTGGCAGATGAGCTATTGAATGCGATTCGTCGTGGAAAAGGTCAATATCAGGATGCAAAAGATGAGTTACGTAACAAAGCATACGAATTGAAAGGAAAGGCGCAACAAAAGGTTGAAGATCTGGCTGAAGAAGCAGACGACCAATACAATGCTACTAAAAAGAAGCTACAGGTTAGCTAAATCCCAAAGCATTTTATTTGATGAGTCAGGGCTATTAAGCCCTGGCTCATCTTTCACTTACAAAAGCACCAATCGCTATGGAAATCTACAATGACATCAAAGACAAAACAGAAGATATATTCGACGACCTAAGCAATCATCTTGAGGCTCGCTGGAATCTGGGTGTGCTCAATGCTGCAGAAAAAACCGCTGAAGCTGTTTCATCGGCCGCCTCTGCGATCATTATAGGAGTAATATCCACATTTGTACTTTTCTTTCTGAGTTTAGGTCTTGCCTGGATTATAGGTCAAAGCCTTAATAATCTTGCTTACGGTTTGTTTATTGTAGCAGGCATTTATGCCATTGCAGGTTTCATAGTATATTCCCTTCGGGACAACCTTATTAAAATTCCGGTTATTAACTCTCTTATTCATAAATTCTATTATGAAGACTAATATTAAAAACATTAATGACCTCAGGGCAGAAAGAGCCAGACTTAAAAATGAAATTGAACTGAGCAAAACTAAAATGAGGGGCAGTATCAATGCTATTAAAGAGGAGCTAAGCCCTGCCCGGCATGTGGTTGAGTTTCTGGGTAATTTCCTGACTAATCGGAATAGAGGACTTCTGAATATTGGTGTGGGTCTTGGAGTAGATACTGTAATCAGAAACGGAATATTACGAAGCGCCCCATGGCCTTTGAGGGTGCTGATACCATTCTTCGTGAAGAATTTCGCAGGTAATATGATTCATAATAACAGGGATACTATCATGCAAAAAGGGATAGAATGGGTAAGAGACATAACTAATGAGAAACCTCAACCTCTGTTAACCGAAGTGAAAAGTGTTTATATAGAAGACAAACCCTCTTTTGTAGAAAAAGCCTTAATGTGGGTAAAAGATGTAACCGAAGAAAAACCTCAGGAATTAATACCTGAAGAAAATAAACCGTCTATGGTAGAAAGGGCCCTGATGTGGGTAAAAGATGTAACCGAAGAAAAGCCCAAAGCCATTCAGATAATTCATGTGAATGGACATACTCCAACTAAAGTTTTGTCGGAATAGAGGCTATATTAAACCAGAATTTGTTTAATTCTCCAATTACCTTCATTAATCCTTCAAAGGTAGAGGGTTTGGTTATGAAACAGTTTGCTCCCAGAAAATAGCAGTTTTTTATATCCTCCGGCGAATTAGAGGTAGTCAATATCAGAATAGGAATACTCCGGAACTTCGGATTTTCTTTAATTTCTTTCAATGCTTCTCTGCCATCTTTTTTAGGCATATTCAAATCCAAAAGAATGATACTTGGTAGTTTTTTGGCCTTCAGCAGAAAATCTATCAGTTCCTGCCCGTTATCTACAAACGATAATGGCGCATCTATTCCGCTCTCTTCAAAAGCCGATTTCAATAAAAATTTGTCATCTTCATCGTCGTCGGCGATGAGGATTGATAATACACTCATTCTTAAGGTTTATTATTTTGTAGGGAAATATAATATAAATCTGGAACCTTCACCTAATTGACTTTCAGCAAAAATAAAACCGTTGTGGTTGCTCATAATTCTGCGACAAATGGCTAGACCAACTCCAGTACCCTCATAATGGTTTCGTGCATGAAGACGCTGGAAAATAACAAATATTTTTTCAGCATATGTTTCTTCAAAGCCGATGCCATTATCACTTACTATTATTTTATGGTAATCAGCTTCTGCCCTTATTTTCTCAATTCCTTTTATATCAGCCCCCTTTACCACGTTACAGGTAATCTCTATAACAGGAGTTCTTTCGTTGTCAGCAAATTTTAAAGCGTTACTGACAAGGTTCAGAAATAATTGATTTAACTGAAAAGAAACGCCCCAAATATACGGCAATTTTTCTACATTTATCTCCGCTTTTTTCTCTTCAATTTTTACCGACAAATCATTTATCACTCTATCAACTACTTCCCTCAGGTTTATTTCCTGAAACTTAACTTCTTTTCTGTTGACCAGCCTCGAGAAATCAAGTAAATCATTAATCAGATTCTGCATCCGCTCGGCAGAGATAGTAATTTTTTCCAGATTCTCTTTACCATCCTCATTCAAAGCATCTCCGTGTTTTCTTGCTAATCTATCACTGAATGCTCTGATTTTCCGGAGTGGTTCCTGCAAATCATGTGATGATACATAGGCAAACTGCTCTAAGTCGGCATTAGACCGGTTCAACTCATCAATTTTGTTCTCTAACTGATGCTGAAATTTCAATCTTCTTTGAAGCTCAAGGAATATCAGCAGAAAGCTAATAAACAATAAAAGAAAGGAGAAAATTGATAGCATCATGAGCACTGATGTAGTTTGCGAATCATTTTTACTTTTCAAGGCTCTTCTTTCAGCCAGTAATTGTCTTTCGGTAACCTGAAATCTATTGACAATTACCCTTATCTTATCCATTTCAACCTTTCCTAAAAAAAACAAGTTTTTATCTAATTGCTGATTCTGCTCTATTTGCTTTATGTTAAGTCTTAATAAACGTATTTTTGAAAGAATAGCACTTCTCAAAGTATCCAGGCGCTTTGCCTGCAATTCATTGTCTTTAATCTGCGCTCTTAATACTCTGTATACATTATTTATCTGACTCTCGGCTCTGTAGTATGGTTCAAGAAACACTCTTTCTTTTGTAAGCAAAAAGCCTCTCTGCCCTGTTTCAAAGTCTTTCAGAATCGAAATAAGTTCTTCACTTTTTCTTAATACTTCGTGCGTATGCTCTACTGAGACAGCATAATTTGTTGAGTCTTTGATTTTGTTGTAGGATGTCCAGCTTAATACAGCTAATAGCACAATACAGACAGCGAATGACGAAAAAATAAACCGTAGACTTTTTTTCATAGAGGGAGCTATAGGTATTAGAATAAGTGTCTAAATAAACAAATGTGGAAATTTATACCCACATTGTGGATTTTATTACATTCTTTGCGTATGGAAAAACTTTAACGGGAAAAGACAAAAAAAAATGTCAACCTTATAAAATCCTGATAATCAAAATATTAGAATTACTTTTTTTGTTTTTTTTCGTCAGTTAAAGATGTGGGCTATAAATTGTTATATATACGCTTATAAAAAACATTATGCCATGCTAAATCTCAGCCAGACCCAGAAACAGACTTTAAGAATTTCTCCGTCTCAGATACAGTTGCTTAATTTTTTGCAACTTTCAACTTTAGAACTCGAAGAGCATATAAAAACCGAATTAGAAGAAAATCCGGTGCTAGAAGAAGCAACTGTGAGTGACGACAGCACCGACAATGATGATTTTGACAAGGACGAAAAAGATTTACTTCAGGGTAATAATTCTGATTATCTTGATTGGGATGAATATGATGACGATACTCCAAGCTACAAAACTCAGTTGAATAATTATAGCAGCGACGATGACCTGTATTCTGCACCTATTATTCAGCAAATATCATGGCGTGATGATTTAAAAGAACAATTACATGTGCTGGCTTTGAACGAACGCCAACAATTGTTGGGTGATTTTATTATTGATTCTCTGGATGAACACGGTTTTCTGAAATATGATGCAGAAGCAATAGCCGACGATGTTTCTTTTACTAATAATCTTTTTGTTGATGTACCGGATGTTGAAGAAATGATTAAAATCATCCGTCAGTTAGAACCCCTCGGCATTGGTGCATCAAATCTTCAGGAGTGCTTATTGATTCAGTTGAATCGGAAGAAAGAAGAAGGACATGATGTGGCTCTGGCCTATGATATTGTATTAAATAATCTTGATGACCTGGCTGTGCGCAACTATGAGAAAATCATGCGGTCACGCGAGATATGTACTGAGAAACTAAAAGAGGCCGTTGGCCTTATTACTTCGTTAAACGCCAAACCTATCTCAGAAGAAAACACAAGTTCGATTCTGATAAAAGATAATATTATTCCTGATTACATTATTTATTTCGATGATAACAAAATAGAGGTTTCATTGAACAGCAATCAGATTCCACCTTTAAAAGTCAATAATTCTTTTCAGGAATTATTACAGGGCACAGCCGATAAAGCTACTACGCACTATATCCACACCAAAGTTTCAGCAGCTAACTGGTTGATTGATGCTATTCAGCAAAGAGAAACCACCATGCTCAAAACCATGCGGACATTGGTAAAATTACAGGAAGAGTTTTTTAAGAATGGAAATATTCAGAAATTGAAACCTATGACATTGAAAGATGTGGCTGAAATAATAGGTATGGATATTTCAACAGTATCAAGGGTAACTAGTGGGAAATACGCTCAGACACCTTTTGGTACTATTCATTTAAAAGACTTATTCTCGGGTGGTATTTTTACAGATTCCGGTGTTGAAGTATCTAACAGAGAGATTCAGCAAACTCTTGCCAGCCTCATTTCGGATGAAGACAAAAATGCCCCACTCAATGATTTTCAGTTAGCAGATTTATTAGCACAAAAAGGCTACCCTATTGCACGGCGTACAGTAGCAAAATACCGTGACCATCTGGGTATTCAATCAGCACCGCTAAGGCGTGTTTTATAAGCTGTAATTTTTTATTAAATAATTTAAACCAACCTATATAAATATGCAACGTATCCTTGTTATTGATGATGACACTGATATTTGTCTTTTGCTTCGTCGTTTTTTAAGTAAAAACGGTTATGAGGTAGCTATTGCTCAAAGTGGACAAACTGGTCTGAGTTTATTAGAAGAATTTTCTCCTGATCTGGTCATGACCGATTTTCGTTTAGGAGATTTAGATGGAGGGCAAATTCTAAGAAAGATAAAAGAACGGTTTCCGGATGTTCCGGTACTCATCATTACAGGCTATTCTGATATCAAGATTGCCATTGATGTAATGAAACAAGGTGCCTTTGACTATATTACAAAGCCTCTTTTTCCGGACGAAATTCTGCTCACCATTAAAAAAGCATTAGGCGGAGAAAAACCAGACGGTAGTATGCAGACTACTGTTGAGAAAGAAACCAGCGCTACTAAATCCACAAATAAATCTACGAGACCAAAATCAGATTCTTATATTTTCGGCAATGGCCCCGAATCTAAAAATCTGTATCGTCAGATAGACCTTGTAGCCCCGACCAACTATAGCGTCATTATTTATGGCGAAAGTGGTTCCGGCAAAGAATCGATAGCACAGGAAATACACAAAAGAAGCAAAAGGGCGAATGGTCCTTTTATAGCGATGGACTGTGGGGCAATATCGAAAGAACTGGCTGCCAGCGAAATGTTCGGACACGAAAAAGGGTCCTTTACGGGGGCCTTAAATCAGAAAATCGGGCACTTTGAAATGGCCAACGGCGGAACCCTCTTTTTAGATGAAGTAGCCAATCTGCCTTATGATGTACAAGTGGCCTTGCTTAGGGTAGTGCAGGAGCGGAAGCTCCGCCGTATTGGTGGTAGCAAAGAAATATCGGTAGACGTACGAATTCTGGTGGCATCAAACGAGCGCCTGATGGAGTCTTGCCGGAAAGGTAAGTTCAGAGAAGACTTATACCATCGTTTCAATGAGTTCAGCCTCGATGTACCACCATTGAGAGACCGGAAGTCTGATATTCTTGAGTTTGCGCAATTTTTCCTCGATACTACCAACGCCGAATTGGGGAAAGATGTAAAAGGTTTTGATGAAGATGTAAAAGCCGCTTTTTTGAGTTATCCCTGGTATGGTAACTTGCGTGAAATGCGCAATGTAGTAAAGCGGTCTACCCTGCTTTCAGATGGAGAATATATAGAGTCTAAATCTTTACCATTTGAAATTATCAATTACTCAAGATTATTATTCTCAGAACCTACTCAACCGGTTATTAGTGAAGACATAGTTCCGAAACAGGAAGAAGCGGCTAAACCAAACCTGAAGTCAGCTGCGCTTGATGCTGAATACGAGATGATTTTACAGGTATTAAAACAGGTAAACTACAATAAAAGTAAAGCAGCACAGGTATTAAGTATTGACCGGAAAACGCTTTATAATAAAATGAAGAGCTATAATCTATAGGTAGAATGCTACTTGAGGCTGCATATATACTGAATATTCCGGATTTGATGACGAAATCAGGCTATTAAAAACGTATCCCGTATAATTGCTCAGTATGTTGAAAAGAATATCAGCTATATCGTTTTATATCTCAACAAAACAAACTATTTACCCAAGGAGTAACAGGCTGTTTTAAGCATCCGCAAAGATAAAACCTGCACTCGCTAATATATTATAATAATGATTCAAATTCAGAAAGACAGAAAGAGTATTATGATTTTAATGGCTGATGATGATCCGGATGACAGAGTGATGACCAAAGAGGCCTTAGAAGAAAATTTTTTATTAAACGAACTTCGTTTTGTAGAAGATGGCGTAGAATTAATGGACTATCTGAAACGCAGAGGGAAATACGCTAATCCGGAAAACTCGCCACGACCGGGAGTAATTTTGCTTGATTTGAATATGCCGAAAAAAGACGGGCGGGAGTGCCTGGGAGAAATAAAATCTGACGACGAATTGAAAAGTATACCAGTAATTGTTTTAACTACCTCTAAAGCGGAAGAAGACATTTTACGTACCTATGATTTAGGCGTAAATAGTTTCGTAACCAAGCCGGTTACGTTTTTTGAATTGGTGGAGGTAATGAAAAACCTCGGAAATTATTGGTTTGATATTGTTCAGTTACCAAAATTTAATACATGAAAGATCTCGACACAATCAGGGTTTTAATCGTGGATGATGATGAAGATGACTTTTTCCTGACGAGCGATTACCTAAATGACATACGAGGCAAAAAATTTGCTATTGATTGGGCAAAAAACTTTGATGAAGCAGTAGGAAAGCTGATCTCATGCGAATATGATATTTGTTTTTTTGATTTCCTTTTAGGCGCTAAGACAGGTCTCGACCTGTTGAAAAGAACCATTCAGGAGGGTTGTCAAAGTCCGGTTATTCTGCTTACAGGCAAAGGTGACCATAAAATAGACATGGAGGCCATGAGACTGGGCGCTGTGGATTATCTGATAAAAAGCGAACTTGATTCTGAGAAACTCGAGCGCTGTATCAGATACTCACTTGAACGTGCCGATACGCTCAAAACACTTCGTGAAAGCGAACAACAATACCGCACTATATTTAATCATGTGCGCCAGGGTATTATTGTTACACAGCCTAAAGACGGTAGTTTTATCTACTATAACCCGGCTACTTTAGAGATGCTGGGCTATGAGGCAGATGAACTTAACAATATGAGTACCGCCAAAATTTTTGAAAAACCCGAAGTATGGCATTTGTTTAATGAAAAACTTGAAGAGAAAGGCAATATAGATAAGTTTGAAGCGATTTTTGTTACCAAAAATGGCGAAAAAAAGATTTGCCTTATTGATGCCCAGAAGCAAAAAAACAGCGAAGGAAAAGAATCGTTTTTAAGTATTATTCATGACGTAACGGCCCAGAGAAAAGCAGAGCGTGAAGCGCTGATGCTGGAGAAAATGGCAGCCACCGGACGCCTGGTACGTACGCTTGCCCATGAGGTGCGCAATCCGTTGACAAACATCCACTTATCTGTTGAACAACTGGAAAGCGAAATACATGATGAAGACAATAAGTTGTTTTTAGGTATCATAAAACGCAATGGCCAACGAATCAGCGATTTGATAACAGAACTACTCAATAACTCAAAACCTTCAGAACTGGCATTCAGCAAAATATCATTGCATCAGATTTTAGACGAAACCCTC
>CALRLN020000205.1:0-8971 GCA_943368675.1 Chitinophaga pinensis | reverse complement strand
ATTATCTGGATGCTCCGGTTATTCGCGTAAACAATATGGATATACCTCTGCACTATGCGCCAACTTTAATTGAAGCTACATTACCAAATGTAAAGCGTACTATTGACGCTGTAAAAAGTGTAATGTATAAAAAATGAGATTGAGACGATTTATTGTAATAGTAGATAATCCCCGGAGCAACCCGGGGATTATTGTTATCGGCCTATTCTGATGCCGAATGTCGTAAGATTCTGCGACCATTTATCTGAGGATTCATAAGCAAGAAACCCATTACGGGCATCACGCCGCTGGAAGAAATTGTTTACATCTCCCTCTAAAAATAAACTGAAAGCCTTATAACCAATATCCAGCAACAATCCGTATCGGTAAGGATTATCACTGCTTCGGACAGGAATTTTGGCTTCTCTCTGATTAATAGCTTTTATTTCTGAAAGAATCTGACTCCCACCTATCAACCGTCCTATATAAGCACCAAAACCAAAATGAAAAGTTTTCTGGTTATTAGCTCCATAAAAATTAACCGTAGGGTTAATTTTGAAATTAGCGTAAAACAATGACTGGTTGTAAGTGCTTTCGGGGTTTCTCTTTATATTATCCGAGCTCTGATAATTCTCAACCGTATAATAATTACCACTAAAAGCAGGTCGGTAAATTGCCACTGTATCATATACGCTTGCATTGGTACTATTTACCCGTAGCAGATAAGAAGTTTTTTTTGTGCTTACACTGCTCAGATAATACCAACTGATATCAATTCCATAACGTAACAATAATTCTTTTCGGCCAGTGCGGATAAAACTCTCCTGCCTCATAAGACCGATACTGAGATTTGGCGAGGCAAGAGTTTTATACCTAAATAGCTCAGCTGAGTTTTTAAAGGCTGAACTTCCTCTTTGCAGGAATTTAACAGAAGTAAAACCAAGCGAAATGTTAAGGTAGGTATTGCGGGTGAGCCTTTGCCAGGGAGTAAGGCCCTCTAAATCCCGTTGACGTGAGGCTTCTTTGGTATAGTTGTTTCCTTCGTAGTCTTGTCTTATGCTTCTTCTCACATTAGCAGGCATTTCTTCTAAATCCTGATTCATCTGTTTTACGATTCTGTTCAAATCGTATTTTTCCAGCGCTTTCAGATCTTCTTTGGTTTCGCCCCACAAAATAATTCTTTTTCGTTTACCAATGTTTACGATAATCGAGTCTACGTCGATTCTATCAGTAGTCATCACAGCATAAGTATCAGAGCTGATGATAAACAGGAGCAACAAAAATATTTTTTTCATGGTGGAATTATCCATTAACGGTCAGCATTCTTATATAATACGTTCATAGTCATATACGCACGAAAACAGAGACTGATTCCGTAAGTATATTTTTAATTAATGTACTAATCAATTACTTAATCGTAGAATCGGCAGGCATTGTTTCGTTCTTAAAACTTTGCTTTACAAACGCCCATATCTTATTGGGCTTATTAGGGTCTGTAGCCTCAGGAGTTTTCTCTACTTGCTTAGCCAAACGTTCATTGCGCTTCTTCTTTTTTTCTTTCGGAGCAATCACATAGTCTTCCTGGTCTTCCGGAATCTCAAGAATAGCGACACGTTCACGTTTTACAGGAGCAGAAGCTGCCTTTTCTGCTGTTTTATTAGGTCTGAAAATGATGGGGGCATCAAATATAACAGGGCGCACAAATGCAGGCTCGTTTCTTGAAGTTACGTTATTATAGCTAAACTCCTGCTCGCCTCCCTCGGTTGTCACAATATTACTATATTCTTCAGTAGGCACTTCATTTTCAGCTATTTGCTGCGGTTGCAACTCATTCACAGCTTGAAGAACTCCCGGCTGAACCCGACGATTAGACTTAATTACAATAGTTTTTTCAGGCATTTTTGCCACTGGCAAATCAGTTTCCGGTGAAATCAGTTGTGCAGACTTAGTAGCAACTTGCTTTTTTACATAAGGGTCACTGGTAATAGTATTTCTGTCTTCAATTAAGAGATACCCACCAAATAAACTGGCCATAACAATACCCGCAGCTGAGGCCCCCCACCAGAAAGACGTCGTTTTCTTTTCGTCTTTCTTCTCAATGCGCTGCCAGACCTCACTTTTGTTCCACTCAGGGGTAAAGTCAGAATTGTCGAGATTTTCTCGGATTTTACTATAGAATTCCTCTGCTTGCATGACTTTTATCGGTCATTAATAGTTTCTTTTGTAATAATTTTCGGGCATGATTCAACTGCGATTTGGAAGTACCTTCACTGATATGCAGTTGCTCAGCAATTTCTTTGTGCGTGTAACCTTCAATGGCATAAAGGTTAAAAACCGTGCGATAACCATCGGGCAATTCGGCTATCAGCCGATAAATCTCTTCTGTCGAAATCGTGCTCAATACATTGTCGTCCACCGGCATCTCAATTGCCTCACTCTCGGGCATTAAATGAAAATTTGCCTGTTTACGAAGCAACATCAGGGCTTCATTTACTACAATCTTTTTCATCCAAGCCTCAAAAGACCTTAGATTATCAAATCTGAAATTGACAATCCCCTCAAAAATCTTCAAAAAAGACTCCACCATCAAATCCTCGGCCCACATACGTTCCCTTACATATCTATACGCAATACGATATAAAAAACTGCCATAATGCTCAAAGATTTCTTTCTGAGCAGCAGCGTCTTTCTTTCGCAGACGTTCGATTGTAGAGGTTAGAACCAAGTTTAAACGGGGCTTTTAGAGTAAATGCAGAAAAGTGACAAAAAGTTGTATCAGAATATAAATAATTTAATAAAATCTCAAGAAACACCCTTAGAAGGTACTACAGCCATTTTTGTCAGATGAGACTTTGTATCCGGCTATAGATGGCTGATTTGATTTCTTTTAAATAATGGCTAACTTGTCAATTAATTCAACTCTATAAAAACCTGCACTTGTATGACAAAACAAATTTCTTTGTTGCTTGCCATTGCCTGTCTGATTTTTTCAGAATCATTGATGGCTCAATCAAAAATAGACAGTTTATTACCTGTGAGGGGCTTTTGTATTGCTGCGCCGCAACCAAATCAACTCGATACTTTCGTAAAATTCATTAATGAAGAATTAGCCACCAGAAAAGTAAATACATTGATATTGCGAGTAGACTGGAATTATCAGTTTCAAAGCCACCCCGAACTACGTGACAGCATTGCCCTTTCGAAACAGGATATAAAAAAGATGGTAAAAGCCTGTCAGAAAAACAATATCCGCATTATACCTCAAATCAATCTGTTAGGGCATCAGTCATGGGCTAAAACTACGCATAATTTGTTGAGAGTATACCCTCAGTTTGATGAAACACCAAATGTAAAAATGCCTGAAAAATATGTATGGCCTAATGCCGACGGATTGTATTGTAAAAGTTATTGTCCGCTACATCCGGAAGTACATAAGATAGTTTTCGATCTGGTAGACGAAATATGTGAAGTGTTTGAAACAGATGCTTTTCATGCAGGTATGGATGAAGTATTTTACATTGGTGATGATAAATGCCCCAGGTGCAGTGGCAGAGATAAGGCTGAATTATTTGCCGGAGAAGTGAATACAATCAGAAATCACCTGGCATTGAAGAATAGAAAATTGTGGATTTGGGGCGACAGACTGATAGACGGAAAAACCACAGGAATCGGTATGTGGGAAGGTAGTTTCAACAACACGCACAGAGCCATAGATCTGATAGAAAAAGACGTGATGATTTGTGACTGGCATTACGAAAGACCAGACCAGACCGCCGTTCTCTTTGCCTCAAAAGGCTTGAATGTTATCACTTGTCCCTGGAGAAACCCGAAAAACGCTGTGCTACAAACACAGGATATGGTGAGATTCAGAAAATCGGTTACGCCTGTAATGAAAGAACGTTTTCAGGGCATGATGCAAACGGTATGGTCAGGAGCAGGACAGTTTCTGGATGAATTTTATGGGGTAAAGGTGAATCCGGAAGCCGGAGAAAATACCCAATCGGCATGTTTTAGGGCGATGTTTGAGGAAATTAAGAATATAGAGGAAGGCAAATAATGAGAGGCAACAAGACGCTTTTCTAAATAAAATGTTTAAATTAGCTTCTAAAATCAGAAGGTAAGATGATACTTAAAGAGAAAGAAATCGAATATCTGGAAGAGCAAATTCCATTATTAGCCGAATCCGCAACACGCCAGGCCTACTGGCAAACTCTGGCATCGGGTGATAGTGTACTTATTGCTAAAGACGGTAAAATTGTAGAAATGATGCCGGATGGAACAGAAAAATTTGTTAAAGAAATAGCTAAACCTCAAATTGTGCATAAGAAACGTTTTCTAATTCCTAAAAAATGATTTTTAGCAAAAAACGCTTGAGAGTTTTTGCTGGTCCTAATGGGTCGGGTAAAAGTACAGTTAAATCAGTTATTAATTCTAACCTCTTGGGTCATTATCTCAATCCTGATGACATTGAGAAAGAAGTAAAAAGAGATGGGTATTATTCAATTCGTAAATTGAATATCTCTACTTCAACCGAAGAAATCATCACTTTCTTTCAGCGCCATCCTTTAATAAAAAGAACAGCAGAAAAAAGTCTTATTTCTAGCATAAAATATGCGGATAATGACTTTATCAACTTTTCGGGTATAGATTTCAATTCTTATCTAAGCGCAGTTTTAACAGATTTTCTACGACATAAGCTTATTCATTCAGGACAGTCGTTTACATTTGAAACAGTTATGTCGTCTTCAGATAAAATAAAAACCCTTGAAACTGCACATCAATCCGGATTTCGTAATTATCTCTATTATGTGGCTACAGAAGATCCAACTATCAATCTCGAACGTATAAGACACCGCGTTCGTTCTGGTGGACATTCAGTGCCTGAAGAAAAAGTAGTTGAGCGTTATTATCGTTCTTTAGATTTATTACTTGAAGCTATTAAAAGAACAGATAGAGCTTATATTTTTGATAACTCTGGAGACAATATTCTTTGGATAGCCGAAATTACCGGAGGCTATCAGCTAGACCTCAAAACCCAAAAGATACCTCAATGGTTTTCAGATTACGTTCTTGATAAACTTTAGCAATCATCTAACCTGACTTTATGGAAATCTCTCTGAAACGTATTGCTTCTATAGATGTTTTCAGGGCATTAACTATGCTCCTGATGATTTTTGTGAATGACTTCTGGACATTGACAGGTATCCCCGACTGGCTGCAACACGCTGAAGCACATGTTGATTTTCTGGGTTTTTCAGATATTATCTTCCCATGCTTTCTATTCATTGTGGGTATGTCAATTCCATTTGCTATGAAAGCCAGAATTGCTAGGGGTGAAAACAATTTTCAGATAATCCGGCATATTGTCTTACGTTCTGTTGCCCTTTTGATTATGGGGCTTTTCACAGTAAATATTCCTGAAATGAACGCGGAAGCAACCGGTATGAGTCAGTCAGCTTTTCAGGCGTGCGCTGTCATAGGATTCTTTCTTATCTGGAATGTATATCCTAAACGTGAAGATTCTAAGAGGTATATTTTTATTGCATTACAAATACTTGGCGTAGCTATTCTACTTTTTCTTGCTTACAAATTCAGAGGTGGTGAAGGCGGAGAGAAAGCCGAAATGATGAAACCACATTGGTGGGGTATTTTAGGTTTAATTGGCTGGACTTACCTGACCTGTGCAATTTTGTATTTGTTCTTCTATAAAAACATTACTCTTCTGATAGCTGCCTGGGCATTTTTTAATCTGATGTCTATAGCAGGCCATGCCAAGTGGTTAGGCCTGATATGGCCGGGCGGACCGGATGACTGGATTTTAGGGAACGGTGCTTTTGCGGCTTTTACATTTACCGGTATATTAGCAACTGTATTATTGGAGCGTTTTTATACAGCCGATAAGAAATCAAAACTAACTTATATCTACATTGGCATTGGTGTAGTAATGTTGATAACAGGGCTCTTTTTGAGGAAATTTTTCATAATCTCGAAGGTCTACGCCACACCTACCTGGGTGTTCATCTGCTGTGGCATTGCTTTTATTACCTATGCGCTTATTTATTGGTTGACGGATTTAGAACATAAAGCGCATTGGTTCAATATCATCAAACCCGCAGGTACAAGTACACTCACCTGTTATCTGATACCATATATCATCTATTCTTTTCCTATTGCGTTGCCTGTAAGCCTGACTTTTGGGATGGTAGGATTAATCAAGTCTATAGTATTTGCTTTGTTAATTATCGGCATTACGGCTTTGCTTGGAAAGATTGGCATTAAGTTGAAGATATGACACCTCACGCCTGCGGGCGACCGTCCCCAACCCCTCTCCAACAGTGCAGAGGGGCTTTTAGACGAATTAGTCCTCCTATCATTTACTCCTCTGAATAGCTTTCAGAAGCGAGGTATCATCAGTAGTATCAAGGGCAATTTCCCAGATCATTACATCACCACAACCACGTTGTCTGGCTAATTTCACTTTGTTTTCTATCGTAACAGTACCATTGTAGAAGGCGCCCTTCCAATAATCATCATAAGGACTTGCGCCATCTTTTATTAAATCACTATAGCCGGGGCCATAATTACCCATACCTTTTTTAGAATAAAAGGGTAAACCTAATAATGCTTTATGAGCAGGAAGACCACGTTCTTTTATCCAATAGTCCAGACTTTTAACTGCTAATGAATAAGGCGAATGCGCAATAACATAACTCGGGCCGTAATCATCATCATAGGCCATCAGATTGAGCCAGTCCATTTTATCAAATGCCTCTTTTTTAATACCCCCAGCTTTAACACCCCGGGAGATAACAGCGGCTGTTAGTTTTTTGCTTTTTTTATGCAATGAGTCTGCCAGTTCTGACACAAGGCTGACATAATGGTCGGCGGAAGGACTGTCTTCATCCGGATACTCCCAATCTAGGTCTACGCCATCTACCTGATAGTTTCTGACAAACTGCATCACGTTCCTTACAAATGTATGTCTGCCCTCGGCACGTTCAGCCATTTTATGGAAACGGGTATCATCTCCGCCACCATCTCCAATGCCCCAACCACCGATAGAGATAAACACTGATTTTTTATGCTGATGCGCAATTTTTACTAAACTCTTCAAATTTTCGGGCTGTCCGATGGGTAATAAAGTATCTCCTGTTTTAGCAGGAATCGCAAAGGCATAATTAATATGTGTCAGCAAATTGAAAGGCAACTTTTCAGGCGGGATTGATGGTGTATAATAGGCAACCACCTTAAAATCCTTTATTTGTGCTGATGAGGAAAAGATAGTTACATGGATAATTAACAGAGAAAGTAAGCAATGTCTGATTTTCATTTTTCTTTGGTTTTTTTGTATAATTATTCAATTACCAGCCAGGTATACCCCCCTGCAGGTAATTGAATCGTAAGTTCTATGGAATAATCCCGGTTGAGTTGATAAGTAGTTATTTCGCCGTTTTCCGTTCTGACTTTCGCTTCTTTGGTAAGTCCGGTATAGTAGAGAGGCAATTTGATTTTCCGGGTGATAGCATCTTTTAACGGATTATAAAGCATCACAAGCCCTTTGGTTGCCAAAGCCGGATTTATATGCATGATACCATCCCAGTCTCTTCCGTCAGGTCGGCGTAAATGTATAATATCTGCGTTCAGAATATCCCTGTGTTTTTTATACCAGGCAATGGTTTCTATCACCACCTTTTTGGTAGCATCTGTATCATATAATCGTGGACCACGGTAACAAGCCTGGACGCCTGCGCCGTAGTATTGCATCATCAGTTGTTTGTAATCCCTGAGATGCTCACTTAAAGGTTCTAATACTGCCTCTTCTCCCCCACCCTGATACTTGGTCAATGGCACAAAACCCCAACCCATCGACGGGATTTTATCCCAGGTACCATCAAAAATATTCTGTCGGTTCAGTATCTTCTGTTGCTCTCGTGACAAAGAGAAATTCACTTCCCGATAACCCAAGGCAATCTTGTGTGAGCCATCCAGAAAATACCAGTCAGGGGCATTGATATATACCCCACGGGCATTCAACCATTGATAGAACTCTTTCTGCATTTGCATCTGTACCCATTGCGAATCGTCTAAACCTTTATGACCGGGGTGATTGGTAGATGCACAGACATCACCGGGGTAAGGGCCATCATGCTCAAGCAAATCAAAGCCTGTTTCACTGATAAATTTCTTTAAGCTGTTGAGATAGTTAATTCCCCATTTACTTGCTAAACAAGGAGCATTCCCAAAGAAAGCACCTTTGTCAGGTAGGCCTGTCACAGGGTCTATCACATCGTTTTCATCATCAATGCGTCGGCTGCTGAATAGTGAGTAGCCTCCCAATTTAATTCCTTTGCTATGGGCATAATCAGCCAGTTCTTTAAACTTTCTTATATTGGCTTCAGAAACATCTTCCATGTTCAACCCACTGCCAAAGCTCAGAATCACCATTTCATAGCCCGTTTCAACACATTGGTCAATCACGCTTTTCACTTTGACCGGGTCGGTACTTATCAGATGCATAAAAATCGGGTTCTGGGTTGTCCAGGGAGCAATGGTACGATACATTTTCCGGCGAGCCAATCCGTTTCGTTCTCTATCGTAGCTATCTAAAAGCAGTTCATAAGAGCGAATAGATTTATAGCTATTGTTTGGCGCTAAATCAATACCCACCCCTAAAGTAGGATACACTTCTACGACACAAGGCGTTTCATAGTTATAATTTACCTGCGAGGTATAAGAACTGTCAATCTTCCAGTGCGTGGCCTGGTCTGAAAGTTCATAGCGCATGGCATTGTTATAGGCATAGTTATTCTCAATGTATAGTTTCTGAGGCTTTTTCATTTTTTCAGGTTTACCTACTACTGCGGACTCTTCTTCAGGTGTAGCCAGAATTTCATTCACTACCTGAGTTAATTTAAAAGATTCATCCGATTTATTTTCAATGCTTACCCATTTACTGAGAAGTGGGATTCCATCAAAAATTTCATAATGCACC
>CALRLN020000204.1:0-9007 GCA_943368675.1 Chitinophaga pinensis | reverse complement strand
AGTTGGAGCATGGATAAACTAGGACCGATATGCCGCACCGTAGAAGATTGTGCGATTGTGTTTAATGCCATACAAGGAGTTGATGGGCAGGATTTTACCTGCATGAAAGCCCCTTTTAACTACGATGGAACGAAGGGACTCAAAGGAGTAAAGATAGCCTATCTCAAAAGTGATTTTGACCGTAAATATCCAACCAGAAGCATGGATTCTTTAACTCTGGCGGTTTTGCGGAAATTAGGCGCCGAACTGATTCCTTTGGAATTGCGGGATTTGCCATCGAATGACATCAGTTTTTTACTCAGTGTAGAAGCTGCTGCTGCTTTTGATGAACTCACACGTTCAGGTAAGGATGACCTGATGGTGCGTCAGAACAAAAATGCCTGGCCTAATGCATTCCGTTCGGCAAGATTTATCCCTGCGGTAGAATATATTCAGGCTAATCGTCATCGCACATTATTAATACAGGAAATGGAGCGCAGACTGAAAGGTATTGATGTTTATCTGTCACCATCATTTGGCAGAAACCTGACCCTCACCAATCTTACCGGGCATCCGTGCGTGGTATTACCAAATGGATTCAGAGCAGAAGGCCGCCCGACAAGTATCACTTTTATGGGGAAATTATTTGGAGAAGCCAAATTATTGCAAGTGGCTAAAGCTTATCAGGATGCAACCGATTTCCATAAAAAACATCCGACTTTATAGGCTTATTTCCCGCTTCGCCGCCAGGTAAAAAGATAAACGCAACCCATAATCATGCATATAATCAGGAGGTTTAAGATGTTTTTGATAACCTCCTGATAATTGGTCTGAATGACAGAAGTATCCAGCTTATCAATGCCTGCAAATATATCTTCCGAAGTATCCGATTCTTTGTCTGTAATTGCCTTGCCAAGTACTTTTATTTTTAGCTTTGATTTTAGCGTATCATACGATTTAATTCTGGTATTAAAATATACCCAGAAAAAATACTTGTCTAATGATTGCTGCCCTGAATCTTTAGGTACGACCCGATACCTGAACTCTTTCTCCTGCATAGTTAAGTCATTATTGTGTGTTTCTTTTACCTCAGGGGGATAGAAATCAAAAAAACTATCGTTCGCAGGTGAAGATACATTAACAGTAGAAAAATTCCCTTGACCTGTTATTTTAAAACTATAGTTAAAACTCTTTCCGGTGTTGATTTTTCTGGTTTCAATTTGCTCAGTCAATTTAAAATCACCCGCCACTACTTTATCTTTCAGCGGGTGTTCGGGCAGATTCAGAACATTTACTGCAAAGGGCTTATTACTAAAGCTGATGGATTCTTTTTGTGTACTATTCTTTCGGCTTTGATCCATCCTCAGTTCTACTGCTGGAATTTTCACCTTCTGGTTGTTAAGTGGAAAATAAATAGCCTCAAAAATTTTATAAACCAGAAATTTCTTTCCGTTGACCGCACGGTGTTCTTCCACAATATTGGTAATATTTATCCGCTCTTCAAGACAATCCGGAGATTTGATTTTTTTTGCAATGGCATCCACCTGCGCATTTAAATCATCCGGAAATGACATCTGCATTGTATTGGTTTCAGCTATATAAAAGGCCAGCGAAACCCTGAATCCTTCTCCGACATATACTTTGCTTTTATCAATATTTATGGTAAGAAACGCATTCTCTTTTATGTTTTCGGGGCTGATTACTTCATTACCTTCGTCCTCATCGTATTTAGGCGCCGTAACAACGATCGTGATAGGATCAGACTCATAGATTTTACCGTTCACAGTCAGTTCAAAAGAAGCAATACGGAATGTACCTTCTTTAATAGGGGTATAGTTTTGAATGATGGTATGTGATTGCCCTTTGGCATGAGTTATTTTTCTGTCGGCTTTGGTAAATCCTGAGATTTCCGGAAAAGCACTAACGGCAGACTTATCACTGCCTTTAATAATCACTTCTATGATAAGATTCTCATCAATCAGCAGGTTTTTTTTCCCAAACTCAATATTGACTTCTTCCTGCGCGAAAGCAAAAAAGCTAATACAAAAAAAGAAAAGAGTAGAAAGAAATATGTACATTCGTCGGTTCATCGTACAAAAATATACCACTATTCTGAATGATTACTATGATTAAGTTTATTTTTAACAAAAAACGTTTTTATCTTCTGTTAATTTTATCAATAACCACTGCAAAGGCGCAATGGGTCAAGCAAAATTCCGGAACAGACGCCTCTTTCCGTTCAATTAAGGCAGTTAACAATAAGGTA
This sequence comes from Chitinophaga pinensis, assembly GCA_943368675.1. Classification (GTDB taxonomy): domain Bacteria; phylum Bacteroidota; class Bacteroidia; order Cytophagales; family Spirosomataceae; genus Emticicia. The sequence continues at coordinate 6,762 of CALRLN020000204.1, read as the reverse complement.
GTGTGGGCCGGTGGAACAAAAGGTACAGTTTTGAAAACAATTGACGGCGGGAGCAGCTGGCAGGTGTTGAAAGTAGAAGGAGCCGAATCGCTCGACTTCAGAGATATACATGGAGCAAGTGCCGATGTTGCCTATGCCATGAGTGCAGGTGAAGCCGAAAAAGGTGCAGCCCGCATTTACAAAACTGTCAATGGGGGGAAGTCGTGGAAAATAATTTTTCAGACAACAGAAAAAGGTGCTTTTTTCGATTCTTTTGATTTCTGGAATGAGAAAGAGGGGATTCTTATAGGTGATCCGATAGATGATAAGCCTTTTATATTAAGAACGTTAGACGGCGAAAACTGGCAGAGAATTCCAAAAGAAAAACTCCCGGCCATTAAGCTGAAAGAAGCCTCTTTTGCATCCAGCGGTACCTGTGTAAATACCCGAAGCAAAAAACTGGCATGGATTAATACACAAAGCAGAGTTTTCTATACAACCGATAAAGGCGAAACCTGGCAGGTAGCAGAAACCCCATTTAAACAGGGCGAAACATCAGGTATTTTCGGTTTGCATTTTTATACAGATAAAGACGGCATTGCCACGGGGGGTGATTATAAAGACGATAAAATAGTATCTGATAACGTAGCTATTACCCACGACAGCGGGAAAACCTGGGCGCTCGTTACTCACGCCAAACCCGATGGATTAAAAGAATCAAGCTGGGTATTATCTGATAAAAGTTTATTAGTAGTGGGTACCTCTGGTACAGGTTTATCTACTGATATGGGCAAAACATGGAAAGCCGTCGATACCGAAGCTTTCCATGCTATATCTTGTTATAAAAATGACTGTTGGGCTATTGGTGCAAAGGGTAACTTGGCTAAATGGAAAAAATAAGATAGTCGTGAACCTGTAATTTGAACTATTTATTTCTTTCATCTAATTTTAATTGAACGTAATAAGAGATAAGTAAGCCTAATCCGCCAAAAAACATGATTAGTGCCGGATACACCGCATCCGAATTTCTGTCTGACACATTCTCAATTATATTTGCTATAAAAATACCAAAACCCACACCCATAAATAAGCAACCCCAACGCAAAGCCGAAGCCGGGTTTACTTTTGTACCTTCCTTTTGTGGAAGTGCAAGACCTTTTTCTATCATTGCCATTCTTTCGTCATTTTCAAACTTTCTTAAAATAATCAATAGTCCTACAATTCCTAAAATGGCTGTAATCGGAATAAATAAAGCGACAATTTTCTGATGAGCGTCCATATTTTTTTATGTTTTAATTGATATAATATTTTGGCTATAGGATGCAGGTCTTTAATTTGAGGTTACAGGCTGATAAAAAAGATTTTTTTTCTGATATAGTGTAACGTTTATTAAAAAGTTGCATCGAATGGAATAGTGAACAACGAACAAAAAGATATAGCCCTGTTGAAACGTATTCAGGCAGGTGATAGGTTAGCTTATAAAGAGTTAATCAATCGCCATAAAGACTATGCCTTTACAGTTGCCTATCGTATTCTCAATAGCAGAGAAGATGCTGAAGAAATAGCACAGGACGCATTCTTGCAGGTATTTAAAAGCATAGGTTCTTTTAATTATGAAGCTAAATTTACAACCTGGTTTTACCGGATTGTGTTCAATGCAGCTTTGATGCAGAAAAGAAAAAATCGTATCTTTACAGAAGATATATCCGAATCATCGCAGGCATCATTGGTAAGTAATCTGAGTGACTCGAGCGAAGATATAAGAAAAAGTGAACGTCAGCAGGCAATCAGGCAGGCCATGCAACAATTACAGCCCGATGATGTTTTATTAATAACGCTGTTCTATCTTCAAGAACAATCTCTTGAAGAAATTGCAGCAATTACCCAAATCAGCGCTGATACAGCTAAAGTAAAGCTGCATCGGGCCAGAAAACGTTTGGCGGATGAAATGAAAAAATATTGGAAAGAAGAAGTAAGAAGTTTAATATAGGCAAGTGCAGAAAGGATAAAAAATGAAATAATTATGCTAACAGACGATCAAATATTCGACATTCTGGATGGCAATGCCGATGCAGAAGCCTTGCAGAAACACGCGCATCTATTGGCTAACTCAGTAGTCTATCAGCAATATTTTAATGAACTGGCAGCCATACATAAAGATTTGACAGATATGCCATTGGAAAAGCCATCACCTGCTTTTACGGCTAATGTATTAGCGGGGCTTCCTGCCGAAATGCCAGCGGTTGTATTGATAAAGAAAAGAGCCTGGAGTACAAAGTTTATGTATGGTATCTTCGGAACGATGATAATTGTATTGTTAATGGCTATTGGCGTAGCAATATTCTATCAACCATCATCCGAAACAACTGTTGAGCAGCCTGATCAGATCTTTGAGCTTTTCAATGGGTTTATGACAAGCTATTTTACACAGATTGCTATTCTGTTAAATCTGATGGTATTACTGGCACTATTTGACAGAAAGGTGCTCCGTCCATATTTTAAACAGCGCAATATCAGTTTAAGCTAATTCCATCAGAAAACTGAAACCATGTTTTTTGAAGCCCAGAGATTCATAAAATTGATGGGCCTGCTCACGACGAAGGTTGCTTGAGAGGCTCATCTTATAGCAACCTTTTTCTTTGGCATATTGCAGGGCATATTCCATCATTTTTTTTCCGATTCCTTTTCCTTGTACGCCAGGTAGCACACCTACATCTTCTACTACTGCCGATGGTGTACCCATGTGAGCCATATTTTCCATCACTAAAAGCGCAAACGTACCGACCACTTCATTATTCATCTCAGCCAGAAAGACATGATAATCAGGATATTGGCTTTGTCTGATAAAAATCTTTTGTGCTTCTTCTGTTGAAAGTACTTTATTATTATCTAAAGCTGCGGCATAAATACCAAGAATAGAAGGTACATCATTGATAGTTGCCATGCGGATAGTGAGATTCATACGATTCAGGAAACGTTTAATTGAAAACAAAAGTTAATAGAACAAAAGATTAATTCAAAATTGAAAACCCAAAAAGATAAAAAAGAAGCTGAACTTTTACTAGTATTAACAGAGGAAGACTACTATATGGAAGCCGGATTGATGGTTTTTACAGATATTTATCATAAAAAAAGAGGGTATTGCTGTAAGAGCGGTTGCAGGCATTGTCCGTTTGGATACAAAAAAAAGTGATTCATACTTTTTTATTTCCAAAAAAATTACGAATTTTGCACTCCCGTTTAAGGAATTCCCATTTTTTCATAGAAAATATTATTAAGGCAATGGCAAAGGTTTGTCAAATCACTGGTAAAAGAACGCAAGTCGGTAACAATGTATCGCACGCTAACAATAAAACAAAGCGTAAGTTTTTCCCGAATCTTAAGACAAAGAAATTTTTCTTAGAGTCAGAAGGTGTTTGGGTTTCATTGAAGGTTTCGACTTCAGCCCTTCGTACAATCAACAAAAAAGGCTTGGAAGCTACTTTGGTTGATGCAGCCCGCAAAGGTACATTGGCGTTGTAAGATATAATCTCGTTCGCAGATAAAAAAGCATGGCCCGGAGGGTCGTGCTTTTTTAGTTTTATTTCTTAACTTGTCTGTCTAAATAACATTTGCCGTTTCTATGCTCAGATCATTTGAAGAAGCAGTCACTTTTATTCAATCCCGCATTGGTGATTTCGTGCCTCAGTACGGAATTATTCTTGGAACAGGCCTTGGAAAACTAACTGACGAAATTGACGTGGCTTATACTATTAATTATAGTGAAATACCGCATTTCCCGATAGATACTGTTGAATTTCATAAAGGGAAACTATTGTTTGGTACCCTTAATAGTAAAAAAGTAGTATGTATGCAGGGGCGATTCCACTATTATGAAGGGTATTCCATGCATCAGGTTACTTTTCCGGTACGGGTTATGAAGCTGTTGGGTATTGAAAGATTATTTGTCTCTAATGCTGCAGGTGGGCTGAACCCTACTTTTAAGGAAAGCGATTTAATGATTATAGAAGACCATATATCTTTATTCTTACCCGAAAACCCCCTCGCCGGAGAAAATATAATGGGTGATCGTTTCCCGGATATGAGTGAACCTTATGAAATTGAAACTGTTGAGAAAGCCCTGTTAATTGCTACACAAAATGGCCTAGAGGGCATTCATAAAGGAGTGTACGTAAGTGTGGCAGGCCCAAGTCTGGAAACCAAAGCAGAATACAGATTACTACGAATGCTGGGTGCTGATGCAGTAGGTATGAGTACAGTTCCTGAGGTTATTGTAGCCCGGCAGATGAATATCCCGGTCTTTGGTATTTCTGTCATTACCGATATGGGCATACCAGAACTTTTGAAGAAAGCAGATATTAATAAAATCCTCGAAGCCGCCTATAAGGCAGAGCCGACCATGACTTTTATTATAAAAGAATTGATAGGAAGTTTATAAGGGTATTATAAACAGGAAAAAGAGCCATTTAGGCTCTTTTTCCTGTTATACAATTCAACTTTTAAACAAAAACCAGATTTTTCATATATCCTGCATCGGTTTCTGCCGCCTTAAGTGGGGTAGTACCGTCAAATCTTTCCTGCTCTACTATAAAATAGTCTACGCCATTTTGTTTCGCTATATTCAGAAGTCTCGGAAAATCAATTTTACCAGTACCAAGGGTGGTTGAGAATGAGAAAAGAGGGTCTTTTACTTTTTCTTTTTCTGTAATTTCTTTCACTTTAACGTCGCCTAACATATCTTTTACATGTACCAGACGGAAACGGTTTTTATATTTGGTCAACCACTCTTCCGGGTTTTCACCTGCGGCTACCACCCAGTATAAATCAGCTTCAAAATCTACCAGTTTAGGGTCTGTACCTTCCAGTAAGATAGTTTGCGGCATTGTACCATTGGTAAATTTTTTGAACTCAAAATTATGATTGTGATAGGCCATACGTAAGCCTGCCTTTGCAGCTATTTCTCCCTGACGATTCAAGCCCTCGGCTGCTCTTTTCCATTCGTCTTCTTTTTTTAAATCGCCTAAGAATGGGTTAATAAGATATTTCATACCAATACTCGCCGCATCATCTACTAATTTTCTGAACTCGCCCTCTTTCTCTTTTTTCATGGTATACTCCTCGCTGCAATGGGTGCTTATCAGGCTGCTCCCGATGTCATCCATTAAAGTCTTGAACTCTTTGGCAGTCATACCCCAGAAAACACCTTTATCACCCTGAAAACTCTCAATTTGTTTATATCCATAACTTGCCAGGGCTTTTAATACCCCTTTAGGGTCTTTCACAAGATCTTCCTTCACCGTCCATAGTTGTATACCAAATTCTTTTACTGATGGCTCAGCAACCATTGATGAGGTGGCGGTTGAGTCGGCACTTTTTTCTTCTGTTTTTGATGAAGGAGTACATGACCATAATTGATTTGCTAACAAAGGTGTGGCTGCTAACAGGCCTGTATTACGTAGAAAATTTCGACGGTTTAGTTTCATAGTACTTTTTATAATGTTAAGGGGTTAGAAACAAAGGCTACTTTCAGTTTTAAACTTCTTCTTAAAGGAAAGTAAATGTAAATATAAAATCGTAAAAACGTTTTCTTTGACTTCTATATTTTCTTATTTTGTAGGAAGAATAAGAAATAAACAGCACATATGTACACAAAAGTATTTTTACAGGCAGGCAAAGAACAGGTAGTAAAACGACTTCATCCTTGGGTTTTCTCAGGAGCAATTGGCCGGACCGAAGGGCAACCTGCGGATGGAGAAGTAGTAGAGGTATATGACAAAAAAGGCAGTTATTTAGCCACCGGACATTTTTATAAAGGTAGTATCAGCATAAAAATTTTTTCATTTAAGCAGGTAACCATAGACGAGGATTTCTGGTATGCTAAACTCAAAGGTGCTTACGAACTCAGACAAATTATCCAGATCAGTAATGATACAACGTGTTATCGTTTAATACACGGAGAGGGAGATGGTTTCCCGGGGCTAATATTAGATTATTATCAGAATGTCATTGTTTTTCAGGCACATACAATTGGCATGTGGCAGGAGAAAGAAAAAATAGTAGGAGCACTCAAAAGGATTTATGGAGACTCTTTAATAGCTATCTATGATAAAAGCGCTGAAACTTTGCCTGACGAGTTCGCCAAAACAGTAACAAATACCTATCTGTTTTCAGCAGGAATGACCCATCATCTATTACCGCATCCAGTAATGGAAAACGGAAATAAATTTCTGATTGATTGGGAAACCGGACAGAAAACAGGTTTTTTCCTTGATCAGCGGGATAACAGATCTTTACTGGCTCAATATGCTAAAAATAAAAAGGTTTTGAATGCATTCTGTTATTCGGGTGGATTCTCGATTTATGCCTTAAAGGCAGGAGCTACTTGGGTTCATTCTGTAGATGTCTCCAAAAAAGCGATTGAACTCGTAAATCAGAATGTAGCAGCCAATTTTGGCGAGGTGGATAACCATAAAGCTTATGCAGAAGATGTGATGAGCTTTTTGAAACAGAATGATCAGGTTTATGACCTGATTGTACTTGATCCGCCTGCTTATGCCAAAAGTATAGCTAAACGGCACCAGGCTGTGCAGGGATATAAGCGGTTGAATATTGAAGGTATCAAGCGATTAGCAAAGGGGGGTATTCTTTTTACTTTCTCATGTTCGCAGGTGGTAGACAGAGAGCTTTTCTATAATACCATCGTTTCGGCCGCGCTTGAAGTAGGCAGGCAGGTAAGAGTTTTACACAATCTTACGCAAGGTGCTGACCACCCAGTGAATCTTT
>CALRLN020000203.1:0-9014 GCA_943368675.1 Chitinophaga pinensis | reverse complement strand
TTGAGAGGGGTAAGGGTTTTCCAGGGGTAATTGAATACCAGATGGTTCGTCGCATCATTAACCAGTCTGAGTTGAAAGCTCACAACTTTGCCATTATCTGACCACGCCAAACCATTGTTGGCAGTAGTAAGTGTAATCTGTTGTGTTTTTGTTTTACCATTCTGCTCAATCACCCGTATTACTTCAAATGACGGAACCTGATACATAGGGTCTGAAAACTCAATGACAAAGGTAGCAGTGGTGTCATGAATCGTTTTATTGATCAGGTTACATTCCTGAATAACAGGTTTGCTTAAAGAGTCTTTCAGCAAGCCAAGCCTCTTGATAAATGCCGGATAAATATCCTTGATAGTTTGGCCTCGTTTACGAGTATGGTAGAGTGTCGTCAGTTCTTTTGTAAACAGAGCACTGGCATAAAATCCACGGGTTTCATTCTGAAGTGTCCAATCCAGACTTACCTTAGCGGCTACAGACGGGAAATATTGCTCTACAAAAAGATTATAAATTCCCCAGGTCATATACTCATTAAAAGTCGCCAGGCTATCTGTTTCGTAACCACTGCCCGCATCCCATACCTGATTGTCAAAATTGGCTCTCACTAAGGAACGATACTTTTCTGTAAGCGGATTAACGAAGGCATGATCTAATTCAGTAAATAACATATGTGTGCCGGATGCAATCTCTTCCTGACTTGCTTCTTTTACAGCTTTTCCTGTCAATAAAAAATTGGGTAAGGTGATAAAATCTGTGTCAGTTCCAGCCACTCTGCGATGACAGTTCATTCGACCTACCAACGGCGACATAACAATGGCATAAGTACTGCTGACAGCATGTTTGCCTAACTCTTTCTCTAAAAACCGGAACATTTCAGGGTAGTGCTGAGAATCGAGATAGGCTTTTGATAAATCCTGATAATAAGGAATGTGGTCTTTATAAAACTGCCGGAATCCTGAGAGATTGACAAAATCTTCTATCAGGCTGAGGTTTTCCTCAAAAGGGTTGAAACCCTGATTGGTTACCAGAGGGAACTTCCTGACAAGGTGATTGGCAGCATCAAAAGAGAAAGCATAGGAATCGGTTCTGAAACTGAGATAGTTCTCCCATTGTTGCCGGGAGTAGTTGACCTTTGTTAATAGCGGATGATTACTGTACTGATCAAAATGGTCTCTTACTTGTTGATAGTATGCTGATTGTTGTGAGACCTCCCAGGGATCAGTTTTGCCGTAGTCTGTCAGAGCCAGAATAATGTTTGCCAGTTCATAGGTTTCTGAAAGCCTGACAGGTGAATCAGTATTGGATGATACCTTCCCATTTATACTGGGAACGTACAAAAAGAGCATAAGGAAGAGAGCTGATAATTTTTTCATCAGTTTTAAGGTTTAATGTGTTTGTAAGAAATTTGTGCTGTTAAAACAGATTTTGTTTAGAGAAGAAGTGTTTTTTTAACAAGCTCTTTTTTGCCTCTGGAGATAGGTACCTGCGTTCCGTCGGTGAGTAGTAAAAAATCGCCATATTCTTTTTGCCAGCTTCTGATAAACGATTGGTTGACCAGATGCGACTGATGGCAGCGTAAAAAGCCATTATTGCTTAATAATTCGTCGTACTCATAAATAGGCTTACTTACCAATAGTTTTGTTTTATCGTTTAAAAAGAACGTTGTGTAATTGTTGGACGACTCACAGCGGATAATCTCGTTTGTCTTCACAAAACGGGTTTCCTGAGTAGTTGACAGCGCAATCTGGAGGTCTTCTTTCTTCGATTGCGCTTCCAGCCATTGCATCAGATGTATTACCTGTTGGTTCTGTACTTTTAGCTGCCGCTGTTTATAGGCTCTTGCTACAGCCGCTTGCAACTCAACAATATTTACAGGTTTCAGCAGGTAATCGACTGCCGAAAATCTCATGGCTTGAATGGCATATTGATCAAATGCTGTTACAAAAATGATTTCAAAGTCGTATCTGGTCAGGCTGCGAAGCAATGCGAAGCCGTCCTGGTCGGGCATCTGAATATCCAGAAAGAGCAAATCAGGCTGATAAGTATATATAGCGGCCTTGCCCTGTTCGGCTGTCTGAGCCACGGCGCATACATCAACTTGTGGGCAGTATGTTTCCAATAAAACCTTTAAATTATTCAGGTTATTGAGTTCATCATCAATCAAAACAGCTTTCATAATAGCCAATGAGTAAAGGTCAGTATTACTTCGGTTCCTGCCGCTGAATTATTATTGAAAACCAGAGAAACAGGTTGTTCAGGGTTCAGGTCATTTAACAGGCGAATACGGTTGCGGGTTAGTTTCAAGCCAAAACCATCACTAGTCTCAGGTATTGTTATCCCATGGCCGTTGTCAGTAATGCTGATAACTATATCTGTATCTACCTTTTGTACCCGGATTATAATCTGGCCCGTCTGCTGTAAGGGCGCTACGCCGTGCTTAACGGCATTTTCGAGTAAGGGCTGCCATAATAATGAAGGCAGATTATTACTGTACAAATCAAGTTGTTCATCTACTTGTATAGTATAGCGAAACCCAAAACGGAGTTGTTCAAGTCGCAGATAAGTTTCCATCATTTGTAGTTCCTGCCATAGCGGAATTTCATCTTTGCTTCCGTTGGTTAATGATTCCCTCATTAACCGGGAAAAATCTGACAGGTATTCGTTTGCTCCTTTTATATCCTGTTGGTTAATTAACCCCTGAATGGAGTTAAGCGCATTGAATACAAAATGAGGATTAAGCTGCGCATAAATCGCTTGAAGTTCTAAATGCAGTTTTTGTTTTTTTGCAGTTTCCTGATGTGTTTTGTTTCGCTGGCGAATCAATAAAAAGATGAACAAGAAAAGAGCAATCAAAATTACGCCTGCAACTGTAAGCATAATTTTGAACCAAAAGGTCTGATACCAGTTTGGTTCAACCACGAAGCCATATTCGGTTATATGTTGAGGCTGTGCGGTATAACGAATCTGAATTTGATAGTTGCCCGGCGAAAAATCTCTCAGCCAGATGAAGCTATTATCATATTCATTATCACCCCAGGCTCTTATTATTTCATTATCACGAAGCAATTGGTATTGAACCTGACTTTTTGAGTAAATGTCGGCATTTAACACATAGACTAAATTCGTATTGGTAACAGGTAAATTGAGATTATCAAGAGAGTATTTAGAATTGTCAGTTCTGGTCCTGGCCCACGGATATTGTAGCTTTTGCAGAAAAATATCAAGATTATCAGAAGTATAAATTTTTGTTATTTTTGGGCGAATCGATTCCCAGGCTACTAAGCTGCTTGTCACAATGGGCCGACTTCCCTGTTTACGGACATCCATAACCAGCATGCTGCCCAAAGGAGCCTTATACCCTCCCAAATAAGCCATCTGGGGTAGACCAGAGTCTTTTATTACAGTAGAGTCTGTAAACCTGGTAATAGCTTGCCAAGGAACAATTACCTTTTGACTGGGGTATTCTATAACTCTAAACTGGTAAGCATAAGCATTTTTTATATTGACCCCATGTAAGAAAAACTGTGCTCTGGCTGTATCAAAGGTTGTGCGGGCAATGGTATTATTAAGACGCAGATCTTTGAAAGAATTATACTTTGCAAATTCTTCAAAACGGCTACTATTGCCATGACTTGACCAAAAGGAATTATTCTCTTTAGGTATAGCCAGAATTAATGCTACGGTTTCAGGATTGTCCAGTGCTCCACTCTGAAAACTCTGAGAATAATCACCCCAGTTAATCTGGGCATAAACTGAGGGTGAAATATGTATGAGAAAAGAGAAAAATAAGCGTGCCTTGTTCATAGCATTATTGTTATGTTTCAAAGATATAGCTAATTTTTAAGAGTCTTGGGCCTACTGTGAATTTGGTAGAAATTACTGTGAATGTAGCCTTTTGCCGGGTGCCATAGCTGAATAAGACGTTTTTTTGATTTTATTTTTGTTCAGTGTCCAAAAATTAGTACATTTGTTCTAAATTTAAAATTTACTCAAATGACGGGCAGAATAAGTAACCCCTATTTACTTTTAGTAAGAAATATACTGATAACCATAGTAACCGGCTCTTTAATTGTCTATACCAATTTTCATACTGAAAACGGGTATCTAGCAATGTCGATTATAGCACTTGCAAGTTTCTTAATCGGCTTTTTAGAACCTCGCAGAGGATGGATACTTGCCTTGATACAAGGTTCTATTGTGATAAGTTTTTATTATATCAAGCCTATCAAACCTGTGAGTGAAGACCTGGCAATGTTTACCTCCCACATAGCAGTGGCTATGTCTCTGGTTTTTAGTTTTGTAGCAGGGGCTTTGAGGAGATTATACCTGAAGAATTAAGCATTTTTGCCGAGTATTTTACTTTTTAAAGGGCTTTAGATAGCCCTTTTTTTATGTTCTTTAGTATATAAAAAAATAAGCAGGAGAGTTGCCTGAGGTGCATTTGGTGCTACTTCCGGGCAAAATTGTTGTTCCAGGAATTTTAATTGCTTATTGGCAAGTATTTGCTCTTATTTTTTACTAATTTACCAACAGACTCTAATACTCTGAATATTTCTTCTATGCGTTACATTTCCCTGATTTCGCTATTCCTGCTTTTTTCTTGTCAGCAAAAAACACAAAAGGTACTTTCGCCTGAACACCAGAAGGCTTTGGCTTCTCTGACTGTCATGGACGGATTCAAGGTAGAACTGGTAGCAGCAGAACCATTGATCGCCGACCCGGTAGCCATGGAGGTTGATGAAGACGGAAATATGTATGTAGTTGAAATGCACGGTTATCCGCTGGATTTAACAAGAACCGGAAAAGTAAAGTTATTAAAAGATACCAATAACGATGGGCTACCGGATACAAGCACTGTATTTGCGGATAGCTTAAGGTTACCTACAGGCATTATGCGGTGGAAAAAAGGTATTATCATTACCGATACCCCGGATGTCATTTATCTGGAAGATACCAACAATGATGGCAAGGCAGATATAAGAAAGGTAATGTTGACGGGCTTTGCTCTCTCCAATCCTCAGCACAATTTGAACACCCCTCGTTTTGAACTGGATAACTGGATTTACTTAGGGCATGAAGCCATCGTTACGCCCTTTGTATACAAAAAAGAATTTGGCGATGAGGGTCAGAATATCTATTTCCCGGATAAACCAGATGGACAAACACTCGGCAAAAATGCCAATGGCCGTGCGGTAAGATTTAAACCTGACAGCTATCAGGTGGAAGAAGTATCAGGCGAAACACAGTTTGGGCATACGATGGACGCCTGGGGGCATCATTTATATACGAGCAATGCTGACCACCTCTTTCATGAAGTGTTAGCCAACCCATACCTCAAAAATAATCCGAATCTGTTACTTTCTAATGCCAGTCAGGATATTTCAGACCACGGCAATGCGGCGGAGATTTATCCGATTACGGAAAATCCTAATCACCAGTTATTAACTGATGTGGGGGTAATTACTTCTTCCTGCGGTGTTACTTGGTATCTGGGCGGAGCTTTTGGCGATAAATTCAGAGATGTAACATTTGTAGGCGAACCTGTACATAACCTTGTGCATGCAGATGTGATTAAACAAGCCGGAGCAAGTTTTACAGCCAGCCGACTGAATGAAAAATCAGAGTTTCTGGCTTCAAAAGATGATTGGTTCCGTCCGGTGAATTTTTACATAGGGCCTGATGGAGCCTTGTATATAATTGATTATTACCGCCAGATTATTGAGCATCCTGAATGGATGTCAGATGAAATCAATAAATCCGGTGCCTTATATAATGGGACTGATAAAGGCAGAATATATAGGGTTGTACCAGAAAAAGGTCTGCCAATGGACTGGCTTGGTAAACTCAACTTATCAAAAAAATCGGATGCTGAATTAGTAAAACTACTGGAAAACGAAAATATCTGGTATCGGCGCACAGCACAGAGATTGCTATTGGAACGTCAGGCTAAAGGCATCAGTAATGATTTAAGAGATATTATCAGTAAAAGCACATTGCCAGAAGCAAAAATTCATTCTTTGTGGTTATTAGACGGACTAAAAAGTATTGAGATTCAGGATATTATTCAGGCATTTCGTGATGAAGAAGCGGGCGTAAGAGAAAATGGAATCAGAGTAGCCGAAAATTATATCAATCAGTCTCCTGCTAAGTCGGATGCCGAAAAGCTGAAAAAAGATTTGGTTAGTTTGCAGAACGACGGTAATACCAAGGTAAGATTTCAATTATTGAATACGCTTGGGTTTATAAAAACGCCTGAATCAGAGAAAGCGCGGCTGGCTATTCTGAAAAGAGATTTTCATGATAAATGGATAGGAATAGCCTGTCTGGCTTCATTTGCAGGCAAAGAGAACCAGGTATTTGATTTTGCCGTAAAAGAGTTGACCAAAGAGAAAGCAGATGCAACAGCAGAGTTCTTCTCTAATATTGGCGCTACAATTGCCAATAGTGGCAATAAAGAAGTGTTTGCTGCTATTTTTTCTTACATAAGCACAACAGGCGAGAACACTAACGACGATTGGTGGAAAGCTGCTACTTTAGGCGGTATCTCTAAACTCTGGCATTATAAAGGTATTACAGTTCCTCTGGCCGACACAGATAAAGACCGCTTGCTATTCGCTTTTTCAGCCAGAAGTTCACCGGAATTCAGAACTGCCTGTTTAGATTTATTAGAAGTGACAGGCTTACCCAAGAGTGGTAATAGTATAGGAAAAATCAAAGAAGCCAGACAAATATTAGGTGATAGAAGCCAGGATGAAAAGCTGCGTGCCGATGCTGTAAAATTGCTTTCAATAGCAAATGCCAATGCCTATAAGAAAGATTTTTTACAGATACTGACGCTGAAAGAGCCGGAAATAGTACAGGCAAGCGTTTTAAAGACATTAAGCAAAATTGGCGATAAATCTACCTTTGCTTTTCTATTGAAAGAATTCAAGAGTTTTTCTGCACCTATTCAGCAGAGAGTAGTAGAATTGCTTATGGCTAAACCCGATAGAATTCCTTTATTGTTGGCAGCCCTTGAAGAAAAGAGAATTGATAAGTCGGCAATAGGATGGCGGCAGATGGTTGACCTGATGAATTACGAAGAAACCGGTATTCGCGCCTATGCACGTAAGGTACTGGCTGTAAATGAAGACCGAAAGGCGGTTTTACAGACATATCTGAAAGCCCTGGATATGAAGGGCCTACAGGCAAACGGAAAAAAGGTGTTTGAGAAAAACTGCGCCACCTGCCATCAGATTGACGGGGTAAAAGGAATAAACTTTGGCCCGAACCTTTCGACCCTGAGAAGCCGGAACTCCAATTCAATTCTGACAGAAATTATTAACCCGAATAATTCTATTGCAGATAAATATGATTTCTGGACACTGACCTTTAAGAATAATACTACAATGGGAGGATTGATATTGCAGGAAAACGCCAATGTGTTGACCCTTAGAGAAGTAGGAGGAAAAGAAAGCGTGATTCAGAAAAAAGATGTAGCCAGAATGGTAAAATCAGAAACCTCTATTATGCCTAATGGTCTGGAAAACGCCATTAGTGTAAAAGAAATGGCGGATTTGATAGCTTTTATTCAAAATAAATAAGAGAGGTTCATAGCCTCTCTTATTTATCAGCATTATCTCATTTTAAGCATAAGGATTGCTTACATTCTTAGACTCGCTTGTTTCTTTATGATAGAATTTCTTAATGCAATCAACTGCCCCTTGTTTAAGTAAAGTAGTATCATTGGCAGCGGTTACAAATCTGAAACCCATTTCTGACATTCTGACGGCTACTTCCGGAGAAGGACATTGAATTCCGGCAATCAGGTTATTCTTTGCGCAGGCATTCAATACTTTTTCAAAAGCTTTTAATAACTCTGTATCTTCAAAATCACCCTGATTGGGGCGCCTCATTGAGATACTCAGATCCCAGGGGCCAATATATAAGCCCGTCATGGTAGGAGTTTTGGCAATATCCTCAACATTTTTCAAGCCTTCAGCCGTTTCAATCATCGACATCGTTACAATTTCTTCTGTCGATTTCTCAAAGTAGCCTTCACCGCCATACACACTTGCTCTTACGGGTCCGAAACTACGATAACCATCTGGTACATACCGACATGCGCCTACAAAATTTTCTGATTCCTCACGGGTATTAATCATAGGGCAGATAATCCCATACGCACCCATGTCGAGCATTTTCATATGAGTTGCAGGCTCGTTCCATTGAACTCTTACCAACGGAACGGTATTCGTCGTAGAAATAGCCTGTAACATGGTCAGAATCGTCATGTGGTCACTTGCCAGACCATGCTGTGCATCAATAGTCATGGCATCAAACCCTGAATGAGCCACCACTTCGGCTGTCCATGATGAGGGAATCGTAACCCAGGCGTTTACTACAGTTTTATCTTCTTTCCAGAGTTGTTTCAATCGGTTAGGGCGCATTCTCCTTATATGTTTTGTGCTTAGTATCAATATTTGCTTTGCGAGCTATTCTTCTCGCATCCTTTCGCGGGATACATCTCTTTCCTTAATAGTATCACGCTTATCATAGAGCTTTTTACCCTTAGCCAAAGCAATTTCCAGTTTGGCTAACCCTCCATCGTTAATAAACAGGCGTGTCGGTATTATCGTTAATCCTTTGTCAGTGAGTTTATTATCCAGGCGTTTCAACTCCCGTTTTTTCAATAATAACTTTCTGTCACGCAGTGGCTCATGATTATAATGTGTGCCCTGGTCATACTTAGATATATTCAGATTCTTGACAAACAATTCACCATCCACAAAATAACAATAGGCATCAGTCATATTGAATTTATTCATTCTTATCGACTTAATCTCTGTCCCTGTCAAAACCATTCCCGCATCATATTTCTCCAGAAAGAAATACTCAAAACCTGCCTTTTTGTTAAATACATCAATCTTTTTTGCAATTTTCTCTTTCATACTTATATACTGTTGGATAGAGTATATAGACTATACTCTTATAAACAAACTTTGTTATAACAAATCCACTAAAAATCAAATGGTTTGTTG
>CALRLN020000202.1:0-9031 GCA_943368675.1 Chitinophaga pinensis | reverse complement strand
ATTCTTACCTTATGCAATACAAGCTGACCTCAAACTACAAACCTACCGGCGATCAACCTCAGGCTATTCAGAAACTGGTAGAAGGAATAAAAAATGGAGAAGAAGCCCAGGTTTTGCTGGGTGTTACTGGTTCGGGCAAAACCTTTACTGTTGCCAACGCTATCGCACAACTTGACCGCCCCGTATTGATACTAAGCCACAATAAAACGCTGGCAGCCCAGTTATATGGCGAGTTCAAGCAGTTTTTTCCGGAAAATGCCGTAGAGTACTTTATCAGTTATTACGATTACTACCAACCGGAGGCATACATTGCCACCACCAATACATATATCGAAAAAGACCTGATGATTAATGAAGAAATTGATAAGCTAAGGCTTTCGGCTGTTTCTTCTTTAATGTCAGGCAGGCGTGATGTAATCGTTATCGCCTCTGTTTCCTGTATATATGGTGCCGGAAACCCACATGAAATGAAGCAGAGCATCATTCCGGTAAAAGTAGGCGAATCCGTTAGCCGGAATCAGTTTCTTTATCGGTTGGTAGAAATACTTTATTCACGCACCGAGGCCGAATTTACACGTGGCAACTTCAGGGTAAAAGGCGATACCGTTGATTTATACCCAAGCTATGCCGACTTTGCTTATCGTTTTATCTTTTTTGGTGACGAAATAGAAGAAATTCAGAAAATTGATCCCAATAGTGGTAAAAAACTATCTTCTGAAAAGCAGATAGCTATTTTCCCGGCCAATTTATTCGTTACCGGAAGAGACGTAATGCATAATGCAATTCATGAAATTCAGGACGAGCTGGTGCGTCAAATCAAATACTTTGAATCTGACGGCCGGGTAATGGAAGCCCAGCGCATACAGGAGCGAACAGAATTTGACCTGGAAATGATGCGTGAACTGGGCTATTGCTCAGGTATTGAAAACTACTCAAGGTATTTTGACAGACGTCAGCCCGGCCAGCGGCCTTTCTGTCTACTGGATTATTTCCCCGAAGACTTTTTGATGGTTGTTGACGAAAGCCATGCCTCAATGCCTCAGATACGGGCCATGTGGGGAGGTGACCGCTCACGGAAGGAATCGCTGGTTGAATACGGTTTCCGCTTACCCTCTGCTATGGATAACCGCCCTTTGAAATTTCAGGAATTTGAAGAACTAATCGGGCAAACGATTTTTGTAAGTGCCACGCCTGCCGATTATGAAATCAGAAAAGCAGATGGGGTAATAGTAGAACAGATTATCCGCCCTACAGGATTACTTGACCCCGAAATTGAGGTAAGACCAAGCATTAATCAGATTGATGATTTACTCGAAGAAATCCATATCAGGGTAGACCGGCACGAACGGGTGCTGGTGACCACACTTACCAAGAGAATGGCAGAAGAGTTAAGCAAGTATCTGGATAAAGTAGGTATTAAATGCCGTTACATACACTCTGAGGTAAAAACATTTGAACGTGTAGAAATTCTTCGTGAATTGCGGCTAGGGGTATTTGATGTACTGGTAGGTGTTAACTTATTGAGAGAAGGACTTGATTTACCTGAGGTATCAATGGTTGCTATCATGGATGCCGACAAAGAAGGCTTCCTGAGAGACATCCGCTCCCTGATTCAGACCATCGGACGTGCCGCCCGTAACGAAAATGGAAAGGTTTTGATGTATGCCGATACCATGACTGGCTCAATGGCAAAAGCAATAGAAGAAACTAATCGCCGCCGGGCTATTCAGATGGCCTATAACGAAGCCAATGGCATAGTACCGAAAACTATCTTCAAAAGCAGAGAGGCTATTATGGAACAAACCTCTATTGCCGATAGTAAAGCAAGTACCAAAACTTATTATCTTGAGCCGCAGGAAGTCAGCATAGCTGCCGACCCGGTAGTTGGATATATGAATAAAGGCCAGTTGCAGAAATTATTAGAAGAAACCCAGCGGAAGATGGAACGAGCAGCCAAAGAACTCGATTTCCTTGAAGCAGCCAGGTTCAGAGACGAGATGCTGCAATTGAAAGAAAAAATAGAAAAGGTATAAAACTATAATCCAGAATACTATTGAGGTTTTGAATGTTTTATTGGCCATGTAGGGGTTCAAAATTTTGAACCCCTACAATTACATAATATCCACAAAAATAAAAGAATCGTGTAACCTTTTGTTTTTGTGTACATCGTGGCAAAAAAATAATTAATCCGTATAAAACAGCGCAGGGGCTCAGAATCCTGAACCCCTGCGCCTTTATAAAACCTGATATTCTTTTAAAACGGTAAATCATCACCTCCATTTCCGGCCATTTCAATAGGCGGTGGTGTTGGCACAGGAGCAGATTTAGGCGCATAACCGCTATTGCCATAAGAAGACGACGAATCATTCTCTTCTACTGAATGTCCACTGCCTCTGCCTCCTACAAGCTGCATCGTATTTCCTCTGATTTTCTGTGTATATCTTTCCTGACCATTCTGATCAGTCCATTTTTCAGTACGTATCTTGCCCTCAACATAGGCCATATCACCTTTCTTCAGGTATTGCTCTGCAATATTTGCCAGATTATCCCATAGCTCAACCCGATGCCACTCTGTTTGCTCTACTTTCTCACCACTTTTATTTGTATAATTCTCAGAAGTGGCAAGACTAAAGTTGACAACTTTACCACCACTCGGAAGTGTGCGGACCTCAGGGTCTTGCCCCAATCTTCCTAATAAAATAACCTTGTTTACACCAGCCATTTTTTGTATGTTGTTTGAAATATTGTCGTTTTGATTATTAACAAATTTACGAAGAAAAAGTTGGAATTTCACAACGAATTTATAAATAATCCGTGCGTTTGAGGGGTTTTTTATCGCAATTTCTCTGAGCAGTTCAGGGGTTTCTCTATTTTATTTAAAATAGAGAAAAGGGTGCATTTTTAATGACTCATAATTGCCGATTTTTCTTGTATTATAGACCCTTATCTTTCTCTTATTTATGCAGTAAACCTTTAGCAAGCTCCCCAAGCGTCTTCAAAGACTCACGCGTCTGTTCATTCCAGTTAAGCCCGAAATTCAGCCGCAGGCAATTATTATATTGGTTCCTCATCGTAAACATCTTGCCGGGAGCAATACTTATTTTCTGTTTAAGGGCCTGCTCATATAAATCAAAAGTATCTATTCTTTCGTCCAGTTCAAGCCATAGCACAAAACCTCCTTTCGGTCTGCTGGCTTTGGTACCTTCAGGAAAAAACTCATTAATGGCCTGAATATATTGCAGATAATTAAAGTGCAGTGTATTTCTCAGCTTGCGTAAATGGGTCTCATATCTGCCATTTTCCAGAAAAATAGCAGTAGTCTCCTGAGTTATAGCAGTTGACGAAATAGCATGATAAAGTTTCATTTTTAATACCTGTTCCTTAAATCTTCCCGGTTCTACCCAGCCGACTCTATAGCCCGGAGCCAGACTCTTCGAAACCGAGCCACACCACAGCACCAATCCGGCTTTATCAAAAGTTTTGCAGGATTTAGGCCTTTGAGTACCAAAATACACATCTCCATTAATATCGTTTTCAATCAACGGCACATTATATTTTTCTATCAATTCTACCAATACCCTTTTGTTTTCGTCAGGCATACAACTACCCAGCGGGTTACTGAAATTACTGATCAGCAAAATCAGTTTTACTTTTCTTTTTTGCAGTGTTTCTTCCAGTGCATCCAGTTCTATTCCCGATTCCGGGTGGCACGGCATTTCAATAGTGGTCAGTTTCAGGCTTTGCGCCACCTGTATCATTCCAAAAGAAACAGGGCTTTCAAGTATAATCGCATCTCCGGGCTCTGTGAGCACCATCAGACAATAAGAAATAGCATTCAGGCAACCATTGGTGGTAATAATATTATCAGCATCCAGATTCGCCTCCATCGCAATAGACCATCTCGCAATCTGCTTGCGTAATTTTTCATTACCCTGCGGATATTCCATCGCTGTGCCACTACCATTTAGCTGGCGCATGGCCTGTACCAGACTTTTGTTCAGCCTGGCAATCGGCAATAATTCATTGGCAGGTATACCTAAAGAAAGAGGCACATTCTGCTCATTTGCCCCAACATTATTATAAACTCTGGCCACAAGCGCATCAATACTACCTTCAAAAACATGGTCTTGCGGATTGCTGATCACAGGCACTTCTAAAATTTTTTTAGGCGAATTACAAACAAAATAGCCCGACTTAGGTCTCGCCTCAATTAAAGCTTTACTTTCCAAAAGATAATAGGCTTGCAACACAGTACTCTGGCTCACACCATATTCTCTGCAAATAGTGCGCAAAGAAGGTATTTTCTCCCCTACTTTCAGAATCCCCTTTAAAATCTGTTGCTCAATTGCTGTGGCAATTCTCTCGTATGCAAAGTCTTTATTGGCTCTTTTGTCTTTCATTTGTATGAAATGGCTAAATATTAAAAATCAACTGGAGGTAAAATAAATTGCTTCATCCTATTGACCTTATTGGACTATGCACTGCCAAATCTGAATTATCATTTGGCCAATCAGGTATATTCTTTTTCATTTTACTCCATTCCAAAATGGGCGGCCGCCACACGGGCTATTGATTAAAATGCCTCTTGTATCTACAATTTTTCAATTGCCTCCTGCTTCAGCTGGAGGTAAAATAAATTGCTTCATCCTATTGGCTTAAGCCAAATTCAAATCGTCAGCGGTGTGGAGCCACTTAATTTATTATCAGCATACTTATTCAATCAAATATCTTTCATAATCTGCTATGCTCAAAAATAATAAAACTGCATCTGTTATGGTAAAGTTCTATTATAGAATTTTGCCCAGTCAAAAAATACAGTAAAACCAGACCATAAGCGAGTGGAAAATCAGAAAACAATTTATATAGTAGGTGCGGGTGCTATCGGAAAAGCGCTCGCGGTTGTATTAAAAGCTGCCAGTCGAAACGTAATATTATTAAGAGCCAGCGTAGCAGACATAACAGACCACGAAGAAAACATCAGCCTGTTTTTGCCTGATAAAAGTGAAATTTCAGCTAAAATACGAGTATCCTCCCTCAATCACCTCCCCGAACTGAAAGGGATTATTGTCCTTACCAATAAGTCTTATGGCAACAAGCAGATGAGTGAGACATTGAAAGACAAAGCAGGCAACTCACCCATAGTACTCCTGCAAAATGGCCTGGGTGTAGAAGATATTTTTATTGAAGACCACTTCCCGAAAATTTACCGATGCGTACTTTTTGCCACCAGTCAGCTAACAGAGGCCAATAAAGTCAATTTCAAACCTGTTTCGCCTTCTCAGATTGGTATTATTAAGGGTGAAGGATACGAACTAGCTGAAATTGTGTACAGCCTCAATACCAGGATTTTCCCGTTTCAGGCAGAAGAAAATATTCAGAAAACTATCTGGCGAAAAGCCATCACCAATTGTGTTTTCAATTCTATCTGCCCTTTAATTGAAACTGATAATGGCATATTTCACAGAGATGCCAATGTACTAAACATCGCAGGAAGAATAATTGACGAGTGTATCCTGATAGCCAATGCCTGCAAAATAGACCTTTCACGGCAGGAAGTACTTGATGGCCTTCTGATAATAAGCAAACTCTCCGACGGCCAGTTAATATCATCATATCAGGACATCATTAATAAAAGACCCACCGAAATAGAAACCCTCAATTTTGCCATCGTAAAAATGGCCGAAGCGATTGGTAAATCACATTTAGTCAAAGAAACCCGGTTACTCGGAGAGTTAACAAAGCTAAAATCTGATTTAAGCCGGATAAATAAACCCTAACAATCAACCGTTCTATGTCCCTAAAAAAATATTTCAGAAAAAAACCGCTCAGTGCGTATAAACAAGACCTGCAAGGCAGCGAACTAAAAAGAGTACTCGGCAAATGGGAATTAACAGCCATCGGTGTAGGAGCCGTTATCGGTGGTGGCATTTTTGTGCTTACAGGCGTAGCCGCCAATCTCTATGCAGGCCCTGCCTTAGCCGTTTCATTCGCATTGGCGGGTGTAGGCTGTTTATTTGCCGCCCTCTGTTATGCCGAATTTGCCAGTATTCTGCCCGTATCCGGCTCGGCCTATGCTTACTCCTATGGCACAATCGGAGAGTTTTTTGCCTGGTTCATAGGCTGGAATCTTATACTTGAATACCTGATGGGGGCTACCACAGTAGCAGTAAGCTGGTCGAAATATTTTGTAAAACTTCTTCATCTTTTCAATATAACCGGAATACCCGCCTGGCTCTTAAATGACCCCATCACAGCCCGCGAAGAAGCCATGGCAGCAGGGCTGAATGCGCCTGCATTCTCCATTAATCTGCCTGCGGCTTTAATAGTCTGGGTAGTGACCTATATACTGGTAAAAGGCATAAAAGAATCTGCCAAAACCAATAATATTATAGTAGGTATCAAAGTATCGGCTGTTTTGTTTGTCATCGTCGTTGGAGCATTTTATATAAAAACCTCCAACTGGCAGCCGTTTATTCCTGAACACGTAATTGATACGAATGGCGATTCACATTATGGGATTTCGGGTCTTGTAACGGCAGCAGGTATCGTTTTTTTTGCTTTTATCGGTTTTGATGCAGTTTCTACACAAGCGCAGGAAGCCGTGAATCCAACCAAAGACATACCCTTTGCTATTATTGTTTCGCTGATATGCTGTACCATTCTTTATATGCTTGTATCATTGGTTCTCACAGGTATGGTCAGTTATAAAACCCTTGATCTAGGCGCACCTGTTGCTTCTGCGTTCAGTGAAGTAGGCCTTAACTGGGCATCAGGGCTTATTATCATTGCAGCGGTAATCGGCTTAATATCAGTTATGTTAGTGATGCTTCTGTCGCAAACAAGAATCTTTCTGAACATGGCCAAAGACGGCCTGCTCCCTCCCGCATACTTTGCAGCCATTCACCCTGTTTACAAAACACCCTAGAAAAGCACCATCCTTGTCGGAGCCATTGCTTCTATTGTCGCTGCCCTTACCCCTATCGAAAAAGCGTCTAAAATGACAAGGATAGGCACGCTGTTTGCCTTTGCCATGATTTGTGCCGCAGTATTGATTCTGAGAAAAAAACAACCGGATTTACACAGACCATTCCGGCTCAGGTACCTCACGCTTATAGCCTCTCTCGGAATTATATTCAATGTTTTACTGATGTTCAGCTTAGACAAATCAACCTGGCTGAGGCTACTGGTATGGAGTATTATAGGTATTATTATCTATTTTGCCTACGGCGCAAGGCATAGTAATCTGAATAAGGATGATTCTTTATAAAACTTAAACCCACGGGTTATCACGTTGTTAAATTCGCACGGCCACTGTGCGTCACTCCGTGGTAAAATAGAAATCTAAAACTCCCTATGGTGCTTTTTTAAATACTTCTCAATCAATATAGGTTTCGGTAAGTTCTCAACCTCCTGCCATGAATAGAACTCATAATCCAGAGGTATTTGTAAACCCTTATCTTCATTAAGCACCACATGCCAGAACCTCGCCTCAATACTCTGGTGAGTCAGCACATGCTTATACATTTCTGATATATCCTTAATTGTTGAATCAGGGAAAATATCCAGCAGAAAATCGTTGTCTGTTTCTTCCATCTCCAGCAGCTTGTCATTACTTTCTACCAGATAAAAATCATAAAGCCCTTCCCAAATATCTTTCGCTCCCCGTTTCGATAGCAATAACCTGCCCGATTGCTCAATCACAAAATAATTAAAATACCTTTTTCTGACTTTCACCTTTTTAGATTTCACAGGCAAAACAGCCTGTTTACCTTTGGCGTTGGCTTCACAATCATAATGAAACACACAAAACATGCATTCAGGATTCGCCGGCGTGCAATAGATAGCACCAAACTCCATCATCGCCTGATTATGTATCCCCGGAGATTCAGCGGATATGAGTTCATTAGCCAGATCACCAAATACTTTTTTGGCTTCATGGCTCAATATATCCGTTTCTATAGCAAACAACCTGGCAAGCACTCTATAAACATTGCCATCTACTACCGCCACCTTTTCGTCAAAGGCAAACGAAGCTATCGCAGCAGCAGTATATGGACCTATACCTTTTAATTTCAGCAATCCTGCATAAGTTTCCGGAAACCTCCCATTCAAATCATCAGCAATGATTTTAGCCGTCTGGTGCATATTTCTGGCTCTCGAATAATAGCCCAACCCCTGCCACAAACGCAGCACATCGTTTTCGTCTGCATGGGCCAGATCAACAACCGTCGGGTATTTCTCAACAAATTTATTGTAATAAGGCAATCCCTGCACCACCCGTGTCTGTTGCAGAATCACTTCCGACAACCAGATCATGTATGGGTCTTTAGTATTTCTCCAGGGTAAATCTCTTTTATTCCGCTGATACCAGTTTTGAAGTACCTCGGAAAACGTTCTTCTTTCCAATTTTTATCGAAGTTTTCTTAATATTCGCTTATCCTTTCTTTTCCAAAAACATTAATTCGCCATTAAAAAATACATAACTCATTAATTATTAAGTAATTATGAAAAAAAATATTAAAATCTTTTTGGCAAAGTGTTTTTAAAAGCCATATCTTTGCAAACCCAAAAAAAAACCAAAGAGTTTGGGTATGTTGAATTAATAAAACTGAGTGCTTTTGAATTACTTTTTTTTACACCCTTTCAATTCAATATCTCTCTTGGCAAAATCAATAATATAACTAAAAAAAAACGTTACGATCGTGACTAAAGCAGAAGTAATTTCAGCTATTGCCGACAAGACTGGCGTGGACAAAGCAAGTGTATCATCTACACTTGAGGCATTTTTTAACACCGTGAAAGACACATTGGCGCAAGGCGATGCAGTCTATGTTAGAGGTTTCGGAAGTTTTGTAAACAAACAAAGAGCTGCTAAAAAGGCTCGTAACATTTCTGCTAAAACTACGGTTACCGTTCCTGCACACTCTGTTCCTGGCTTTAAACCAGCCAAAGAATTTACGGAGCAAGTGAAAGCAAACGTGAAATAATCTCATTGCCAAAGGGCAAATCGCCCAATCATGGATAGTTTTAC
>CALRLN020000201.1:0-9045 GCA_943368675.1 Chitinophaga pinensis | reverse complement strand
TATTTTCTATTGCATCTGTCTTTACAGTACTCTAAAGTAATGATCCGTTAAATGGAAGTATGCTTCATTAAAACCTGTGAAAGCACCTATGCGTATATGAAATGTAGATTTGTTGATATAATCGGTTCAAAAAGTAGAACCGGAAGGTTTTTTAAAACATTTCTAACATTTTTTACTATTATTAGTTATAGTGATATTATACCAGATCCACAAGTAAGCAAACTATTGTAAGTAAGACTGCTAATATGATATACATCTACTATTTGTAATTGACATAAAATATAAAGAATCATCGAGATTCGATTATTACCTGCTCCCGGATTGGTTTTTATTTTTATGTTTAAAGCAAAATAATTCTATCACATAAATTATTTTAATAGTATCAATGGGACTGCAGCAAAAAAATGTCTTTCCAAAAACGCCGACTGGTATCAGTGGGCTTGATGAGATTTCAGAAGGTGGCTTACCTACTGGTCGTCCGACCCTTATTTGTGGAAGTGCAGGTTGTGGCAAAACGCTTTTTGCCATGCAATTTCTTATTAAAGGGATTACAGATTACGACGAGCCGGGAGTATTTATGACCTTTGAAGAGTCAAAAGATGATTTAACTCAAAATGTAAAATCGTTAGGATTTGATTTAGATAAATTAATAGCAGAGAACAAATTAAAAATAGACCATGTGAGAATAGAAAGGTCGGAAATTGAAGAGACCGGAGAATATGACCTTGAGGCATTATTGATACGTCTGGACTACGCTATTAATAAAGTCGGCGCCAAAAGGGTAGTATTAGACACCATAGAAACTCTATTTGCCGGCATAGATAATGTGGCTTTGCTGAGGTCTGAAATACGCCGGCTTTTTCATTGGCTGAAAGAAAAGGGAATCACTGCCATTATTACGGGCGAAAGAGGCGAAAGCTCCTTAACCAGACAGGGCTTGGAAGAATATGTGTCCGACTGTGTTATTCTGCTGGATTTCAGGGTTATTGACCAGATTGCTACACGCAGGCTCAGAATTGTTAAATACAGAGGCTCTACCCATGGCACTAACGAATATCCGTTTCTGATAGATGAAACGGGCATTTATGTTATTCCGATTACTTCTCTGAGGCTCGATTATAAAACCTCTACTGAAATCATTTCTACAGGGCTGCCGGCTCTGGATAAATTGTTTACAGGTGGGGGGTATTTCAGAGGAAACAGTACTTTGGTGACAGGTACGGCAGGTACAGCTAAAACGATACTGGCTACTTATTTTGCTTTGAGCAGTTTTCACAGAAAAGAACCTGTGCTGTATTTTTCTTTTGAAGAATCTCCTGAGCAACTGATACGGAATTCGAAGTCAATAGGTATTGATATTCAAGTGCAGATTGACTCAGGCTTATTAATTATTAACGCCTCAAGGCCTTCTTTACAAGGGCTTGAAATGCACCTTTTATCATTGCATAAAATGATTGAAGAACATCAGCCTAAAACAGTTATCATTGACCCTATCAGTAGCCTGGTTACCATCGGGAGCAATAGCGAAGTACGGTCAATGCTGGTACGCTTAATAGATTTTCTGAAAATGAAAAAAATCAATGCGCTTTTTACCTCTTTAACACATCAGGGTTCAGGAGAATATAAGGATCTGACTGTTGATGCTATTTCTTCACTGGCAGATACCTGGATAAATTTAAGAAACGAAGAAAAAAAAGATGGAAGAGTAAGGAGTATGCTAATTGTGAAA
Organism: Chitinophaga pinensis; assembly: GCA_943368675.1. Lineage (GTDB taxonomy): Bacteria > Bacteroidota > Bacteroidia > Cytophagales > Spirosomataceae > Emticicia. The sequence continues at coordinate 7,316 of CALRLN020000201.1, read as the reverse complement.
TCGCGTGGTATGGGACATTTCAATCATCAGATTGATTTTACAATTAATGCTAGTGGCATAGAATTTTTATCTTGAAAGAAACTGTATTCACATAAAAATAAAAGTATATGGGTAAAGAGGAAAGATGGGAACTCAGGTTATATATAGCAGGCCAGACACCCAAATCGGTGCTGGCCCTACAGAATATTACCAGATATTGTAAAGAACATCTGGCTGGTAAGTATTCTATTGAAGTAATTGACTTACTAAAAACTCCGCAATTAGCCGAAGGTGATCAGATATTTGCCATCCCAACCCTTGTCAGAAAGGTACCGGAACCCATCAGAAAGATAATCGGAGACCTGTCTAATGAAGAACGAGTACTGGTAGGTTTAAATATTCGCCCTTTGTCTTCTAAAACAAGTATGTGACATGAATAAAAAATCTTCACCTGAGATTATTATTGAGGACAAGCTTGTTCTTTATTTATACGTTTCGGGTATGTCACAAAAATCTATGGAAGCTATTGAAAACATTAAGCGCTTATGTGATGAATATCTCAAAGATGCTTTTGAACTAGAAATTATTGATATTTACAAAAATCCGGAATTAGCCGAAGAACAGCATATCATTTTTAGCCCCTCACTAATAAAAACCCACCCTTTACCAAGGAAAATACTCATTGGTACGCTATCTGATACTAAAAAAGTATTAAAGGCACTAGGTATTACATTCAAAAAATAACTATGGAGTCTGAATCAAATGAACAACTGTTAAGAAGGATTGAGGAACTGGAAAACCGTCTGGAAGAATCAGAACAATTAATTGAGGCCATTAAAGCCGGAGAAGTAGATGCATTTGCCATTGCTTCACCTAACGAAACTGAAATCTATACACTTCAAAGTGGCGATTATGCCTATCGTGTATTAATAGAACAATTTGGTGAAGGAGCTATCAATGTAACAGAAGAAGGACTGATTGTTTATACCAATGCTTCCTTTTTTGAATTATTGCAGCTACCCTATGAAAAAGTAATCGGAAATTTCCTATCCGACTTTATTCATACCGACTCACAGGAAAAATTTGCTCAGACATTTGCACAGGCACGGCACGGAAAAGCGAAAGGAGAATTCAACCTGGCGGTAAATAATACTATCATACCTGTTTATCTTTCTCTTACTTCTCTTCAACCCCAATTATCAAGTATAGGTATTATTATCACTGACCTGACAGCGAAGAAAGAAAATGATGAGGTACTCTTAAAATACCAGAAAGATCTGGAAATAAAGAATCATGAATTACTACAAAGTAATTCAGACCTCGCCTCATTCGCCTATGTAGCATCACATGATTTACAGGAGCCTCTGCGAAAGATACAGATATTTTCTAAGAGAATCCTTGAAAAAGAACTCGAGACACTATCTGTTAATGGGAAAGAATACTTTCAGCGGTTAATGACTGCTACACATCGAATGCAAAGCCTGATTATTGATTTATTAAATTATTCCCGCCTCAATACTACTGAGGTTGAATATACAGCAACAGACCTTAATAGTTTGCTCGATGAAGTACTCAATGATCTGAATGAGTTAATTGAAGAAACACAGGCATTGATTGAGGTAGATAAACTGCCAATAGCAGACATCATTCCAAATCAATTCAATCAGGTTTTGTCTAATCTGATTACCAATGCTATCAAATTCAGGAAACCGGGCACAACTCCTGTCATTAAAATAAGTGCGCACATTATTCCTGCGGCTGAAATAAAAATTCAGGCTGTTTTTATAGCTACCCATTACTGGAAAATTCAGTTGAGCGATAACGGTATCGGTTTTGAACAAACCTATGCCGACCGTATTTTTGAACTTTTCCAACGCCTTCATGGCAGAAGCGAATATGAAGGCACAGGTATTGGACTAGCCATCTGCAAAAAAATATTACAAACCCATGAGGGCTTTATTGAGGCAATCGGCGTACCTCAAATCGGGGCGACTTTTAATCTTTACCTACCCATTAGAAATTAGTGCTGAGATTTTCTTCTCATAAATCATATTCCTTCCTTATTGATTTTGCTGATTCTATAAGGTTTGAAATTACTTTATTTAGCAAATCAACCCCGAACATTCATTCTGAAATAGTGTTCACTTCAAATAATACAGTTTCAACAACTTTGTAGCCTCCTCAGCATTTTCAGCACAGGCATCACAGAATGTACCTCTCCCCTTCACAGGTCCTTCATAAAGCCAATGAAAGGTTTTTGAATATTTACCATCAAGGCTTGCTATTCTTAATGTATTGTTTTTCCGGGGTATTACGTAGAGCAATAACTTATTGGGGAATAAGACCTTAAACGCTTTTTCTCCATTCAATACATCAACACCCTGATATTCGAGTTTCATGCTTTTGATATCTCCTTCAGGCGTTTTATAAGAATAGTTAATATCACCTACCTGATCAGCATTAACCCAGAAACCATAAGCTTCAAAATCTTTGGCATTAAATTTTTTGTAAGAAAAATTCGCAACACGCTGCCCGTAAGCGGCTAATGGATATAATAATATTAAGAAACAGATCAGAATTCTATACATGGATTTGCATGATTGGTAAAACATCAATCCAATACAAAAATAGTATGCCAGCACTTCTGATTTATTTACCTCATAATTTCTTTAATAACTTTTCGACCCGTTTAATCTTGCTTTCTTTGTCAAATTCAGATAGCCTTACAGTAATTTATATAATAATTTGCTCTTAAAGGTATCCTACGAATTTCAGAAAAATAGCTTACGATTGAATTTTACCAGTTATTGAATAATTACATTCCTTTTACCGGATTTAAAATATTTGCAACATTGTTGCATTATAAAAATTATGCCTACCTTTGCTACATAATGATTCAACAATTTTTAAATAAGTAATGAAATGGTCGATAGTCAGGAATTTGAAATTATTATCGTAGGAGGCAGTTATGCCGGTCTTTCAGCAGCCATGAGTTTAGGACGTGCTTTAAGGAAAGTTTTAATCATTGATGGTGGACAGCCTTGTAACAGACAAACACCACACTCACATAATTTCCTTACACAAGACGGCCAAAAACCGGATGTAATTGCTAAAATAGCCTTGTCTCAATTGGCGAACTATAATACCATCCGGTTTCATAAAGGCCTGGCTATTAATGCTGCCAAAACAGAAGATGGGTTTACAGTTGAAACACAAGATGGAGAAGTTTTTCATGCGAAAAAACTAATTTTTGCCACAGGATTAAAGGATATAATGCCGGACATACCTGGTTTCGCTGAATGTTGGGGAATTTCGGTAATACATTGTCCTTACTGCCACGGTTATGAAGTGCGACACCAGAAAACAGGTATCATTGCCAACGGTGATGCGGCTTTTCATTATGCACAATTGATTAATAACTGGACAAAAGACCTGACGATTTTTACTAATGGAGTTTCGACATTGAATGGAGACCAGTTGGCAAAATTTAGAAAACATCAAATACACATTGTAGAAACCCCCATAGAGCGGTTAATACACATAGGAGGTAAAATTGAGAAAATTGTGCTGACTGATGGGTCAGGAATGGGTATTGACGCCATCTATTCGAGACCTGCCTTTGTACAACATTCTGATATTCCTCAGTCCCTTGGCTGTGAGTTTACGGAACACGGTTTAATAAAAGTTGATGGTTTTCAGAAAACCAATATTGCAGGCATTTTCGCCTGCGGCGATAACTCAAACCCCATGCGCTCAGTAGCTATGGCTGTAGCAACAGGTTCGGCAACAGGAGCAATAGTTAATCATGAATTGATTGGAGAGGAGTTTTAAAGAAAGCGAAAAAGGGAAATGGGATTGTCAGCCACGAACCAAAGCAGATAAGGGTTTTTAAAATAATATTCTTCCGGTGCATCAAGTCTCGTACGTATAAGGCGAGGGTTTGCTTTTAATAAGCTTTGAAGTGAGTCGATATTTCCGACATCAATAGTTTTTACCACCTTTGCAAAGAGTGAATCTTAAATAGCTGAGGTTTAAATATAATAGTATTTACTGACAAAATCAAAGACTCCTCCCTGATATAGAACCCCTCAATAATTTTTTCAAATAAAAATGCTAAGAAAGTTCACTAAACCGCTTTATCTTTTTATTTTTACAGAAGAGTGACATAAAACGCTCTCTTATTAACCTAATTTTATACTCAATCATTCAATACCATTAAATGAGCATTGTTTTTAAAGTTTTATCCGATATGTTCAGCTGAGGAAAATCTTTACCGTTAATAATTCTCGTAGTTTTGTTTTAAAAGTTTGTTTTCGTAAAGACGCAATCTTGCGTCTTTACCTTTTTTAGGCCTTCTGCATGAATAATTAAGTATCTTTCGTCCATCTTAATCGTTCATTAATTTATTAGCTTGTACTTGGCTATTCAAGTGTTGTTCTATCCTGATTGGTACTGGGTTGGGAAATCACTAAAAACTCCAGGGTTTCATCAGTTTCATTGGCAATATAATGGCTGATACCGGGTTTTATCAACAAGCCTTTTTGCTCGCCTATTAATATTCTTTCACCTTCCGGATAAAATGCTGCCGTACCTTTCAGAATATAGAAAAACTGCTGCGCAAGTGCGTGAAAATGCAGCTTTTCTCTGGTACCTCCAGGCATAGACTCCTGCTTGACTGATAAGCCTGTACTATCTACCAGCACCCAGCTATCACAATTATCTCCCCAGATATAATGTGAGGCAGCTTGTTTATCAATTACAACAAAGTTTTTTTCCATCTTATTCAAAACTATTGTTTATCATTTATAATCGGCAACTCCAAACGCATTTCCAGCAAATTCCCCTTGAAACCCGCTTTTTCATAGGCCTTTTTTGCCACTATATTCTCTTCATATACTTCCAGGCGAATCTCTCTGATGTTCTGATTGATTGCCCATTGTTGCAGCGTTTGCAAAATTGCCTTGTTAACGCCCTGCCCTCTATATTCAGGTTTTACGTACATAAAACCCAGATAAGCATAGTGGGTGTGTTTCAGATACGGCTTTGCCTCCTTGATTAAAGCATATCCTGACCCAATGAGTTCACCATCAAGTTCGGCTACAACTACCTCTGCTGATAGTGATTCGATTAGGTCTACCAAGTCATAATAATGAATTTCGCCTTCCTGTAAGGTGCTATCAAAAGGTCGTTCGGCTGAAACAATCCCTTGTTCAAACGATAAAAGGGTGCCAATTTCGTCTACTCTTGCAGGTCTGATTTTTACTTTGCGCATAGTTAAGCATGTGGTTTTATTATGGTATTTTGTATATTATGACGAGCCGTATGTCACCACCGGTACAGTACGGTTCACTTCACAACCTCATGAGAAAAAGGAAGAAATGTAGCCTCCTGATTTGAGTTGATGATTAACAGACCTTCCTCATCGCCAATAGTTAGTTTTCCTTTAAGAATGCCATCCTTATTCCAGAAAGCACTTTGCCCTGCTCCTCTTAGTCCATACGAATACCCACAATAATTAGACATAAGGACATTCATTTTATATACTCCGGCATACCTGCTCAATTGTTGGTAAGCTTCATCAATTCCGTTAGGAGTATAAAAAAGACTGGCAATATATAAATTTGCCTGGTTTTTAAAAGCATTTGCCGGGTGCAATGGATTAGTTATATCAGCGCAGACAGCTATTGCTATTTTTTCCTCTCCTATATTTATTGTTGTTTTGTCGGTCATACCAGGTGAAAAGAATTGCTCTTCACCATCATGCAAAAATTGCTTTGTATAAATACAAACAGAACCATCCGGCTGAAAAATAAAACTTCCAATATAGAGTTCGGACTGTATCAGAACAGGAGCGCCAACAATGATAATCATCTCATACTTCTTAGCTTTTTCTCTGAAAACCTCTACTCTTATATCATCAGGAACAAAAGCGAGTTCTATTGCTTTTTCGCGTTCATAACCGGTCAAAGACATTTCAGGGAATACAATTAATTGAACTCTATGAGTGAATGCTTTATCAATTAACAGCAAATGTTGCTGAATATTCTCATTCGTATTCTTGTCGGAAGGATTGGTTTGTGCTGCTGCCAGTATCATTTTTTATATTTTAATTACCCAAAAACAGAAAACCACTTTGCCTAAGTCAGTACCGCCTTAAGCGTATAATAAATATGCATTTTTTTTACCTGTAAATTATTCAGTCAAATTTCTTAAGCAATTCTACTAGTTTTGCGAGTTCGGGCAAAGTGAAGTTTTTAAGAATTTCGTTGTGTGCCGGAGGGAATTTCGCATTCAGCTTTTCAAGCAATGCAATGCCTTCTTCTGTAATAACAGTCAGCGAGTGCCGCTTGTCCTTGTCCGCACTAATTCGTCTTACCAATGCCCTGTTTTCAAGGCGGTCTATTAAACGGGTTACATCTGATTTGTCAATCATCTGTTTACGAATTTCCGAACGTGGATGAGCTCCGGGGTAAACACCTTTTAGTATCCTAAGAATATTAAACTGTGAAAGCGTGATGTTTTCACTCTCACAAAGAGATTCTAACCTTGTTCTGACTCTTTGTGAAACAATTATTAAATTGACAATGGCTTCATGGTGGGGGTCTTGAAGTGATTTTTGTGTGATTTGTTTGGTCATTTCAGTCATAACAAAATTAAATATGCTATCAGATTAAAATTTAATCTAAATAAGGATTCGAGGGAAGTTTCCAGCTATCTAAAATATGTACTGTTATCATGGATAGAAGCTTTTTTTGAAAAAACTTTCAGTCTATCTGCAATTCTCCCGGTTTTTTTCTTTCCAAATGCCTTTTGATTAGTTGGATTTACATTGACAATCCTGGTAATTATAACTAAGATAGTCAATCATAGATAATATATAAAGTAGAAATATAACTAACGAGTGAGTCCCGATAAAAAACACGACAAATCCTTGTTTTTTAAAAATATAATCCTAAATTTTGTATACAAACGGGTTTGATTCTATATCTCGATTTTCTCAAATGACTTTTGCTTTTATAAAACTGCGTTGCGTTTTTTAGTTTTTAACGATCCAAATCACTAGAACAGCAAGCCAAAATCCCTCTGAATGTGGAGTTTTGGCTTTTCTAATTTCATACATAGCGTGAAATTATATACTGCCTGTAAAAAAAGAAAAGTCGTAAGATAAAATCTTACGACTTTCTAAAACAACTTTTGCTGTAATCAGTCTACAGAATAGACTGATTACAAATTTTATTTTATTTTTTTGTATTTTCCAAAGAAAATGTCACATTATTGAAAAAATAATTTTTGTGTGCCTCAAATCTACTAAATCTTCGTTATTTTTTAGCAGTTTT
>CALRLN020000200.1:0-9061 GCA_943368675.1 Chitinophaga pinensis | reverse complement strand
CGCCCCCATTCGCTCAATGAACCTTCGTCTACTTTAAAAGGCAATTTACCCTGAATCATCTGGTAGGTAATCACGCCAAATGCCCATAAATCGGCATTAGTTCTTAATTCTCTTGTATCCAGAAGTTGCTCGGGTGCAGAGTATTTGGGAGTTAATGCTATCTGCGAATTGTTACTGACTACGCTATCATCATTGTCAACTAAGCGGCTTTGCCCAAAATCACAAATCAATGGCAACCACTCTCCATCAGGTGATTTATCCATTAAAATATTGGCGGTTTTGAAGTCACGATGGATAATTGGTATCTGATGAATATGAGCAAGGCCATTCAGAATGCCTGTAAGAATGTGCTTCTGCTCTTTTTCAGTCAATTGGTATCTTCTTAATACATTTTCAAGATTGCCTTCGGGGTAATATTTCATTACTGCATAGTCGTATGTACTGAGAAGCTCTGAGATACGAAAAACATTTTCGTATCTCAGAATATTAGGGTGTGGCTCAATCTCATTTGCTACTTCAACCTCTCGTTTAAGATCAAATTTTGCAAATTGTCCTACCTCGCTGCGTTTAACAGCTACAAACCTTTTTCTGACTTTGTCATAGGCCTTGTAGACCACGCTAAAACCTCCGCGACCGATAACACTACCTGAAGCGTCTGAATTAAAATCAAATCTTTTGTAAAAGTCTTCAATTGTCATATTATCTATATTAGAACTTAAAATTGGCTCCTAAAACAAATGTTTGGGATGATGGAAGGTAGTTAGTGCTAAAAGACAATTTTTTGTCAGTTTTTCTCCGGAATCTCGGAATTGTCAGAATGGCATCAGCAACAATGAGGCCTATGCCCGAATACAGCATTATATTAGACTTCTTCAATTTATCCTGTGCTCTGGCAAGCATTGAATTGGCCGTAGCTATACTGCCTTCACTATATTGTTTTAGCCAGGTATCATCGCTTACTATCAGTTTCTGATTCCAGTTATTGTCTTTATAACTCTGATAGTATTCTTCTGCAACTTTCTTCTGCTGAAGTCCATCAAAAACCATATATCCGCCTGCTGCAAGACCAGCGCCGAAAATCCCTATTGCTAAAGTATTAAACTTTTTTATTTTGGCTACTTTTGGTATTTTTATTTCGGGCTTTTCGGTTTTCTTATTTTCCTTAACAGGTTTTGTATTAGCGGCAATTATGGTAGTGGGTGATGGTTTCGGAGAGACGTTGAATAATTTAACATAAACTGTTATGGCAATTTCCTCATTTATCTGAAGGCTGTCAGCCATAAAATCCCAGCTAATCATTTTATTTGAACCCGGCGTTACTTTTTTGCCGATATCTCCTTTCAGGGCAGTGCTTTTAAAGTTCTGCTTGTCACGATTGCTTACTAAAATATAGACCGAGTCTTCGGGAGTTATATTTTCGACATCATAGTTAATTTCGATTACCCGTTGATTGGTATTCAGGTTGAACCTGACATTCTTTACTGTTACTTGTCTTGCCTTCTGACCAAAGGTATGAGAAAGTGCAACGAATATAAATACGGTAATACTGAGTAGAGTTCTTTTCATTATTTAACTTCAATTTTTTTTGTGACAGTACCTTTCTCCAGACATCTGTTATAAAAAGTAACCTCTATGTCCTGGCTGCCGGGTTTATCAAACTGGTATGAAACCTTTGCTCCTGTAAATGTATTGCCATCAATCTTCCAGAAAATCCGTATGAGTTCGGCATCGGGTGTATTGCCTGTCTTCAAAACAAACTCATACCTCTTACTACCTTTAGATACTGGTTCTTCAATGGTGGCTGACGGTGCACCACATTTGGTTTCCTGAAAATCTACTTCATCAAATTTCTTGCAACTGATGAGTATGGTCAAAAGCATTAAAAATAGAGTATAGCGGGTCATAAATATTTAATTTTCGAGTGTGAATATATAGGAAGGTACCAGTTAATAAAAATATTTTTATTAACTGGTACCTTCCTATATATTTGCCCAACTCGTGGGACATATTATTAAAATAATTATGCTTAGAAAATTTACTTTTATTTGGCTTGTTCTCTTAATTTTTAGCAAAGCTGCCATAGCTGGATATTATCAGGCTTCACCGGGCAATTTTCAATTTAATCTTTCAGGGGGTGGTTGTAGTGTAACTACGTGCTATGTTACTAATATTAGTATTCAGTTAGGGAGTAAATCAAATGTTACTATTAGTTTCAATTTGAGGTTAAGCAATTCAGGAGAAACCCATTTCTATAGTAGTTCGTCCGGCATTTTCGGTGGGAATGTAAACGCAACATTTGCCCAATCCGGATTCGGTGAAGTTTGTAATACAAGTACCGGATCTGGTACCACATACTTTATCCCTTCAATCTCAGGCGGGTCATTTGGCGGAAGTCAGATAAATGCCTCTTTAAGAATCCAGGCAGTGGGCAGAAGACCAGGAGGCAGTGGAGATATAGGTGTATCATTTAATTTTATAAGACAGGGCTCGTCTAATCAGTTAATACCATCAGGATTAACAGGCTCTTCGATATGTTCTAATTCCAGCCTGAGCGCTTTTGTAGATGTTGAGAGTTTTATGAATCCTGTGATTATAAAGTTTAATAATCAGACTGTTCAAACTATAGAAACTTCAAATTCATTCACTGTATCTCAAAGTTCAATAAGTTTCAATCCGGCAAATTACGGTGCAGGAGATGGGGGAGTGTATAAGTTACGTGTTGAATACAATGACGGCGCCAATGGCGCTATAGAACGAGACATCACGGTTTATACTCCTTTTGGTAATACAAATGCAATTACTTTTGAAGCATCTCCCAATATATCCTGTTACGGACAGCCTGTAACTCTATCTGTTAAAAATGTTTCCGGTAGCAGTATTAATTATGACTGGTCGAATAGTGCCAGCACAACTGTGCCGTCAGTATTTGTAAGTAATCCTCAATCAGGCAATTATTCTGTCGGGCTTTCGAAAGGGCCGGACAGGGTATGCTATTTCAAAACGAATGATTATAACATTCCTGTACTTGCTGATTTCTCTGCGAACATTGCTGCCGTAAAAACACGGGTTTGTGACGGAGAATCCATTCAGCTTATTGCCAGCCCCAGCGATGGTAACAGTTATAGTTATTCATGGTCTAACGGTGGCAACGGCAGCGATACATGGGTTTCAAAAAATGATAATTACAGCGTAACAATTACCCCGAAAATCGGTAATTGTCCGGGTAAAACTTCCAATATTATCAATAATCTTACTTTTGACAAGAAAATCACCGGAGAAACCATTACCATACCTTCCGGCAAAACCAAAGCTATTCTCTGTGCCAATGAAAGTGCACTTGTACTAACAGCCAAAGCAGACGACCAAACCAATATGGGTTATCAATGGAGCGGCCCCAAAACGGGTAACACGCAAACCTTATCTGTAAATACAACCGGAGAATATTCACTAGTTTTAACCAGAGGAACATGCGTAAGCACGGTTAAGAAGATATATGTAATCGGTAATGTGGTTCCACGTATAACCCCCGAACCTGCTGATTTGCGGATATGCCGGGGACAAGCCGTAAAGTTTACTACAATACCTACTGATAAGGGCAATTTTTCTTATGAATGGTATAACGGTACCGGCACGGCCTTGATGGCGGGTAAGACAGAACCTACTTTAGATGCCACTGAACCCGGCACCTATCGACTATTACTAAAGCCTGTTGGTGCCGGATGTACACAATTTAATGAAGCCAAAGCGATTGTGGCAGTAGACGAAAACATTAAAGGTGCTTTGAATTATACCGGGAGTGCCGTTATCTGTAATACCCAGCAAGGGCTTGATTTAATCGCTTCCGGTACAGGAGCAAATATCAGTTATAAGTGGAGTACAGGAGCTACAACCGCCAAAATCAATGTTAAGACCGCAGGCATTTACAAAGTAACTATGACCCGAGGGAAATGCGTCGAAGAGCAGTCTGTCAGTACTCAGGTAAAAGATTTGGAAGCCAGAATTGCCACTATTGACAAAAATCCCACCGGGGTAACTGACACCGGTATAATAATCTGTACGGGTACTAATTATCAGCCTTATGAATTAAAGGCTACTTCAAACTTTACAGCGGCAACTTTTCTTTGGAAAAAAGACAATGCTAATGCCCCAAATGCCACTACTGCCGCTACTTATCAGCCTACTTCAGCAGGCAGGTATACTGCTTATGCCGAGGTAAAAGAATTAGGTTGTATTTCAAAAGCTCCATCCAATGTATTTGTGGTAACAGCACCTACAAACTTTGCCGTAAATGTTACTCCACTTAATCCTCCGGCCATATGTGAGGGAACAAGTATTACGTTAACAGCCACTCCGACTTATCAGAGCAATCTGATTAAATATGACTGGGCAGGTACAACCATAAAAACAAATACATTAAGTAGCAAAGCAGAGGGTAATTATACAGTAAATATTAGCCAGGAAGGCTGTAAAGCAAGCAATAGTAGTCAGGTCACTACCAAACCATCTAAACCAACCATTGCCATAGTAGATGAAAATCTTCTGGTATCAACTACCAGTACTGATTCTAATTATGAATGGTTTTTTAAGCCTTTACCTGTTTCAGCAAACCCTGCAGATTATAACCTGAATTCGCCGGTTGGCAGAAACCAGCAATATCTTGTAAATGGCGTTTCTAATTTCGGGGCATATATTGTCCGGGCCAACCGTAATGGTTGTGGACGCATTTTTTCTGACCCTTTTGCCGTCAATAGTGTTGTTCTGAGTACTTCTGATCCTTCAACTCAGGTATTTACCATTTATCCAAACCCAATTACCAAAACATTTAACATTCATGACGAGCAGGCTGCCAGGAAAACGATTGAGTTACGCAGATTAGATGGGACATTGATTAAAGTATGGCAAAGTGAAGAAAAAAATACTACGCTGAACATCGAAGATTTTCAGGCAGGAGGCTATCTATTGAAAATTCAATCGCAAAATAAAAGCATTACTAAGAAAATCCTTAAAATATAGTCTGAATGAGGCATCTTTATTTTATACTCTTACTGTCATCGTTGACTTGTCTCGCACAAGACCAACCAGAACTTGCTTCCGGTTCCAGCAAATTCAGAAAAATAAATACAATGCCGTTCTTTTATGGAAACCTGCCTGAGCCCTCAAAAGGCAAAGTAGAAACAATAGGAGAAACCGTAATTTATTTCGATAAAGACGGCAATAAAACTAGCGCCGAAAAATCTTATTTCTACCGCAAAGCCCGCTTCAATCAACATCAGATTCCGGTGGGGATAGTTGAAGACTATTTCAGAGCTGATAATAAACCGAAATTTACCGGCAACTATTATTTATATAAATCTGAAGATGAGAAGAACAATGTTTTGTTTCAGGGAGAATGTGTTTTTTATGGTGAAGATAATTCCAAATCGGAGAGAAAATACAAGGACGGCCAGCTTTTAGAAGAAAAAATTTATCATGCTGATGGTAAATTAAAGTCAGAGCAAATATTTAACCCCAATAAAACAAGTAAGTATTTCAGAGAAGTCAGTTATGGGAGCGATGATAAAGTGTCTGAGAACTTTGTGAGTATGTATAATCCCATACTTAAAGCAGAAGTACGCAGAAAAGAATTTGTCAATAAAAAGGGGCAGGTTGAGAAAGTAGTAGAGTATGAAGGTAATTGCCCCAAACCGAATATTTCTTATTTCAGAGAAGACGGGAGTGAATACAGGGCAGTTTTGCAAGAATTTGCTTGCCCGGTAAATACCAAAGAATGGGTGTGGACAGGAACTCAACTTTTTGCCAAGAGCTTTCGTGATATTGACAAAAAGTATCAGATACAAAGTAATAACACCGGAGAAGGATTTTTAACAATACCAGTTAACAGTAATTTAAAGAACGGAGCATTTGATATAACCGCCGAATTTGAGAAACCCAAACAAGAATCAGTCAAAGAAATTGGCATTGTATGGCATTTTCAGAATGAACAGAATTATAGTTTTTTTCTTATCAATACTGAAAAAAACACCTTTGAGGTAAATATGAAAGTAAATGGAGAGCTTAAAAAATTCATGCTTGGCATAAAAAACCGAATCACTATCCCTGATTTAAATGATAAGTATATTCTTAGAATCAACTCAACGGAGTCTACTACAGAATACTTTGTTAATGGGGCTGTGATTCAAGGATTTAATAAAATTCCTTTAAACCCCGGTCTGGAATCAAAAACGGCAAATGCGGGCATGTTTTTTAAAAGCGCCAAACCCAATGAATACATTTTACTCACTAAGTTCGAATGTAAACTCTTATAAGCGGTCTATTGAGAGCAATTAATAAAAGCAGAACAGCAAAGTGATTTCATCTTTAATCACTATCAGGTACGATTTGATTAATATCAGATTACGACATTATTGTTTAAGTTTTTAGTACTTTTTAATAAAAAACCTATATAAAATTATACCTAAACATATCAACATGAAAAAAATATTCTTTGCTATATCTTGCTCCATTGTTTTATCCTGTTCGCCAAAGGTTTATCAAATGACTGCTGAAGGAGAAAATTTTGATGCTCTTACACAAATCACAGAATCTGAGAAACCTATCTTTTACCCGTCAGGAGGTGACTTCGGCGAGAACCTCGTGTTTGTAGCCAAAGAAGATGATGGTGCATATAACCTCTACATGAAAGAAAAGGTATTAACAAAGGTATTGGTTCAGAAATCTAGCGGAACCAACATTAATCTTGCCCCCAGTTACTCTACTGCCAATAACCGCATTGTGTTTCAGTATTTAGATAAAACAAATTATGACATCTATTATATTGAAGCAGGTAAGGGGAAAGCAATAACTCAGGTAACCAATACGGATGAAGATGAGTATAATCCGTCATGGTCGCCTGATGGCAATATGATTGTGTTTGAAAAAGGAGCAACTCCTAAAACGTACATTCAGGAAACCTCAAAAGCTTCAAAAGTACAGTACAAAGGTGTGGCCGTAACTAAAAACCAAATCTGGATAAAAGACTTTAAGTCGAATGAACTCAAAATGGTTGGGGTTGGCAGTTTTCCTAAGATATCTCCTGACGGCAAAAACATCGCTTTTATAAGATATGACCTTGATAAGAGCAAATCAAAAGAGACAGGCACGGTCTGGATAATGAGTATTGAAGGAGATTCACCTAAACAAATTACAGATGCTAATTTAGGATACGCCTCAAGCCCTAACTGGAGCCCCGACGGGAAAAGACTTATTTTTCAGCTAACGAAAAAAAATAAGGCTGATTCTGATATTTATACAATCGACATAAATGGCGAAAGTCTACGGCAATTTACTGTCAATAAATCAAACGATTTTGCTCCGATCTGGACCGCAGACGACTTCGTATATTTTTGCTCAGATAGAGGCGCAAAAGCAAACAAGTATCAAATATGGCGTTTTAAAATCAAGAAGTGAGAGATTCTTATTTTCATTAATCAACAATTTGCATGAACAAGATGTACCAAATTTCCTCATTCAGAATACTGGTTACGCTGGTGTTTGCTATTTTTCATAATTGCATAATAGCTCAGGAACACCCGAAAATTACTTCCAACGATGAAGTAGTTATCAAGCGGAAAGCAATTGGCCTTATTGATGACCTTGCCAATAAGTATAATCAGCTATTAGATGCAGACTCTGAAGACAGGAAAGTAATTATTGAAAATATGATTCTGCCAAATAGTGATAATTTTTCAACATTTGTTGATGACCAGGTGATTATTGAGGATGATTTTAATACCCGTGAGCTAAGCACAAATGAAAAACTAATGAAAAAAGTCGATATCTATTTTAAAGATATCTGCTTTAATTATGGAAGAGGAGACAACGGAGAATTTCTGAATGATGGTAAAAATGTTATTTTCTCAAACATCCGAACCTCCCGAATAATGGCTGTAAACCCAGCCGCTCCACTATTTATTAAAGTGTTTTTTGATATCAACTACACGGGTATTGATAAACGTACTTCAAAACCTTTTATTAATCCGAGCAATCGGGTAGCCGAAATAAAAATTGAGAAGTCAAGAAACACCTGGAATTTATCCATAATTACAATCAGGTATTTACAGGCAGAGGAAGCGGATTTTTCCAGGAATGTAAGAATTCAACAAGAAACCCTTACGCTGGAATCAAAGAAAACCTTACTTGAAATTGAAGACAAAGTTTTGTCAAAAGTCATTGTAAAATCTAATGTTAATACTGCCAGAGTTAGAATTGATGGCGTAGAGATCGGATACCTGAAAAACAGTAAACTTGAATATTTCATAAGACCCGGTATTTATAAATTTGAGTTATTGCTGGATAAATTTGAGAATGCTGTTCTGGAAACGGTTGTGAGACTTGATTCAACCGTCACTGTTTTCATACCAATGAAAAAAATGTACTCCAATGTGAATTTTAAAATTGAGCCAAATGATGCCACTGTTTTATTAAATAATCAACCTATCGGTACCGGCTCATTTTCAATTGCTTTACCCAAAGGCAGGCATGATCTCATTATTGATAAAAAAGGATACAAACCAGAAAAAACTACTATTGATATAGTAAATGATGATACAGAGTTAAGCTATCAGATTTTTAAAATTACCAAAACAATAGAGTTGATTTCAAGCCCGCCTAATGCTCTTGTAACAAGTAATCGGGATACTCTTGGGAAAACACCCTTATCTCTCAATTTACCTTATGGACAATATAATCTTATAGTAACTCAAACAAACTATATTCCTAAGCAGATGCTCATTAATGTCGAAAACTCAGGTATTGAACGATTTGACGTACTGCTGGTTGAAAAACCCGAATTTACTGCCCAGCGCGAGGCGAATAAACTACGTCGGAAAGCCGTAACAGGGTTCTTAATAAATGGTGTTCTGGCAGGTGCAGCTTATTCAGGATCTAAATTTTTCGATAGAAAATCCAAAGACGCAGATACTTCTAAAGATGACAAAGATTTATATAATGCTGGCAAATATATCACTATTGGCTTAGCAGGTATTTTTGCCATTGCATCAACTGTAAATCTGGTAAAAATTTT
>CALRLN020000199.1:0-9067 GCA_943368675.1 Chitinophaga pinensis | reverse complement strand
CATAGCCGTTTACTTTCGGAAAAAGACTTACTTCCTGATAGGCGTTCAGTTGTGCCGGTAGTTTAAGTGTACTGGCCACACCTCCGGTTTCAACTGTCGCTAATTGATACGTCGGAGGAGCAGATTTGGTAATCTCAGTTTTCTTCTCTTCGGCTCTGTTTTCAGTGCAGGCATACAGCATCGTACTTGCTGCTAATGCCATCAGGCAATGTTTCATAGGGGTATTAAATGCTAGTGTTTTCATTGTCGGGTAATAAGGAAACTGATTTAAAAGATGCGTTTTGTTGAATCCAGCCATAGACCAGTGGTACAATCAATAATGAGGCAAACGTAGAGAAAATAAGCCCCCCGATAACTGCCCGGCCCAACGGGGCAGATTGCTCTCCGGCTTCGCCCAGCCCACTGGCCATCGGTATCATTCCTGCAATCATGGCAAGGCTGGTCATTAAAATGGGTCTGAACCGCACACTTGCAGCCGTAACCGCCGCTTTGAAAGGATTTCTATAACTAAGCCTTAACGATTCGGCATTGGTAACAATCAGAATGGCGTTTGCCACCGATACCCCGATACTCATGATGATACCCATATAAGATTGCAGATTAAGGGTTGCTCCGGTAGCCATCAGCAATAGCAAAGAGCCCAATAATACGGCAGGTACCGTTGATAATACCGAAAAAGCTACACCAAAAGACTGATAATTGGCAGCCAGCAGCAACAATACCACCACAATAGCTACCCCAAGACCCGTTTGCAACGAATCAAGCGTTTCGGTAAGTAAGGATGCCATACCTTTTACCTCTACCACCATCCCTTTTGGCGTTGTACCCAGTTTATCAATGGTTTTCTTTACATCGGCCGAGGCCTGACCCAGGTCTTTTTTGTGAATGTTGGCACTCACTGTCAGAAATCTGCGTGGCCCCGTTCTGTCATACTGGCCGGGTAGTGTATCAATCGACATCTGGGCTACGTCTGAAAGCACCGGACGTGATTTACCTTTTACCAACGAGATTGATTGCAGTTGCTCCATAGAGTTCATGAGGTATTCAGGCACCTGCACCTGTACCTGATAAGTATAGGCAACTTTCTGATCAAGCCATTGCACTTTTTCAGTAAAACGGCTTGAAGAGGTGGCATCAGTAATACTTCTGGCTACCTCCTGTAAATTAAGACCCATCTGAGCCAGCCTGAATCGGTCGATATTTATCTTAATAACCGGAAATTTCAGCGGCTGTGCTATCTGTACGTCACGCATATAAGGAATCTGACGAAGGCTGTCAACCAGTCGACGGGAATACGATTTTATATCTTCAAAATTCTTACTCAATACCCGCACTTCAATAGGTGTGGCGGCTCCCTGTGCCATTATTTTCTCAGTGAGTTCAATAGGCTCAAAAGAGATTCTTATTTTCGGATACGCCTTTCTGATATTTGCCCGGAGCTCATCTTTAAAGTCGTCAAGATTTCCTTTAAAATGCTCACCAAGATTAGCCTGCATAATAGCCTCGTGTGTTCCGCTATTAAACACATATAGGTTACTAGAGCCATAGCTACTCGGAATAATACCCACATAGACCGAAGAAATCTCAACCTTACCTTTTACCGTCGAATCCATAATAGCCAGTATCCCTTTCACATCTCTCTCTGTTTTTTCGAGTCTTGTGCCTTCAGGTTCTTTTATCCGCAGTTGCAGTTGTCCGCTATTGGTTTTTGGTAACAGGTCTTTACCGATGAAATAAAAACACAAGCCCGAAACGGCCAATGTGAGCAAAAGATAGAAACTCACAATGAGTTTCCGGCTTCGCATCCATCTTTCCAGAATATTAGCCAGCCTCACTTTCACCCGCTGAAAAAATGAATTTTCATCCCCCTGTGACGTATCCTGCCTCGTATGTTCTTCTATCTCTTCAATCTCGCCGCTATCCAGAGCTAAACCTGCTTGAGCATGAAACTTGGCATGATGATACCGAAACATCTCTTCTTTCAGCAACCAGTTTGAAATAACAGGCACCAGGGTCTGGGCCGCAACAAAAGAAACAATCATCGAAAATCCGATTGATAAAGACAAAGGCAGAAACATGGCTTTTGGCACACCCGTCATAACGAAAGACGGAGCAAAAACAGCCAGTATACAAAGCAGAATCAAAAGCAGAGGAAAAGAGATTTCCTGGCAGGCATCCAGTATAGCCTGCTTTTTGGTTTTGCCCATTTCCAGATGCTGGTGTATGTTCTCGATAGTTACCGTTGCCTGATCAACCAATACCCCAATGGCCAATGCCAGACCGCTCAGAGTCATGATATTAACCGTCTGCCCTGCCAGTTTCAAAAACAAAAGCCCGATAAGAATCGAAACCGGAATAGTAATAATTACCACCAGGCTGCTCCGCCAGTCTTTCAGAAAAAGCAGTACCATAAGCCCCGTCAGCACAGCCCCGAGAATCCCCTCTGTCATCAGACTTTTTACGGCATTAATCACAAATACCGACTGGTCAAATTCGTAGCTTAGACTCACGTCATCAGGCAGCAAGGCTCTCATTTCGGGCAGTTTGGCTCTCAGCCCTTGTACCACCGCCCATGTTGATGCATCGGCTGTTTTTACAATAGGTATGTATATTGAGCGTTTGCCGTTTACAAGCGCATAGTCAACGGTTACATCGGCTGCATCAGACACCGTGGCTATATCGTGAATAAATACCGTAGACGACCCGTTCGTACTTAACGGAATATCTTCAAAATGTTGTACCTTTTCTTCAAGCGAGTTAACACTCGTTACATACATTAAATCATTTATGCGCAGGTTACCCGAGGGCGTCATGGCATTATTTTTTGCAATTGCCTCTACTACCTGGTCAGGAGAAATATTGTATCTCCGTAATTTCTCGGGGTCAACATTCACCACTATCGACCGGGAGTTGGCACCCAGCGCATGGGGGGCTGTAAGACCGGGCACAGTGGCAAACATAGGTCTGATATAAGTAGAGGCCAGATCGTACATTTCCTTGAGCGACTTGGTCTTACTATCAAACACCAGCTGCCCCACAGGCATTGAAGACGCATCAAAGCGGACCACCTGCGGCGGCAAAGCTCCCGGCGGGAAAAATTTAGAGGCACGGTTTACCTGTAGCGCCACCTGGGCAGAGGCCTCAGCCATGTCAGTATCTTCATAAAAAGAAAGCTTGATAAAAGTAAGCCCTTGTATATTCTTGCTTTCAATGGTTTTAATCCCGTTTACATATAAAAATTGTTCCTGCAAACGGGTAGCAAAGAAACCCTCCATCTGTTGCGGAGACATACCACCGTATGATTCCATGACATAGATGGTAGGCAGATTCAGTTGCGGAAAAATATCAATAGGGATTTTTCTGATGGCCATTATACCAAACAAAATCAATCCGGTAAATAATACTATAATTGTGATAGGTCTTTTTAATGCAAATCGTACCATATGAAAGATTCAGTTAGCAGCTTTTATCGCCTGTATTTAATGTTTTTTATTGAAGCAGAATCTATTGCCTGTTTACCTGATTGAGAAACACCGACAAATTGCCGACAGAGGCTGCTTTTAACAATAAGGCCCGCCAGACATTGTTTACGGCAATCGACTGGTCCACCTCTGCCCTGTTAAGCAGCAGAAATGCCTGCGATACCTCGGGCAGTGTCGCCAATCCTGATTCATACCTGGCAGTAGCCTGCTGATAGGCACCGCGTGCTGCGTTTGTTTGTACAGGCGCTTCAAGCGCCTGTTCCATTGCCAGATCAATCTGAATACTGGCATTCTCGCTCTGGCTGTTCAGACGCAATTCTTCCTCAGCCAGTAGATGCTGAAACTGCTCTACTCTTTGCAGTTCGGCCGAAACCTGATGTCTGATTCGGTAAATTGGAGTCAGATTCCAGCTGACACCAACGCCCAGCAGATAATTGCCCACCTGATACCCGATTCCATCAATGAGCTTAGAACTATAGGAGTCATTTGAATTACTTACGCCTGACCCCCTGCCCCACACTGAAGCATTTACTATAATGCTTGGATAGTAAGATTTTTTAAGTGCTATCGACCGTGATTTTATTAAATCAATCTGAGAGTTGAAGAATTTCAGAAGCGGATTCTGGGCAACATCCGGGTAATCTCGTAGTATTGTGGGTAGTTTCTGATAAAACTGCATGGAATCGGCCGACATATTGCCTGTAGAAGAGCCCAGTAATTGCCCTAAACGTATGCGTTGTGTCCGCTCGTTCTGCTGGCTTTGTAATAATAATAGTTTCGCCTTTGATACCTCTGCCGCCGAAAATGAACTGTCAATGCCCGCACGTAGTCCCGAAATTACCTTGGCATTGGTGGCATCACGAAAGGTGATGGCTCTTTGCAGATTTACCTCCTGTATTCTGACCGTTTTCTGAAAAACCAGTAAAGCCAGATAAGCGTCAATTACCCTCACCTGATGCTGAAACACTTCATTTTCGTAGTCGAACTGCTGACGAACCGCTGCTTTCTGTGCTACATCAAAGTTGGCTTTAATTTTTCCAAAAGTAAAAGCCTGCCAGTTTACCTGCAGATTTGTAAAGCTTCCCCACACTGGTTGGTAGATATTCTCAGGACGAATACCCCCGGAAACAGAAGGGAAAGGACTTTGCATCGGGAACGTAGCTCCGGCAACACTGTTGTTGGTCGCAAACTGATACTGGTGCTGTGCAATTACATCGGGCAAAGTCTCGTTTCGGGCAGCTTTCAGAGCGAACTCAGCTATTTCTTTCTCGGCTCCTTTGGCCTTGATAGCAGGATAATTTCTGACGGCCAGTTCTATTGCCTCTGATAAACTTATTTTGTGTGGCTCAGGTGCTACCTGCTGGCTAAAAGCAAGGCCTTGTATCAGCAGACAACTCACTAACAAATAATTCTTCTTCATCTGAAAAGGAAAATTAAGGCAGGTTTTTTAGACTATACACATAGATTTCTATGTGCAGAAACAAAAGTCCGTTCCTATCCTTAGAAAGTCCTTAGCGTGACATTAAAAAATTCTTAAAGCGTGAGATGCGGTAAAAAAACAGTGAAGGTAGAGCCTTGCATTGCCTGGCTTTCGACCATGATTCGGCCTTTATGAAGTTCGATAATTTTATGGCATATCGATAAGCCAACCCCAAACCCTTGCAAATCAATGGCATTTTCGCCCCTGTAAAAGGGTTCAAAAATATTCGATACATCATCCGCCGGAATACCTATGCCTTTGTCTACCACCTGTACTATGCAATCTTTCTCATTAAAATCAATCAATACATCTACAGGTTGACGGTGGCTGTATTTAATGGCGTTGTCTAATAAATTCAGAAAAGCATTTTTTAGCAGAGATTCATTACCTTTAATGATGGTAAAGTGTTCATCAGGGGGAATATTAACAAAGTTTGTGCGGATAAGCGCCTCCGGATAACTACCCTTCAGCTCGTTCTGAACCAAAAGAATCAGTTCTTCAATACGGATATTTTCAATTCTGGAGAGATTAAAATTATCAATCGGGCGAGCCATTTGCAGGAGGCTGTTTGAAAGTAAAATCAGCTTATCGGTATCTTCCAGTATATTCTGTAAGATTTTCTCATATTCGGGCAAACTAAGTTTTTCTTCCAAACCCAGTTGCACTTCTGACTTAATAGCGGCAAGCGGTGTGCGTAATTCGTGAGAGGCATGAGAAACAAAGCTGCGCTGTTGTTCAAAACCCAGTTCGAGTCTGTTCAGCATCTGGTTGAAATTATGCGCCAGTTCGGCTATTTCGTCTTTACTTTTGCCTCCATCTACACGTTTTCGCAGATTCTGGGCAGTAATCTGGTCTATCTGATGGTTAATAGCTTTAATGGGTTGAAGAGCCTGCCCGGCAAAGAACATTCCGCTTACAATCACAACCAGTATAATCAATAAAAAGCTTATTAATAAGGTCTGGCGCAGGCTTTTCAGGTTACTTTCACCGTCTACATCTATGCCCGACTCTATCACAATAAAATTATCATATTTCCCATCAAACAAAAGCCCCAGGTTTTCACGGTCGTTAATCCTGAACTCGACCATATTTTCCATCTTAATCTTATCCAGCAACACTTCATCAAAATCTTTCGGCACTGTTTCGGCATTAGAGAAAACCAGTTGATTTTTAGTATTAAAAATATACACCTCTTCCCCATCCAGGCGGTTTACAGACGTTTTGTCCATTATTCGCAGTAATTCAGGAGAAAAACCCTTGACATCGAATAATAGCCTGGCAGTCGTAATGGCTCTTTTGCTTAAGCGTCCCCTAAAAGTTTCCTGCCGCTTCTGTTCTTCTCTATAATAAATAAAGCCGGAAAAAACCAGGAGATTAAAAGCCATTATCAACGAAAACTGAAAAACAATTTTATATCTTATTTTCATGGTTTTGCTGGTAGGTATCTACTCAGGTATACTAATTATTTACATTCTTTTTGCCACTAAGTAGTTCAATATTAATAGTTTATATTAAATTACCATGACCACGCAGCGGACCGTCTTTAGGTCGTGGTTAAGTAAATAAAAACGAATTTAGGCTTTAGCGGACGTCGCTCGGCCAAAAGTTTTAAGGTTCGATTTTCGCTAAAGCCTAGATGTTCTTTGTTTTTTTTTACCACCAGCTAAAGCAGGTGGCAATTAAAAATAGTATAAACTAAATATAGGCAACTACTTAAGTAACTAAGCAAAATTATTTGAGAATATTTTTAAAAAAATAACAACTAAAAATTGTATCCTTTAACATCATTTCCTGTTTGAGCACGATTAAAAATCCTGAAAAAATTTATCCTAAAAGGAGATATTATCAGATTTTTAATCGTGTGAGTTTAAATGATGGCTGCTTTTTTGGTTACTTTTTTTCAGCTAAAAAAAGTAACAGCCTTCCAATCAAGAAATAGTAACAGAACTATAACTGGATAATTAATTTTGCACAATTACTTATGTATAGCATAAGCACAAAGCTTCAATGATGACAAAAGCAATGAGCAAATTTATCGCTCTATTGCCACAAACAGCAAGTTAGCTCAGAGTGGTGCCCCCACATTTTACATTTTTCTGCTTTACATTTTTCTGTTTATTCCATTGCCTTGTTCGCCTATCATTCTTCCCGCAGCACATATCCCAACCCTGATTTGGTATGAATCAGCTTAGGTTCAAAATCCTTGTCTATCTTTTTACGAAGGTAATTGATATAGACTTCAATAATATTAGTGCCTGAATCAAAATTCAGATCCCACACATTCTCCCCTATGTCCATCTTCGATAGAACCCGCCCTCTGTTCCTTACCAGATATTCCAACAAGGCAAATTCGCGGGCTGTCAGGTCAATTATCCTGCCTGAACGAACGGCCACTTTTCTATCCAGATGAATTTCCAGGTCGGCTACCCTTAAAATTTCTTTTATTACTTTCACAGGCGCTTGCGACGTGCGCCTCAACAGCGCATTAATGCGGGCAAACAGTTCTCTGAAATCAAAAGGCTTTACAATATAATCATCAGCGCCATTGTCCAGCCCCTCTACTTTATCGTCTACTTCACCCATGGCAGTGAGCATCAGTATAGGCAAAGATGGTTTGTGCCCTCTGATAGCAAAGCAAACATCAAAGCCATTCATTAAAGGCAGGTTAATATCCAGAATGATTAAATCAAATGGTTGGGAGATGGCTTTCCTTAAACCGATGTGGCCATCAAAAGCCACATCTGCTTCATAGCCTTTTTTTGATAAGCCTTTTACCAGATTATCCGAAATCCGACGGTCGTCTTCTATAACAAGTATCTGCTTTTTTTCCAATTTTATTAAGGGCAGTCTTTATTTATACCCGCAAGCTTGTCCTATTAACTTAGAAAGTGATTAATCTGATATTAAATTTAGCTTAAAAAGTCAATCAATCCTGATTCCTGCGGCTTAAAGCAAATTTTTCTAATTTTTTTCTAATGCATTTCTAATATTTTATTTATCTCTTTGCAGGCAAATAAGTACAGATTCAGCTAATCACCTGAGCACCATGAAAGCACCTCTTGTATTTGCACTTTCCTTTCTATTTATAATTACCGCATTTATCACGGCTATCACTCATGCCCTTGGCTTGAAAAAGGTGATTCTTTCTTTTATATTTTTCCTGATTGGCGGAGGTTTATATCAATTTGCCGTTTTTCTGAAGAAAAAGCAAAGATGATTGGGGCATGAGACAACGTGCCTGGATGGTTGGATAGACAGGAAGAGTTTGTGAGAATCAGGTACAATGACAGAATATAGGCATCTCCAAAAAAGCAGAAGTCACCCTCCTGCTTTTTTGGCTTTATAACCTTCCTTCAATAAAAAGGCAAGAATTTTATCCCGGTGGTCTCCCTGTATCAGTATTTCCCCATCTTTGGCAGTGCCACCACTTCCGCACAGGGTTTGAAGTTTCTTTCTGAGATTCTGTAAATCTTCGTCTTTGGCAATCAGGCCGTCTATTCTGCTTACTACCTTATTACCGCCTTTTCTATCCAGCCATACTTTCAGGTTTTGCTGCTGTGGGGCCAGGGTTTCTATTTCTTCTGCTTCGCCAAAATTAAACTCAAAATCAGGGTTGGTTGAGTATACAACCCCCTCGCGCTGTTTTTTATTTTTCATATCATTACATATACACTTTTTTCTCTGATACTTATGTTCAGTTCATCGGTATCTAATTTCAAAGGTTCACCGTCATAATGAATCAACAGATTTTCATGACCTTTCAGTTTAAATTTAGCTCCCCGGTATGCCTCCGCATAGGGCGACTCATGAATGCTCTTATTAAATAATTTGGCAATAATAGCCGGAACCTCCCAAATGGGCATAGGGTTCAACAGAGTGCAATCTATAAACCCATCATCAATTTTTGCAACAGGCGTAATATATGCATTGTTGCCAAACTGCCGGGCATTACCAAAAGTAATACTGAATATCTCATAATCATTGCCGCCAAAATTACATGACAGCGGTTTATAAGCCCAGAACTCCCTGAAACCTACTTTTACATAGTTTACCAGTCCGCGCCCTTTCAATCTTGAAAAAACATCGGCACAATGGGCATCAAACC
>CALRLN020000198.1:0-9100 GCA_943368675.1 Chitinophaga pinensis | reverse complement strand
GGGAATGGTAAAAAAGTAACCCAGGTATTTTTTAATCATCCTTCCCCATGAACTACTCTCAGCTTTCCCACCCGACATTTTGCTATAAATAAAAATACCAAGCCCCACTGGCAAAATTGCCAACATGATAGCAATAGTAAGCATCACCTTACTGGCAGTATAATAATATCCAACAAATAAACCGAGTGTTATCAAGGCATAAATAATTCCCCAGAATCGTAAAGAAAACTGGTTTAAAAAAGTTTTTTCTACTTTTGGCAGCGTGTATGCACCCATAAAAGGGCTGGTAACATCACAAACAATCAAAGTGCCGAATTTCCCGTTTTTACGACCATCAGCCAGAATTGAGCTTTGTATTGCCTGATTATCAGTTATCCCACCATCCATTAAGCCAAACGACTTCTTTTTGCCGGCATCATGTTCTGATGCCTTATCTTCTTCAATAATATCCTCGACTGCGTTTTCAAACCTGCCAGTAATTTCGGTTTCTAAACCGATACCTCTTTTCTCCTGTATATTTACTCCTTTTCTTTCAGGTAAGGTTATGGCATCAGCTATTTTCTCATTCGGGTCCTGCGATTTCACTATACTTCTTAGTTCTGGTACAGATAAAGAGCCCGCTCCCACATAGGTAAAGTCTTCAGGATACATAATCGGTTCAAATCCTAGGGGAAAACATGATGAAGCAGCAGTAATATCGCCCAGACGTATTTTCTTTAGTATTTCAAAAGGTTTCTTCTCTCTTAAATCCAAGAGATAATTACCTATATAGCCGGTTCTCTGAACAAAATCTACATTCTGAAACCTGAAAGGCACGCCATTTTTAAATTCTGTAGAATTAGCACAAACCTGAGAAACATGTTTTACATCAGACGGGTCAAAAAAATCTGCCCACGTGCCGCCTTCATATAGGCTCCTATTATAGACTTTCGCAAAAGCATTAATCAGATTGCGGCCTTTCTCGGGTGTATCCTTCCATTCCTTGTCATTTTCCAGTATTTCAAATACTGCTTTCAGTGCATCTTCTCCATTCAGAAATCCTTTCAGGTGTGTATAGTAATCATCAAATGACCTGTCTTTATACAACCAATAGGCATAGGTCAGACTTGCCAACGTGCCACCGGAGGCCGATGCCATAAAAGATACCTGAGGTAATTGTCCGCAACGATTCAAATAACTGATACAGCCTAAGCCAAAAGCAGCAGCACGAAAGCCACCACCTGAAAATGACAAGGCCATGTGCTGAAGAGGTTGATGATTTGCCATGTTTTTAGTTTTCAAGAATAATACTCTCTGTTTTTAAAATAAAAAGCTTTATAATAGAGGTATTGGCCGAACAACTCTGCATTAACTAAAGAAAATGCTTTGAGGAACTAAACATAAGTATAAAACAACAGAATAACTAATCAATTAAAGGGAATTTATTATAAGGCACCCTTTTGATTAGCTATAGAAAATAACTGATAAATTCTGTATCTTTAATTCAAAATTATTTCATTGATTAAACACGATTGATTTATGAAAACGTTTGTAAACCTCTTCTTATTTCTTGCACTTTTTGTTATTACTAATGCTTACGCTCAGAAAGCAGATTCTGTAAAAGTACCACACGACTCAACGAAAGGCAGCAAAGATTCGCTGAAGGTTCCTGCCCGAAAACCGGATTATTTTTCGAAATACAAGAAGCCAGCGGGTACTTCTGCCAAACCACAGGTAAACGATACCTGGAATGCTAAAAAGGATGAGAAAAAGGTTGAATCAAACTATAAGTATGAAAACGGTCGGGTAACAGGCGGTGAGACCAAACTGAAACTGGGCAAGAAAAAACAATAAGAGTGAACTATCAATAAAACGATTATGGCTGTTACATATATTTAATTCTCAGTTATTACTTCTTCACCAGCTTAATCACATATCCACCACCTGATGCCAGATAAATTTTCAGGGAGTCTTTTTTGCTGAGTGCGGCGCTCGAAATGTTATAATCGGCTGGGTATTTATCGGCATTTACTCCATCTTTGCATATAGTAGCAGTATATGCTCCGGCTTCCAGAAAATCAAGCGACACTGTCAAATCTCTCGCATTGGCATCAGTCATGGCAGCTATATACCAGGTTTTGTCTTTCTTCCGGGCTGTTACAATATAGTCACTTACTTTGGCGTCTAGTATGCGGGTATCGTCCCAAACGGTTGGGATACTCCCTAAAAATTCCATAAATTCAGGTTCTAAATATCCTTGCGAGGGATTCCCGGCAAAAAACTGTATCGGACTTTCGTAAATCACAAACATCGCCAGTTGCTGGGTACGGGTCGTCATCGACATCACGTTTTCAGGATGAGATTTAAAACCTTGCATAGTAGCATTATTCAGCATGCCCGGTTCATAGTCAAGTGGTCCGGCCAGCATTCTGATAAATGGCAGTCTTAAGTTATGTTCGGGTGTTACTTTATTACTCCATATATTGTATTCAGAACCAAGGACCGCTTCACGAGCCACTGCATGGGGAAAAGTGCGGTTAAAACCCGCAGGTTTAAAAGCCCCATGAAACATTATCATGATTTTATGTCTGGCGCAGGCTTCGGCAATTCTATAAAACATTTGCACGGCCTTCTGGTCGTCTCTGTTAATAAAGTCAGTCATGATAAAATCAACACCCCATTTATTAAACTGGTCAAGAGCAGGTTCCAGTTGTTTTTCCAGTGTCAGAGCTAAGGTCCACATACTGACTTTTACACCTTTGCTTTTGGCATAGGCGGTAATCTTCTGCATATCAATTTCGGGATTGATTTTGAAGAGGTCGTTGTTATCACTCCATCCGGCATCCATCATGATACGCTCGAATCCAAAGCGTTTTGCAAAATCAATATAATAAAGGTAGGTAGCAGTGTTTATACCACTTTTAAAGGGTACATTAAAAATATTAGAAGTAATAATCCACTCGTCAGTTGCCTTGCCGGGTTTTACCCAGGATACGTCAGCTACTCTGGATGGTGACGCTAATCTGTAAACGATATCGTTTGCGGGTAAGTCTTTGTCTTGCGGGGCAATCATTAATACACGCCATGGAAACTCTCTGCTTCCTTTGGTTTTAGCGATAAAGTCAGCTCTTTTAGAAACATATTTTAATGAATACAATTCATTGGCTACGGTTTCTTCTGCCGGATACGGTGCAAAATCTCCTTTAAGAGCGTTACCAGCAGTACCAGTCAGAAACATTCCAGGATAGTCCTCTAAATCAGACTCTGTAATGGCAACTTTGGGGGATTGCTCTGATGCTACCAATACGGGAGTAAAGAATAAATCATTCGTAGAAATACTATCCATTGCCTGAATCGTATACAATTCTTCAAAGCTTGTGTGATAACGGTCTAATTTTGAATCGGGTACTACCTTCGGGAAATAGACTGGATGATTAGTTGGAAAATGGAAGTCTGCTACCTCGTCTTTTATCTGAATATCTTCTTGAAAATTAGTGATGATTCTATAAGCCACCCCATCATTATATACCCGGAAGATTACTCCGAAAGAATTAGCCAAAGATAGAGTGATTTCCTGATATTCATCCTGAATCCGTTTTCTCTTTTCGGGTACGGGTGAAATAATGATGCTTTTATTACTTCGCTCTGAAAAACCCGGATTTGACAGACCATCTGATAACTTCCTGCCATCAGAAAAAACCATGTCAATCTCTGAAGGAGAAACCAATAGCTGGTTTTTATAATATATGCTGTAAGTGAGTTTATCTGCAACATTAACAGACAGGCGGATTGCCTGGTCAGGCGAGTTGATTTCTTTTACTACATCAGCCCTGACAAAGTAAGAGTTTATTGAGAATAGAAGAGTGAGTAAAAAGTGTTTCATAGGTTGGTATCTATTTTCGAATAAAAAACAAGCCTGCTTAATCCTGTTTCGAAAATACGTAAGTCAGGAATTAAATACTAGTCCAAAAATAAGAGTCTGTCCTTATAGTTATGGTTTTAATCCGGCTGTTCGGAGAAACTCTTTTATGATTAATCTAAAAAAACCGGATAGCCTATCCATAGTAAGTATCCGGGTCATTTAACTCGCTAATGTCTCTACTTCACCCTCACATATTTCTCAATATTCAGTCTGTCAATACCCTGGCTTTCTATTTTTTCGATGCCTTTTTGTATCAGCGTATCGCCCTTTATCTCAATCGCAAAAGTAAAGTCGTGTCCTTCCCACTCTCTGGCATTACAGTATTCGAGGTGTTCGGTATAAGAATTATCCTTTAATGAATAAGTGCCTGCACCAGCTGAGAAAGCGGCTGATGTAGAATCCTTGCCATGATTCAAATCATGGTTGGTAAAACTAAAATGGGTATCGTTTATTATTTTAATGAAAGAGAGATTCTTAGTATACTCTGTTACGGTTGTATCACCTTTTTCTATTAGCGTTCCAGATAATAGTTTCCATGTACCAACAATCGGAAGTTTTGCATTGCTTTCGGTTTTAGTCTCTTTTGTACAGGAAACTATGATTGCCATTATAACTATTATGCCTACTATTTTTTTCAGGTATTGGTTTATCATTTTTCTATGGAGATTAAGGTTGAATACGAAAGCTAAAGGATTTAAGAATACCATGCAAATTTATTTAGGTGAGTCAATAGCAAGCCTGAATTAAAACACCTGCTATAAATTTCTGTGATGCGGCACACCTTAGTTTGCATATATTAAATCAATACTCTAATTTTAGCCGATTACCTTAAACCCTGCTAAAGTATTATGGAAACGAACACCAACCGCATTGAGATTCCTTTAAATAAACGAAGGTTAATTCTATTATTAATAAGCGCCCTTGCCTTTGTTGGTATTGGTATCTGGTTTGCTACTAAGCCTGATTCTTTCAGGAATGGCCTGCTGGGGAATCCTACCATAGTATCAGGTATAGGCCTGTTATCTATTGTTGTATTTGGTCTTAGTTTTGTTGTGGTGCTGAAAAAATATCTTGATAACAGCCCCGGATTAATCATTGACCAGACAGGTATTACCGATAATTCAAGCGGTATTTCCGCAGGGCATATACCGTGGAGCGATATAAAGGAAATTACAACTACAAAAGTTTTTAATCAGAAGTTTCTGACTATTAATCTTAAAAAGCCTGAGCCCGGAAAAAAAGACGCGGCTGTCAGCATTGCCGTTACTACATTAAAATATGATTTTAACGAATTGGAGGCAATTCTCAAGGCACAATTCGCAAAAAATAAGACGAAGTAATATCTAGTCAGAAATACCTGATAATCAGTATATCTCGCTCAGGTCAGATTCTTCTGTCAGCCAACAGACTTTGCTCTGCCTATTCATTAAGCTATTGACTATCAATCTAAAAAGATGAGAATAATTTAACTTTTATTTCCTATTTTTGGATGAATAAACAATACCTACCTATGATAACTGACAGACGAAAATTTTTAAAAAACCTGAGTAAAACTACTATTGGGGCTGCTGCCATAGCATCTTCTCCATTGGCAGAAGCCAAAGACTCTACTACTTCGGTAAATGCTGCTAATGTCGTAAACGTCGGGCTTATTGGTGTAAGAGGAATGGGATGGGCAGATTTGCATTCTTTTCTGAAAAATGCCGACACCAGGTGTATTGCGCTATGTGATGTAGATGCCGACTTACTGGCACAAAGAGCTGCCGAAATAGAGAAGAAATTTGGCAACAAACCACTGACTTTCAGTGATCACCTGGAATTACTCAAAGTAAAAGACCTGCAGGCTGTCATGATAGGCACCCCTGACCATTGGCATTGTATACAGACCTGTGACGCACTTGCTGCCGGAAAGGATGTATATGTAGAAAAACCGATTTCATTGAATGTGGAAGAAGCTGATCTGATGGTGAAAATGGTGAGAAAGCATAACAGGGTGCTGCAAGTAGGACAATGGCAACGCAGCGACAGACACTGGAAAGAAGCTCTGAAAGAATTAGGTACAGGTTCTATCGGAAAAATCAGACAGGTAAAGGCCTGGGCTGATGTTAATTACGGAAGAGACTTTAATGTAGTGCCAGATTCAGAAGCGCCTAAAGGTGTAGACTACGACCGCTGGTTAGGACCGGCCCCAAAAAGGCCCTTTAATAAAAACAGATTTCATGGTACTTTCCGCTATTTCTGGGATTATGCAGGCGGACTAATGACGGACTGGGGAGTACATATGTTGGATATGGTACTGGCGGGTATGAACGCCAAAAACCCAAAATCGGTAATGGCCATTGGTGGTAAACTGGCGTTTCCGAATGATGCTGCTGAAACGCCGGATACTTTAACGACTGTCTATGATTTCGGCGATTTCAGTCTGGTTTGGGAGCAGTTTATGGCGATGGGTACTTCGCCTTATTTAGATGATGTGAGTGAACCGGGTGTAGCATTTATTGGAGAAAAAGGCATTCTCGCCATCAACAGAGTACACTGGAAAATTATCCCATTAGAGGACAATGGCAAATATCTCATGAACCCTATGCCAAAACGCAGAAGTTATGATTCGGGTTTAGATGCCCATACTAAAAACTGGCTGGAGTGTATCAGAGATAGAAAAGACCCTAATTGCACGATTGAAATGGGTAGAGACACAGCAGTAGTAGCGCAATTGGGTAATATCGCCTACCGGACTGGTAAAAAACTGGAATGGGATGCTGAGAAGCGCCAGATTAAGAATGATGGAGATAGTAATAAATTATTGAAAGCTAATTATCGAACTCCGTGGGAATTGCCGAAGATTTGATTTGGGATAGGTAAGAAAGCCTGATAAACTCTCTCTATTATAGGCTACCTGTCTATCAAAGCAGAACTCATAAATCCTGCTAAAATTTTAAAAACTAACCAGAAAGAACTAAATAAGCCATAAGGGAATAACCGATCCTATGGCTTATTTATAGTCTTTTACTTTTATATCCTCCCGTTTCTCTTTACTGCGAATAATTTCAGAACATATTTTGAAAGGAAATAAAAAAATACATAATTTTGGATATAGGTATAAAATTATAACATAATGCCCTGTTTTGAAGTTTTTGATAAGAAAGACTGTTGAAATAGTATAGTTTTATGCCAAAACAATTCGCCTGAACCTAAAACCTACCTCATTTAAACATCTTAATTATTCTCAGCTAAACCTGATAATGGAGAGAATTATTGTCTTTCTTATTGACGACGATTTAGACGATCAGGAAATTTTTTCATACATTATCTCAGATGCCTATGCACATGCTGAATGTGTATTTGCAGATGACGGCCTATATGCCCTGGAGAAAATACAAGATGTTTCGTTCGTACCCCACATTATTTTTATTGATATTAATATGCCCCGCATGAACGGGATTGAGATTCTGAAGGAAATCAAAAAAATAAAGCGATTCTCCAACACCTATGTTTATATGTATTCTACTTCGAAAGAAAAAGCTGTGGTAGAAGCGTGTGAAAAACTGGGGGCTTCGGGCTTTATTAAAAAACATATTGATACAGATATTGCAAAACAGGAATTCAAAAGTATCATAGCACAGCTTAAATTTTGAAAAATCTATGTCAGAAAAGAGAATCCATGAGTTTCTTGCCGGAGGAGGAGAGATGGGTGAAAGAATCCGTAATTTCGACTGGAGTAAAACTTCATTGGGGAAGCCTGAGCAGTGGCCACAGGAACTAAAAACCTGTGTACGCATCATGCTTAGTTCACAACAACCTATCTGGATTGGCTGGGGAAAAGAGTTGATTAAACTTTATAATGATACTTATATTGATATTGTGCGTGGCAAGCACCCTGTTGCGCTGGGCCAGCCTGCTTCGGTTGTCTGGAAAGATATATGGAAAGACATAAGCCCGTTGCTTTCAAAGGCAATGCTGAAAGACGAAGGCACTTACGTAGAATCACAGTTGTTAATTATGCACCGCAGTGGTTTTCCGGAAGAAACTTATTATACTTTTTCCTATACACCTGTGCTGGGTGACGATGATAAACCTGCAGGTATTATCTGTTATAATACAACTGATACCGAAAGAATCATCAATGAACGTTCGCTTAAAACATTACAGCAGCTGGACAGTCTTGTTCAGAAAAAAACTGAACTTGAAGTATATATACAGGCAGCCAAAGCGATTGAGTTTAACAAGTGGGATTTCCCCTTTTCAATTATTTATAAAATAAATGATGATGGAAATACGGCTGACTTGGTGGCCACAGCCGGATTTGCAGAAAAATACCCGACCCTACCTGATAGCATTGATGTCAGCAAACCAACCGCCTATACCGAAAATTTCTGTAAAGCTGTAACAGAAAACCGGCTAGTTGAATCAGAAAACAATGGCCGTTGGGGAGATTTGCCTAAAGGCGCATGGGATATTGAACCACACCGGTTTATCCATATGCCTATCAAGGGAGCCAACAGAAAATTTCCACTGGCTGTTCTAAGCATTGGTTTAAATCCTTACCGACAATTTGATGAGGTTTATAAAAACTTTATCCAGTTAACAGCCGACCAGATTTCTCTAGGTGTCAATAATGCCATTGCTTATGAAGAAGAGCGCAAGCGCGCACAGGTATTAGAAGAGTTAGATAAAGCCAAAACATTGTTTTTTTCTAATATTAGTCATGAGTTCCGTACCCCCATCACACTTATGCTGGGGCCACTGGAAGAATTGCTCAATAAACCGGATATTCATCTAAGCGCCTACGAAAGACAGCATGTAGAAGTTACCCATCGGAATGCCCTGCGTTTGCTGAAATTAGTAAATACTTTACTTGATTTCAGCAGAATAGAAAGTGGCAGGCACGAGGCGCACTTTGTACCTACTGATTTATCTGCCTATACCAAAAACCTGGCTTCCAATTTCCGCTCAGTAATGGAGAAAGCAGGTTTAGAACTAGTGGTTAATGCCGCTACAATCAAAGAGCCTGTCTATATAGATAAACAGATGTATGAAAAGATTGTATTCAATCTATTGTCTAATGCTTTTAAATATACACTGCAAGGTAAGGTTATCGTAAATCTTAGTGCCGGCAAACGTGAGGCTTTGTTAACAGTTGAGGATACAGGTGTAGGTATTCCTGCAAAAGAAATTCCTCATATGTTCGACCGCTTCCAT
>CALRLN020000197.1:0-9122 GCA_943368675.1 Chitinophaga pinensis | reverse complement strand
AGGATTTTTGATGAATTTGAAGTAAGTGGTATCAAGGGAGAATTCAGAGATACTCCTGCCAACTACATCTATCTTGATTTTAAAGATAATCCGGCCGAAAAGGATTACTATTTATGGACATGGAAACTGTGGGAAAGGCAAACCATCTGCTATACAAATTACTTTGATTACTATTGCACCGGCAGATGTTGGGAAATACTTTATAATAAAGACTTTAATGTTTTCAGTGACATCTATTCCAATGGTAAACCCGTTTATGGAAAACTTATCGGCAAAATACCTCTCTATTCGTTTGATGGAGCGCTCCTTGAAATAAAACAGCAGGCAGTTTCAGCGCAGGTATATAAATATTTTAGCTTAGTAAGCCAACAACAACAAACCACAGGAACGCTGGTCGATACACCTCCTGCGGCTATTGTAGGTAATATTAAAAACATTAAAGATGCGAACGAACCCGTGGCCGGGGTGTTTTCGGTAGCGAGTACAGTCAAACAAAAATATTGGTTAGACCGTAAAAATGGACTTGGCAAAGCTACCCCGGTGGGTCTTCTGGGTCGAACACCCTATACAGCGCCAAATGCCCCGACCTACGCTTGTATAGACGGCCCCGGCCGTACCCCCAGGCAACCGGAAGGTTGGGTAGAGTAATACATACAACTATCGAAAAAAAATCCATTTAACTAATGAGTATCAAAAAAACGTGGTTTATTCTTGCAGCGGGTTTATGGATATGTTCATGTGTTGAGCCTTATGAAATAAGTTTTCCGCAAGGCAAGAAAATCCTTACTGTAGACGCCACCATTACTGATACTTTGGAAGAACAGACTTTTAGTATTACCGAATCTGAAAGCAGGAACAGTGTGGTGTATTCGTTTCCTGTCAGACAGGCAAAAGTTGAAGTTCTGGTCAATAAATCAGAAAGAGTATTGCTCACCGAGAAAAGCCCGGGTATTTATGCGTTGCCACGATCTTTTCAGGTAAAGACAGGAAATGCCTATCAGCTTTTTTTTGAAAAATCAGATGGTTCGAAGTATCAGTCAGGAGAAGAAATTATGACGAGTGTTCCTGAAATTGACAGGGTTTACGATGAATTTCTGATTGACGGGCAGAAAACCCAGATAGGTTATGATGCCGCAACTTATGTTTATCTGGATACAAAAGACCCGGGCAACGAAAAGAATAATTATGTGTGGAGTTGGAAACTGTGGGAGAAACAGCTTATCTGCAAGACCTGTTTCGGCAGCAGATTTTATACTTCGCCATTGCCTGAAGGCAATTGTGTGTTTGAAGAAAAATACAAGGATATTCCCTATTTTGATTATGCCTGTGATGGCAACTGTTGGGAAATATTCTATAATACAACGCTTAATGTGTTCAGCGATGTTTTTAGCAATGGGCAAACCATTGCTGGCAGATTAATAGCTAAAATACCCTATTATTCTGACGGTGGTGCATTGCTTGAAATCAAACAGCAATCAGTCAGTTCAGCAGCATACAGGTATTTGAAATTGCTGATTGAACAGGCACAGACTACCGGGAGCCTGGTTGATACCCCTCCTGCAGCAGTAATCGGCAATATTAAAAATATAGCCAATCCGGAGGAAGAAATTGCAGGATTCTTTATGGTTTCAGGCGTGCGAATGGTAAGATACTGGCTGAGTCGTGAAAACGCCCGTAAAAGCGAAGCAGTACCGACAGGCATACTCAGCCATCAGATTTATTATGAACCGAACTCACTGCCACCCGACCCCCCAAGGCCGCCCCTGGCCCCATGTTTACCGGGCAAGTACCGGACAAACGTGACACCGGAGGGATGGGTTAATTAATCGACAATTACAATTAAAATTAATAAAATGCTCAAAAGCAAAAGTTTCTTATCCCTGCTGGTTATCTGTTTAATGTTTTATGCGTGCGTTGAGCCTTATGATTTAGGAGTGCAGCAGGAAAATAAAATTCTGACTGTTGACGCCACCATTACTGATTTAGCCGATGAACAGACAATTAAAATCATTGAGTCTTATAGCACCAGTAATGTGGTGTATGCCATACCTGTGACGAAGGCAATTGTAGAAATTGTTGTGAATGGAACAGAAAGAGTTCCGTTGACTGAGAGAGGTGGCGGTGTATATGTTTTACCTATTTCATTTCATACCAGAGTAGGAAATAAGTATAAATTGGTTTTTCAGAAAGCCGACGGAAAAAAGTATGAGTCATCAGAAGAACGTCAAAGCGAAGTATCTGATATTAATAAGGTTTATGATGAATTCAGAATTGATGGTTTAGAAACAACGGTCGGGAACAAACCAGCGCATTATGTATATATTGATACCAATGACCCCGCAAGTGAAAAGAACAACTACATGTGGACCTGGAAGCTCTGGGAACGGCAGAATGTCTGTATGACGTGTATCGGAGGCAGATATTTCACTACCCCTGAGCCTGCGCGTTGTAAAATGGAATCTGCATTGTCTGAAGTGACCTACGATTATAGTTGTAATGGCGCCTGCTGGCAAATTTTTTATAATCCTGACCTGAATGTTTATAGTGATGTTTTTTCAAACGGGCAGCCAATTATTGGCAGACTGATAGGAAAAATTCCTTATTATTCAGGTATAGGCGCTTTGCTTGAAGTCAAGCAGCAATCAGTTTCAAATTCGGCATATCAATACCTCAAGCTATTGGCTAATCAGGTACAAAATAATGGTAGTCTGGTAGATACCCCTCCGGCCGCTATTATCGGAAATGTAAGAAATACTACCAATCCTGACGAAGCAGTGGCGGGTTACTTCATGGTCACAAGTGTGCGTTCTAAAAGATACTGGTTAAATAAAGAAAATGCAATCGGTCTGGCAGCACCTCTAGGGGTTGTTGACCATCCCGTTAATTTTGAACCCTCTAATGGAGACCCGAGGCGTCCGCCACAGGCCCCTTGCGAAGAAAGCAGATTCCGTACCCGCTTTCAGCCTGATGGTTGGGTAAATTAATGAAACCTGAACAAGAAAAAATTTTAGAAATGGCCGGAGTTAAAAGTATTATCTTTCTCTCAATCATCCTGTGGCTTTGCTCATGTGTAGAACCATTTTCTTTAACTTTTAATGGAAATAAAACTATTCTTACAATTGAGGCTACTCTTACGGATCTTGATGAGCCACAGATGATCAAAATTAATGAATCAATTTCACTCGAACGTGATAGCTATCTCCTGCCTGTTACAAAAGCTAAAGTTGAGCTATTGGTAGATAAAAAAGACAGAATCGTTCTTACCGAACAGCAAGCGGGTGTATATGCGCTTCCTGCTTCTTTTCGTACCAAAACGGGCAGTACCTATCAGTTGTTTATCCAGAGGGTTGATGGCTCTCAGTATCAGTCTGGAGTAGAAACCATGATTGCCGTTTCTGACATAGTCAAAATTTATGATGAATTTCAACTCAAAGGCATACCAAGAGGCGCTTACTTTGAGCCGGCAAATTATATTTACATTGATACGCCTGACCCTGCCAATCAGAAAAACAATTATATGTGGTCCTGGAAGCTTTGGGAACTACAGGAGGTATGCACTACATGCGAAGACGGCAGGTACTTTGAAACAGGGAACGCAAGAAACCCGGTTGGCTGTAGAAAAGAGTCCGGATTTGAGAATCTGAAACTGGACTATTTTTGCAAGGGCGATTGCTGGGATCTGTTTTTCAGTAAAGAGTTAAACGTATTTAGCGACATTTATACCAATGGCAATGTCATTACGGGAAGATTAGTAGCCAAAATACCGTATTATCAGGAAGAAGGAGGTCTGATAGAAATACAGCAACAATCTATTTCGCCTGATGCCTATCGTTATTTTAAACTCATTACTGATCAGGTACAGAATACAGGTAATCTGGTTGACACCCCTCCGTCTGGAATTATCGGTAATGTAAAAAATATCAATAATGATAATGAACCCGTTGCAGGTCTGTTTATGGTTACCAGCATAAAAAAAATAAGGTATTGGATCAGCCGCAAAAATGCCAAAGGAAAAGCATTTCCTATTGGCTTGCTAGACCATGCCCTTACACCGGAACTTGCCGACGATTACGACCCGACACGACCACCTCTTGTGCCATGCATCGAAAGCAAAACCCGAACCAAAATCAGACCGGAAGGTTGGATTGACAGAGTTAAATTAAAATAACAGCACATTTATTCATAAACAATTACCATCAATTGATATTTTCATAACGATGAAGAAACTTTTTATTATAAGTTCATTTCTACTTCTAAACATAGCCGCCCAGGCGCAGGTTTATTACCGTTTCAGTGGCTATGTGAAAGATACACTTGATGGCAAGCCTCTGGCAAAAGCCTCAATCAATATTGATTTTGGCAAGTTCGGAACCGTTACCGATGACAATGGTTTTTTTGATATAAACATACCCTATGGTGAGCACGCCGTGAGCGTGAAATTTGTAGGATATCGCCCTGTAAGGGATGGTTTCAGAATTCTATCAGACTTAAACCGTAATTATTCTTTAGGACGTCTGGAGAATGAACTGGAAGAGGTAATTGTATCAAGCAAGGGAGTAGAAGCCAACGTTCAACGCCCGTTATTAGGGGTAAATCAGTTGAATATCAAAACTCTGAGAAAACTCCCGGCGGCTGTGGGTGAAATAGATATTCTGAGAGGCTTACAGATGCTTCCCGGTGTAACCAGCGTGGGTGAGGCATCGAACGGTGTAAACATCAGAGGTGGCACTACCGACCAGAATTTACTTCTATTAGATGATATACCTATCTTCAACCCTACTCATATGTTTGGCTTGTTTACGGCGTTTCCGTCAGAAGCTGCTTCAGGTGTTGAGGTTTATAAAGGCAATACGCCGGCTCGTTTTGGTGGAAGGGCAGCAGCCGTGATGGATGTTACATTATCACAACCATCATTAGATAAATTTAAAATGAATGGAGGTATCAGTCTGGTTTCCAATCGACTCACCCTGGATGTGCCTGTTATAAAAGATAAACTGGGAATTATGATTTCCGGCAGAGCCTCTTACAACGATTTCTTATTACCGCTTGCTTCTAAGAAATTAGACGATATCAAGGCAAACTTTGCCGATCTGGTTGGAAAGGTATTCTGGCGATTGAACTCTAAAAATACCATTACGGCTTCCGGCTATTATAGTAAAGATTTTTTCCAGACTGAATTATTGGGCGGAATCGGCAATATTAATGCTACATCAACACAGTATGATTACCGCAGCAGAAGTTTTTCAGCACGCTGGTTTTATGCAATCTCTCCTAAATGGAACTTACAGACCACTGTTGTTTCGGCTTATTATATTCCCAAAACTTTATTGCCGGAACTCAACACCGACAACAAGGTTGTTTTAGTATCTGACATAGCGTATAAACAGGCAAAAAGTAATATAAATTATTCTTCCGGCATTCATAATATTGAAGCAGGTATCAGCGCTACCAAATACAGAGTTTCCCCGGGTGAATTGCAGCCGGGTACCAGCCGTAGTGTTTTGGCATTAAAAACCCCTGATGAACATTCATTAGAAATGGGTATCCATGCAGAGGACGAAATTACGCTTTCGCCTAAAACTACTTTTTCTGTCGGTGTAAGATACTCTCAGTTTTATGCCTTAGGGCCATCTAATGTGCAGATTTATGCACCTAATGAGCCAAAAGATGCCTTATCTGTACGTGATACTGTGTTTTATCCCAAAGGCAAGGTTATTCAGTCTTACGGAGGGTTTGAGCCCAGAGTCGGTCTGAAGTATTCGATTAGTGACAAGACCTCTATCAAAGTTGGTTATAATATCATGCGTCAATATATGCAGGTAGTGACCAATACCACTACTCCCCTGCCGACTTCGCGCTGGAAAACCTCTGATCAGCATATTCGTCCGCAGGTAAGTTCATTAATGGCAGCAGGGGTATTTCATAATCTGCCCGGCAATGTATACGAACTTTCGGTGGAGGGGTATTACCGCATGACCAACAATATTATTGATTATAAACCGGGGGCCGATTTCTTGCTCGACTCTCATCCAGAGATGCAATTGCTACAAGGAAAAAACCGCTCTTATGGTCTGGAAATGATGTTTTCAAAGAAAAAAGGCGAGCTTACAGGCTGGATAAACTATACTTATTCGCGCTCACAGAATCAGGTTTCTGAAGGAAGCAGTTTTGGTGAGCAGATTAATTTTGGCAAATGGTATGCAGCAAACTATGACCGCCCGCATTCATTCAATGCTTCGGTTATTATCAATCAGGGAAAGCACCACGATTTTTCATTTAACTTTTCTTACAGCACTGGTCGTCCGTTTACTATGCCCGAAGGGTTCATTATTTATCAGGGTACCAGTTATCCATATTATGGCGTTCGTAACAATGCACGCCTACCGGACTACCATCGCCTTGATTTTGCCTGGAACATCTATCAGCCAAGCATGAAAGACAAGCGTTTTAAAGGGAACTGGACATTTACAGTATTTAACCTCTATGGCAAGAAAAATGCCTACTCTGTATTTATCCGTACTCAGGGAACAGCCGTTTCTGCCTATAAACTGGTAGTTTTTGGCGCACCGATTGTGTCTTTATCCTATAATTTCAAATTTATTTAAAAATATACCCTCATTTGACCTCCAAAAAGTCCTCTTCAAAGAGGACTTTTTTTTTATTGCAACGCAACCCCTGGCTTATAATCAGCATCTACTTAAAAACTAACAATTTTAATCTTCTCTGAAATTATGAAAAAGCTTCAATTATTATCATTCGCATTTATTTTATTCAGTTCGAATCTGGTCCTGGCTCAAAGCTTAGAATCTAACACCCAATGGCTTAGTCGTAATTTAGACCGACTGGTGAAAGAAGAAAAAGGTAAAAACCTGACTGTAAATGATAAAGAAAGCGTGCCTACCTTCAGATTTAAAGGTTGCCAGATGAACATGAATATTGACTCCAGAGATTCGGATGTTGATTTTGGTATGACTATCTCGTGGTTATTAAAAGATGTGCAGAGGGTTTCATATGCCCGTGAAAAAGACGGGAATTACGAGCTGAAAATGATTGTACCTGCCGACAGAATGAAAATGAAATTAGGCTTTGGTAATGATAATGCGCTAAGCGGTTCTTTTAATCTGAAAGATGAAGATAAAGACAGTAAAACCAACTTTACACTTCATACACAAGACGAAAGCCTGGTAAAAGAAATAGTACAAAAATTTGAAGATTCGGTAAGAATGTGTAAAAGCACAAGATAATATCGGGGGCTACGGCCCCTTTTCTTTTTAAAATTCCAGGTATGGCGCTATCTTCTGGATGGTAGCTTCTTCCATGATTTTTATCTGCCGTAAATCATCTATGGACTTAAAATTGCCATGTTGCTCACGGTAAGCAATAATAGCCCTTGCTTGTGCAAACTTCAGATAAGGGTGTCTCAGTTCTGCAATTGATAGCTGATTGATTTTTAATTTTCTGATGTTCCCGCTCACATATCCGTATTTCAATAATTCATCTGCGGTTTCAGGTGGTAAACCATAGGTCTCCCGTATCTGTTCTGCATTGGCAAAGCCTCCTAATATATCTCTGAACTTCACAATCCTTTTGGCATAACCTGCGCCAATGCCGCGTATCAGCTTTAATTGCGTAGTATCTGCCGTATTCAAATCAAACCGGGCCAGGGTCTCTGCCTTTTTTGGAGCAGGTGTAAATGTTTTCTCCGGTAAAACGGGCTGAGCAATAATTTCGGCTTGTGGGGTATTAACAGAGGCATCTTCGGCAGACGGGAGCATAATATAAGGTTCAAGCCTCTCGTAGGTTTCAGGATAAAGTCCGTATATTTTAGCCAGATCTTCTTTTTTTCTGAATTTACCCCCTTTATTTCTATATTTTTCTATACGCTTGGCTATGAATTCAGGTAATCCTAATTCTATAAATTGAGCAACGGTAGCTGTATTCGGGTCGAAATTAAAATGCTTATATGTTTTAGCTTTGGCATCGGTAAAATCAGATTTAAACTGACGGTTCTTATTATACTCTTTGGTCTGATTGTCTACCGCAACAGTCAGGCTATCAAGCATTTTTGGTGAAGAAATTACCAGATTCTGCTGTTTCCGGCTAAAAAAATAGTCTGCACCCCACATGATTAGTAGCACTGCTATAATAATACCAAAAGCAGATACAACTCCCTTTGCTTCGTGGGAAGTCATACTTAAAGAAGCCCTAATAAATTTCAGAATCCGGTTCATAAATGATTGTCATAGACAAATTACTCAAAAATAACAAGATAGTTCATGTATTTGCGAGGTTTTCGCTAATTTTGTGAGATTTTCAATTCAGGGTATAAATCTATTTAAAATAATTAAATGAGCAAACCAGCACTAACAAATACACTGCAAGATATTATTTCTCATGCCAAAGAATATGGCTTTGTGTTTCCTTCTTCTGAAATCTATGATGGCTTACAGGCTGTTTATGACTACGGTCAAAACGGTGTAGAGCTTAAAAATAATCTAAAAACAGCGTGGTGGAAAGCCATGACGCAATTACATGATAATATTGTGGGTATTGATGCTGCCATTTTTATGCACCCGCTCACCTGGAAAGCATCAGGGCACGTAGATGGCTTCAATGACCCGATGATTGATAATAAAGACAGTAAGAAACGTTACCGTGCCGACCAACTTCTGGAAGGTAAAGCCGAAGAATACGAGGCTACCGGACAAGCCGAAAAAGCACAGGCGCTATTAGCTGAAATGGGCAGACTACTGGGTGCTGAAGATTTAGACGGTGTACGTGATTTAATTATTGCCGAAAATATTGTTTGCCCGATTTCTAAAACAGCCAACTGGACAGAGGTGCGTCAGTTCAATCTGATGTTCTCTACGCAGGTAGGTTCAGTAGCAGAAGATTCAAGCTTAATCTATCTGCGTCCTGAAACAGCTCAGGGGATTTTTGTAAACTTTCTGAACGTACAAAAAACCGGGCGTATGAAGATACCTTTTGGTATTGCACAGATTGGTAAGGCTTTCAGAAATGAGATTGTGGCTCGTCAGTTTATTTTCCGTATGCGTGAGTTCGAACAAATGGAAATGCAGTTTTTTATACGCCCCGGAACAGAAATGGAATGGTATAACCAA
>CALRLN020000196.1:0-9184 GCA_943368675.1 Chitinophaga pinensis | reverse complement strand
GTATAAGAGAGCTATTAGACAACCAGGAAATAGCCTACCGAACAAGTATCAAATGAACTTTATCCTGAGAAGATGGCAATCGGGCGATGAAAAATCGTTGGCTGAAAATGCCAATAATTATCAGGTCTGGAAGAATCTGAAAGATGCATTTCCGCACCCTTATACTATAGCAGATGCCTATGAATGGATAAATATTGCCTCTGACTCAGCAGAGAGTTTTGCCATAGAGGTAGAAGGTAAGGCAGTAGGAGGTATTGGCATTTTACTTAAAGGCGATATTTACAGGAAAAATGCGGAGATAGGCTATTGGCTGGGCGAGCCTTATTGGGGTAATAAGATTATCTCAACAGCGATTGTTGATATAGTAAACTATACCTTCGCCAACTATGATATTCATCGCATTTATGCCGGAGTGTTTGAATACAATATCCCTTCTATGAAAGTGCTTAAAAAAGCAGGTTTTGAAAAGGAGGCTATTCTAAAGAAATCACTTACGAAAGAGGGGAAGCTCTATGATGAGCATATTTATGCTAAGTATCGGGTGTAAATCAAATACCCTCTATCTTGATATGCTTGGTTTCAAGGTATTCAAAAACTGCATTTCTTGACAGCTCTACACCATAGCCTGAATCTTTCCAGCCCGCATAAGGAGCATAATTGGTATTTACTGCACCATTATTAATGCACACGGTTCCGGCTTCTAATTTGTCTCCCAATAGCATACTGGCTTTAAAATCTTTAGTAAAAGCATAAGCTACCAAACCATAATTGGTATTATTAGCTTTAGCAATTGCTTCATCCAGGGTCTCAAAAGTTTCAAGAGGTACTATACAGCCAAAGGTTTCTTCCTGCATCACTTTCATATCGGCA
The DNA here is from genome assembly GCA_943368675.1 of Chitinophaga pinensis. Lineage (GTDB taxonomy): Bacteria > Bacteroidota > Bacteroidia > Cytophagales > Spirosomataceae > Emticicia. The sequence continues at coordinate 8,314 of CALRLN020000196.1, read as the reverse complement.
TTACAATTGTCTAAGATAGTAGGCAGAAAATAAAAGCCTTTTTCATAAGCCTCACCTTCAGGTGCCCGACCACCTGTTACCAACGAAGCCCCTTTACCAATGGCATCTTCTACATGTAGTTTTGAAGTAAGTACCCCATCTGCAGTTGCCATAGGCCCGAGGTCTACCCCAATATCGCTTACACCATCACCAATTGTCAGTTTCTCTGCATGTTTTTTTAGTTCTGCTACAAATTCCTGATGTTTTGAGACATGCACATACACACGGTTTACGCTACTACATGACTGCCCCATGTTCCGGAATCCTTTATAGGCAATTACCATAGCGGCATTTTTTATATCGGCATCTTCACACACAATGGCAGGGCATTGGCCACCTAATTCCAATGATATTTTCTTTAGATAGGGAGCAACTGTCTGCATGAGTTTTTTCCCTGTTTCGGTGGAGCCCGTCATGGCTACTTTTTTTACTAATGGATGTTTGACGAGGCTGTCTCCGACAATTGCACCTTGCCCCGTAACTACACTGATAACCTTCGCCGGAATGCCCCCCTCAACCAAAGCCATACAAAAAGCCATAGGCGATAAAGGTGTAACAGTAGTTGGCTTTACTACCACCGAACAGCCCACTGCTAATGCCGGGCCTAATTTCCATGACAATAAAGAAACGGGGTAATTCCACGGAGTAATCAAGGCGCAAACTCCTACAGGATAATATTTCACCATCGAGAAAACACCTGTTTTTTCGGTTTGATTTACATATCCTTCTATTCTTACACCTTCTGAGGCAAAATAATCTAATGTATCACAAGAACCGATAATCTCTGATTTGGACTGATTGAAAGGTTTGCCCTGTTCGAGGGCCATTAACATTCCTATCCTGTCGGCCTGGGTTCGTACATGGTCCGTAGCTTTTTTAATAATACTCTCCCGCTGATACGCCGTTAATTTCGACCATTCTTTGAATCCCGTCTGTGCGGTTTCTACTGCATTGTTTACATCTTCTGCCGTTGCCCGGGCAATAGAAGCAATGGTTTCGCCATTGGCCGGAGAATGGATAGTAATAGTTGATGCATCTGCTGCCTGAGCCGATTTTCCATCAATAAAAAGTCCCCATGAGCGCCCTTTCAGGTCGGCTATTAATTCAGTATTCATCAGATGTATTATAGGTTAGGTTTAATACTTACTTTCAACGCCTCACCCGATTCCATCAGGGTAAATGCTTCTGTGATTCTATCCAGCGGCAGAATATGCGTGACAATCTTGTCTGATGGAAAGTTTTTCTTTTGTACCAGGGCTGTGGCTGCCTGAAAATCGCTCATTTTTTCAGAATAAGAACCACTGATACGTAGTTCTTTATAATGCAGATGATTGGTATTGAGCATAGCAAACGGGTTAGATTTTGGTAAGCCGCCAAAGAATTCAACTCTGCCTGCTTTTCCGGCTATTTCAAGGGCATCTGCCTGGGCCTGAGCTACGCTTACTGCTACAATCACTACATCATAGCCCAGCCCCTCAGTCAGCTCCAGGGCTTGTTCTAAATGGTAATTTTCTTTTTCAACCTTTACTACATGATCAATATCAAATTGCGCTGCTTTGTCTAAACGTGTCTGCATCACATCATATATATCTACCTGCTGTGCTCCCTGAAAACGTGAAACCAAAGCATGCATAACGCCTATGGGCCCTGCGCCTATAATGGCTACTTTATCCTTCAGCCCGACCTCTAACCTCCCTCTCCCATGGGCATTAATTACGCAACCCAAAGGCTCGGCAAGGCTCAGGTATTCTGATGGCATCTCTTCGTTTACCTTAAACAATTGTTTCCGACGAACAGCCTTTGCCGGAACCTTCATATAAGGTGCAAAAGCTCCATCAAGATGATACGACATCGTGGTGCGGCTCTGGCATAAATTCTCACGCCCTGCTTTACAGTATCGGCACTCTCCGCATGATAAAACAATATACATCAATACCCTATCGCCTACCTTTATATCGGTTTCAGTACTTTTTGACTCTACTACCCTTCCACAAAACTCATGTCCAAGTATTCGCGGAGGGGTAATTTTCTTGTCTCCATGCCGATAGGTACGCAGGTCTGTTCCGCATACATTACAGGCCTCTATTTCGAGCAATACTTCTCCTTCTTCCAAGGTAGGCATCCCTACTTCTTCAACAAAAATCTCTTCTTTTCCACGATAAACGGCTGCTTTCACTTTGATGCTTTTTATTTGATTTATCAGTTCAAAATACTCAACTTGTCTATACAAGTTGTCCGTACAAAGGTATATACCTAAAAAAGGTTAGACAAGTTTTTTCAGAAGAAAATTTCATAGAAATCTGCTTTTGAAATAGGGAATTCTGAAAAGAGATAGATATAAATAAGGTTCATTTGATAAAAATTTTAGTTTTCATAGATTGGTATTATCTTTTTTTCGATAGTTTTGGAGAATATACCATAACAAACTTATAAAAACCTAAATATCTTACACATGAGTAATTCACTTTTTCGAAGGAAAGATGTCAACAAAGCTATTGAAGAAGCCAAAAAGGGAAATGAAGGGCATTCACTGGCCCGGATTCTTGGCGTAAGAGACCTGACAACACTTGGAATTGCTGCAATTATCGGTGCCGGAATTTTCAGCACTATCGGTTTGGCAAGTTTCAATGGTGGGCCTGCGGTTTCTCTCCTATTTGTCTTTGTTGCTATTGCCTGCGTTTTTACGGCTCTAAGCTACGCACAATTTGCCTCTATGGTACCTGTGAGTGGTAGTGCCTATACTTATGCGTATGTATCATTTGGTGAGGTTATAGCCTGGATTATCGGTTGGGCCCTGATACTTGAGTATGCCGTATCTAATATGGTAGTAGCTATTTCATGGTCGAGCTATTTCGTATCTATGCTTGAAGGCTTCGGGATTCATTTCCCGATGTGGCTTGCTATTGATTATACCTCTGCCAAAGAAGCTTTTGAGGTGGTAATTGCTAATGGAAAGGATATTACGCAGGGTCAAAGAATATTGGCAAAGGCTTTTCAGGATGCTCCGGATTTTGGTTTTACAAAATTGATTTTCAATTTACCTGCCGGCTTAGTTACTGTTCTGATTACTTCTCTTTGCTATATCGGAATTAAAGAATCTCGTAATGCGAGTAATATATTGGTGGCGCTTAAGTTGGGGGTTATCTTATTGGTGATTGTAGTAGGTGTATTTTATATAAGACCTGAAAACTGGTCGCCTTTTGCACCGAATGGTATCAATGGGGTGTTGAGTGGCGTTGCATCTGTTTTCTTTGCTTTTATTGGTTTTGACTCTATTTCCACAACGGCCGAAGAAGCTAAAAATCCGCAGAGAGATTTACCCAGAGCCATGTTGCTATGCTTGCTTATCTGTACAGTTTTATACGTACTTATTACAACAGTATTGACAGGCATGGTGAATTATAAAGAGTTAAATGTAGCCGACCCATTGGCGTATGTTTTCTCAAAGGTCGGTTTTGATTTTGTGGCAGGTGTCATTTCGGTAAGTGCTGTCGTAGCTATCACCAGTGCATTATTAGCCTACCAAATCGGACAACCACGTATATGGATGACTATGAGCCGTGATGGTTTACTCGGTAAGAAGTTTGGTGAGATTCACCCTAAGTTTAAAACACCGGGCTTTGCTACAATTGTGACCGGAATTTTAGTGGCTGTTCCTTCTCTCTTCTTTAAAATGAGTTTCTTCGTTGACCTTACCAGTGTAGGTACTTTCTTCGCATTTATATTGGTTTGTGCAGGTGTTTTAATTCTGGATGCCAAAGGGATGAGCAAAGATGCCAAATTCAAGATTCCTTATATCAATGCTAAATATTTTGCGGCTCCTTTGCTACTCGTAGGCTTATATCTGACGTATTCTCAAGGAGACGTGTTACAACACCTGCAACAAAGACCTTTATTGGTTGTTTTCTGGATAGTCTGGTTGGTACTGGCTGTCATGAGCTTCAAATATAACTTCTCTCTTCTACCTGTGCTAGGTATACTAACCAATCTATATCTGATGACAGAATTAGGCTGGACCAACTGGCGAATGTTCATTATCTGGATGATTTTAGGGCTGGTAATATATTTTGCCTATGGCTATCAGAATAGTAAATTAGCAAAGAAATAAAGGGATGAAATGGGTCGATAAGCTGGCATGGATATATATAAGAGACAGAAAGATTTTAAGTACACGCAGCAAAGGGAAAGACACTTATTATTTTCCGGGTGGTAAACGGGAATCGGGTGAAAGTGATGAAGCAGCATTGGTTCGGGAGATATGTGAAGAATTAACAGTAAATCTTAAACCTGATTCTCTGAAATTCTTTGGAAGATTTGAAGCACAGGCTCATGGACATGCCGAAGGGATTATGGTGGTAATGACCTGTTATCTGGCTGGTTATCAGGGAGAACTAAAACCTGCTGCTGAAATTGAAGAAATAGCATGGCTGACTTATGTAGATAAAAACAAAACCTCGGCCGTTGACCAGATTATATTTGAACATCTGAAAGAACTTAATTTAGTTGATTGACCTAATCTAATAAATGAACCCTAACCCCTGATTAAATTGGCAAATTTTAAAAAAGAAATCCGCTTATACGATGCCGTGATGCTCGTGTCGGGGTCAATGATTGGCTCCGGAATCTTCATTGTTAGTGCCGATGTGGCACGTCAGGTTGGCTCTTCCGGTTGGTTATTAGCTTCCTGGGTATTAGCCGGAGTCCTTACTATGGTAGGCGCACTCTGTTATGGTGAGTTAACTGCCATGTTTCCACATGCCGGCGGGCAGTATGTATTCCTTCAGAAAGCCTATGGCAAACTCACTGGCTTTCTCTATGGCTGGTCGTTTTTTGCTGTAATCCAGACAGGAACCATAGCAGCTGTTGCAGTGGCTTTTGCTAAATATTCAGGCGTACTTTTTCCTGATTATATCAGTGATAAACATGAGTTTTTTGTACTTGGCGATACTACTTTTAAACTTACTTCGCAGCGTTTACTCGCCATTGTCAGCATTGTTATTCTGACTTATGCCAATACCAGGGGAGTAAAAGAGGGCAAGATTATTCAGAATATTTTCAGTACTACCAAATTAGGCGCAATTGCTCTGCTTATTATATTAGGTTTCTTTTTAGGTGCTAATGCTGATGTGATTTCACAGAATTTCTCTAATATGTTTGCTGCTTCAAGTACTGTCAAAACAGGCGATGAGTGGGTTACCACAGCTATCGGTGGTTTTGCCATTATTTTAGCATTGGGCGTAACACAGGTAGGCACCTTGTTTTCAAGTGACGCCTGGAATGGTCTGACCTTTGCGGGTGATGAAGTAGTAGAACCTAAGAAAACAATACCGAGAGGTCTGGCCATAGGAACAATAGTGGTAACGGTTCTTTATCTGTTGATGAATGTGGCGTACTTGTGTATTCTTCCGCTAAAAGGAGATCCTAACGGTGCTGATGTATTCAGCAGGGGTATTCAGTTTGCAAGTGAAGACAGAGTAGCAGCCGCAGCCGCTAACCTGATTGGTGGACAAGGCTTTTCGATTGTGGTAGCCATGCTGATTATGGTATCTACTTTTGGTTGTAACAATGGTCTGATTCTTTCAGGCGCAAGAGTATATTATACAATGGCTAAAGATGGTTTGTTTTTCAAAAATTTCGGCAAACTATCTGAACGGGGTGTACCGCAAAATGCGCTTTGGTGGCAATGTTTCTGGGCTTCTTTCTTATGTTTAACAGGTAAATATGGTGACCTGCTGGATTATCTGATGGGAGTAGTGATTCTATTCTATGCCTTTACTATTTATGGTATATTTATCCTGCGCCGCAAAATGCCGGATGCTGAACGCCCGATCAAAGCACCTGGGTATCCGATAATTCCCATGCTTTATGTCATTGTGGCATCTATCATTGTTTTAATATTAATCAAAGAAAAACCACAGTTTACTTATCCCGGCTTAGCTATTGTGGCTATCGGGATTCCGATTTATTTTGGTTTTAGCCGACAAAAATAAAGATTTGCCAAAATCACTCAAACGCTCTTTCTTTGCAAGGGAAGAGCGTTTTTTATTGATATGAGAAAAATTCTGTTTTTTGATACTGAAACTACCGGCCTGCCTTCTAATTATAATGCACCCGTTACTCATGTGCAGAACTGGCCGAGAATGGTGCAATTAGCCTATTCTGAATATTATGAAGATGGTTCATTGCGGGCTAAACATAATTATATTATTAAACCTGAAGGCTATGTGATTCCGGCAGATGCTACCAGGATTCATCGCATAACAACCCAGCAGGCATTAGCTGAGGGGCACGATTTATTGGATATTCTCACCCTGTTTCAGCAGGCAATCATTGAATCTTCAATCGTGATAGGTCATAATGTTGAGTTTGATAAAGCCATTGTAGGAGCAGAATATGTGAGAAAGAAAATAGACCCGAAAGTGCTGCTGACTAAACGCAGCTTCTGCACAATGAAAGATAAAAATGTGGTTAATTTCTGTAAAATACCGGGTAAATACGGTTTCAAATGGCCTACCCTTGAAGAATTGCACTTCCAGCTCTTTAAAGAGCAGATTGTTGATGCACATGATGCAAGCATAGATATTGAATCTACGGCTAAATGTTTCTGGGAATTATTGAAGCGGCAGGTGGTGAAATAAAATAAAAGGCGGGAAAGTATCCCGCCTTTATAGTATCTATTATAAAATCATACAATTTATGCATATACGTTCAAAGCCGAAGCTACTTCACGTACACCTATCATCATCATATTAGACAAGTGAGTACTCACATTTTCTGCAAAACCTGCAAGTTTGCTTAAGTCGCTTCCCCAAAGCTCTGTGTCAGACAATACTTTCTGCACTACCTCATCGGCTGTATGGTTCTGCCAGACATTGTAAAAATACGCCGCAGAATCGCATTGAATCGGATATAAGTCCTCGCCTCTTTTGCCATAGTATTTGCCGTTCTCTTCTTTTACTGCCCGCATAAATAATAAGTAAGCAGCAAAACCCCGGGCAAAATACTGCGGTACAGTATTAAATTCTTTGTAATAATTCAATAACAGCGGGATATTCCTCATACGCATTTTCATGGTATATTGGAGGGTAATGCTTATCCATTGATGCTCTAAAAACGGATTACGGAAGCGATCTAATACTTCTCTGCCATAGCGCTGACAAATTTTTGCCTGTATCTTATACGGAATTGCCGGAACAATCTCGGTCGTCATCAGAATCGTAATAAACTTCTCTGTCAGTTCATCGGCCAATGCTTCCTTAACTGTTTCAAAGCCTGATAGATAGGCCATACCGCACATTAGTGTGTGTGTGCCATTGAGCATACGTAGTTTTAACTCACGATACTGCTCGATATTTTTTTCTATTTTTACTCCTGCGTCGGCTTCATGAAATGACAAAACCTCTTTTACTTTCTCGTCTCCCTCGATGGCCCATAAACGATATACCTCGGCAATTGTCAGTAAATCGTCTTCATAACCCAATTTTTCTTCCAATTCTTTCAGGCCTGCCCCTTTAGGTTTACCCGGCACAATTCTGTCTACTAACGAGTTACAGAAACTGTTTTCTTTTGAAAGCCATTGTACAAAGTCATCCGGCAATTGATTAAAGGCACATAGCAGTAGAATAATTTCTTTCAGTTTATCTCCATTGCCAACTATTAATTCGGTCGGGATAATCACCATACCCGGAAGACCAGCCTGAAATCTTTCATACAACCATGCTGTGAGTTTAGCCGGAAATGAGGCGGGGGGAGTCTGATTAATACTTTCTTCTACATATTGTAGACCTACTTCAGTAGTATTAGAGATAACTATTTCAATGGCCGGATTTCTGGCTGTTGCCAGAATATCTGCCCATTGGCTTTGCGCTGATAAAACACGACTGATAGCGGCCGAGATGATATTTTCTTCTTTAGGGAGGCCCTTATCAATACCTCTCACACAAATAGTATACAAGTTATCCTGTTCAGCAAAAGCATCTGCTCCACCGGAGTCTGTCGATTTAACAACGACAACTCTACCATTAAATATCCCCTCTTTATTGGCTTTGTCTATAAAATAATCGCACAAACCACGTAGTAAAACACCTGTACCAAATTGTAAGACTTTTTCAGGGAGTTGTGTTAAAGAAGGCTGAGAGAGTAAAGATTTATTAAGTTTCATTAAAGGTTACGCGTAAAATAGATTGAATAGAACAAAAATAGAGAATAGCCGTACTCTTATCAACTAATATTTCATTTAATTCTAATACTTTTTTGCGATTGCTTTAATTTCATC
>CALRLN020000195.1:0-9193 GCA_943368675.1 Chitinophaga pinensis | reverse complement strand
GGCAGTTTATTATATATCCATAGAGAAAATTCACACGTAGCGTATGCTAAAAGTTAAAAGAGGTGCCATTGTATTCTTTATTATTCTAACTGTTGTTGTCAGTATAACGAGTTGTAAAAAAGGCAAAAAATCACGCAGGAGTGTATTGCCTGATTCAAGTATTTATTCTTCAAAGAACTTTACCGATATTCTGCTTGATAGTATTGTTGTAAATAATTTTTTCAAAAGTTTTGCAGCGGAAGATACCATCAGAGAAGAGGTAAAAGAGTTTTATGCCCGCCGCTCTTATCAATCGGCATGGTTTAGTAAAAACGGAATGAACGATGCCGCTCAGAACTTCTATAGTCAGTTAAAAAACTATACTTATGATTTTGCTGACAGTAGTTTCCGGGATATTGAGTTAGATAACCTGATTATCAGCGCTGAAAACGATGGAAAAGACTTTCTGGACCGAAAAGCCGAGGTACAACGCCTGGAACTTTTGCTCACTACGACTTTCTTTAATTATGCCATAAAAGCCTATGGAGGTATCACAAAAAATCCCCTCGATTTAGAGTGGTTTATACCACGTAAAAAGAAAAATTATCAACTTCTGCTTGATTCTCTGGTTTCATTGACCAAGGGTGAAAAAGTCAGGGAGCCAGTGAATCAATATTACATCCGCCTGAAAGACAAATTAAGGGTCTACCGGAATATTGAAAGAAAAGGAGGTTGGCCGAAGGTTATTACTACCAAAAAACAACTGGATGTAGGAGACAGAGATTCAAGTATTCTGGCGGCTAAGCAAAACCTGTTTCTGACAGGCGACTTCAAACTGCGCGATACAAGCATGACGTTTACAGATTCGCTAAAAAACGCAGTCGTACGATTTCAGCGACGCATGGGTTTGAAAGATAGCGGTAAAATTGACGCTGCTACGTTAAAAGAAATGAATCTGCCTGTTGATTACCGCATCAAGCAGATTATGCTCAATATGGAGCGTTTGAGATGGGTGCCTGAAGAATTAGAAAAAGACCACTTGCTGGTTAATATTCCCGAATACAGACTGCATGTTTTTGAAAATGGCAAACAGGTGTGGGCAATGAATGTGGTAGTTGGTAAATCCGCTACACAGACAACCATATTCAAGGGTAATCTTTCTCAGATTGTTCTGAACCCCTACTGGAACATACCGCAGAGTATCATACGTAATGAAATTTTGCCTAAGCTCAAAAATGGTACAGGGTACCTTTCCCGAAACAATATGGAGGTGCTATCGGGTAATAAAGTTATCAATCCGTCTAGTGTCAATTGGGGCGCTTTTACCAAAAATGTGCCTTATGCTATCAGACAAAAACCCGGTGGTAAGAATTCTTTAGGTAAAATGAAATTTTTATTTCCCAATAGTTTTAATATTTATCTGCACGACACACCATCCAAAGGGCTTTTTGGCGATTCAAAAAGGGCATTCAGTCATGGTTGTATCAGATTATCAGATCCTAAAAGACTGGCGCTTTATTTACTCAGAAACAATACCGGCTGGAATGCGGAGAAGGTTAATGAAGTACTAACAACAGACAAAGAAACAGGTATTAAAGTAAGCCCTGCCATACCAGTATATATTGTTTATTTCACAAGCTGGGTGGACTCTTCCGGACAAATCAATTTCCGGAATGATTTGTATGGGCTTGATGCTAAACTTTCCGCCGAGATATTCGGGCAGTAAGCACAATAAGAAAGCCATAGCAACCGGTGCAATGGCTTTCTTACTCCTACATATCTGAACGCTCACTTCAATTCAAAAATTCTTTGTCTCTTTCACTACCTACAGGAGAGTTTTCACGAATCTCGTTGTATCCTCTTTTATCGGTAATATTTCCTTCTTCCGATTTTCTGATGCTTTCATCCCGGCCTTCGTGTGCTTCTCTCAATTCTGCTTCTTTTTCTTTTAGCTTTTCCTGTCTTTCCTCTTCTTCTTTTTGTTGAATCTCCTGAGCCTCCTCTCCATGCTCTCCTCTCGGATCTTCATTACCAATTGATGAATCAGTGCCTCCGGTATCCATACTAGAACTTATGGAAGAACCATAAAACTTAGGTTGCTCAACGTGCGGATAATCCTTCTTGCCCGGATAATTAATTTCATCCGGTGATTGGTCAGGAACTATATCCGGGGCTGTCGGAGGGTCAAGTTCACTTCTCAAAGGAGGGCTATCAGAGCCCTGGCCTCTGTCATCATTATCAGCTACTCGCTGATTAATAGTTTCCTGTTCTTTCTCTGCTGTGCGTTCCGGTTCCAGCATAGGGCCATCCCATGTTTTTTCCGGTTGCGATGTATTTGGCTCAATTGCTTGTTCGTCACTTTGACTATAAAAGCTTGTATCCTGATCTTTCATATATGTGTGTGTCTTTAGTTTAACAAATAATTATATGAAACATAGTAAAAATACCATACCATATCGTTTTTCAACAGAATGATGTGAAAGAAGATACTCATAGTGTGGAGAATGCAAGTAGAAAAAGGAAAAAGAAGAACGGTGAGGGAAAAGGATAACAGGAAAAGAACTATTCGATCTGGACTTCCTTGCGATAGATTCCTGGTTTTACCTTATCAGATAAAATATAGCCAAATGAATAATCTTGCAATAACCCGCTTATTTAGTAAATTTCACTTTTCGGGCTGCTTGATTGATTGGTCGATTTAAAAGAATAGGAAGTCTATTTTATTACTAGGTAATTTGCCAGAAACCCGAATATTTTGTAATATTCAAGTCTATTAGCCAATTTTCAAACGTCTATTTAACCTCTATTCATTTATGAAAACTCTATTTGCCTCATTCTGCCTATGCTGTATTTTCAGTTTGACAGTAATGGCACAAACACCAACACTAACCCAGGTCTGGGAAACAGATACCACACTCACTACACCGGAATCTGTCTTGTATGATACAAAAAATAATGTACTATATGTTTCATGTATCAACGGCAAATCAGTACCCGAAAATAAGGAGAGCTTTGTAGCTAAAATAGGCTTAGACGGCAAGATTCAGCAAAGAATCATGACTCCCGGCCTGAACGCTATTAAAGGAATGGGTATTATCGGTAATAAATTATACACAGCAAGTTTTTTTGCCATCAATGAAATTGATTTAGCTACGGGGAAGATCGTGAATAATTATACTGTACCAGACGCTAAAATGTTAAACGATATTACTATCGACGAGAAGAATAAGATTTTATATGTAACGGATATGCGCGCTAATAGCGTCTGGAAATGGCAGGGCGGTAAGTTAGAAAAGATTCTTGAAGGTGGCTTACTTAAAAACCCCAATGGGTTGTTTTATGACAATGGCAAATTACTGATAGGTAATGGAGAAGGTATTTTGTATGCCTACGATACCAAAACAAAAGACCTGAGCAAATTTGCTGAAGGAATGGGAACAGAGAAAAGCGGTATTGACGGCATTGAGTCAGACGGTAAAAAAGGATATTTTGTGAGCGAGTGGAGAGGCAGGATATGGCACGTAACACCCAATGGCAAACCAAGCTTGTTATTAGACACTATTGATAAACCAATGAATACAGCAGATTTTGAATATATACCCGCTAAAAAAATGCTTTTTGTGCCTACTTTCTTAAAAAATAAGGTCGTAGCCTATAAAGTCGACTAATCCACCCCTTTATTCAGCCTTATATCCTATTTTACAATCCGAAATGAACATCTTTAGAAAAAACAAGTCCTTAATTTCAACCAGAAAAGCATTATCATTCATTGTTTGTTTGTGTATTAGTATCGTATTCTCAGAAGTTTCTTTTGCGCAGAATGCTGGCAAATTAAAACTAAAAGGAAAAGTTATAGATGCGCAGTCGGGCGCACCGCTGTCTTATGCCAGTATCCGGCTGTTTAAATTACCTGACAGCTCGTTTGTAACAGGCAATATCACCAGTGATGCAGGAGATTTCTCCATTGATGCGCCTGCCGGCACTTATTATGCCTTGCTGGAATTTATCGGGTATAAAGCCACCAAAACGGCTGTATTCTCGTTAACTCCGGATAACTCACCGCATGATTTAGGCACTTTGAAAATCGCTACTTCGAGCAGGACCTTAGACGAAGTAGAGGTAAGAGCCGAAAAAAGCTCTATGGAGATGACCCTGGATAAACGGGTTTTTAACGTAGGCAAAGACTTGGCTAATGCCGGCGGAACAGCAGTGGATATTCTTACCAATGTACCCTCGGTATCGGTAGATATTGACGGCAACGTAAGTTTGCGAGGCAGTAATAACGTTAGGATTTTAGTGGATGGCAAGCCATCAGGGTTGGTAAGTATCAAAGGAGGTAGTGGTTTGCAGCAATTACAAGGAAGCAGTATTGAAAGAATAGAAATTATTACAAATCCATCGGCACGTTATGAGGCCGAGGGCATGAGCGGTATTATCAATATTATTCTGAAAAAAGAGCGCAAAGAAGGCTTCAATGGTTCTTTTGATGTAATTACGGGTCTGCCAACTAATCTTGGTTTAGCGGCTAACGTAAATTACCGCCGGAAAAACCTTAATTTCTTTGTTAATTATACGGCCTCTTATCGAAATACTCCCGGCAGAAATTCTCAGTATCAGGAATTCTATCATGGAGATTCTACATTAATTACCCAACAAAACTCAACCAGTAGTTTAAAAGGTCAAAATAATAGCGCCAGAGCAGGAATAGATTATTTCTTTAATGAAAATAACGTATTAACAGGCTCTTACTTATGGAGAATAAGTAAAGGAAAGCGTTTTTCAGATATCCGCTACAGAGATTATCTGAATACACTGAATAATCCGACAGGTATTACCAACCGTACACAAGACGAAACCGAAACAGAGCCCAATTCGGAATATGCCATTACTTACAAACGTAAGTTTGAGAGAAAAGGACATGAACTATCGGCTGATGTAAGGTATCTGGATAACTGGGAGGACTCTGACCAATATTATAATCAGGCGAGTTTCAAACCGGATGGTAGCGCCTCCGATATTCCTGCTATACTGCAACGCTCACTCAACTATGAAACCGAAAAACAATTATTGTTTCAACTGGATTACACCCAGCCATTTGCCAAAGATGGCAAGTTTGAGTTAGGAGCCAGAAGTAGTTCGAGAGATATGACTAACGATTTTTCATTGACTCAGAGAGGGACTGATGGTGCGTGGTTCCCGATTGCGGGTTTTACAAATGATTTCTTATACGAAGAAAACATCAATGCGGCTTATGGTATTGTGGGTAATAAAGTCAATAAGTTTTCATACCAGGTTGGTGTGCGTGCAGAATGGACTAACGTAACTACCACTTTGAAAAAAACCAACGAGGTAAATCCGAGAAAATACAATAACCTGTTTCCGAGTGTGCATATTACCTACGAATTCCCGAAGCAGAACTCCATGCAAATCAGTTATAGCCGACGTATCCGCCGCCCGACATATAACGATTTGAGTCCTTTTTCAACATTCAGCGATAGCCGTAATTTCTGGAGCGGGAATCCTGATTTGAATCCGGAATTTACTGATGTCTATGAAATCGGACATATTAAATATTTTGAGACAGGTTCTATCAGTTCATCCCTATATTATAGATTTACCGATGGTAAAATTGTACGCATCAGAACGGTAGATGCCACTGGCAGTTCCTTTACCCGTCCGGAAAACCTGGCGACTGAAAACTCATTCGGCTACGAGTTCACTACGTCTTTATCGCCTTATAAATGGTGGAAAATAGACGGAAGTTTCAACTTCTTCCGAGCCATTACAAACGGTGCAAATTTTGATGCGAGCCTCAAAAGTGATACTTACAGCTGGTTTACCCGTCTGACTTCACGCTTCACCTTCTGGAAAAACACCGACTTCCAGATAAGAGGTAATTACGAAGCCCCACAACAAACCCCACAAGGGCGCAGAAAAGCAATAGCCGTAATGGATTTGGCAGTAAGCAAGGATATACTTAAAAATAACGCAACTCTTACCCTGAATGTAAGTGATGTTTTCAATTCAAGAATTTACCGTTCTATTACTGAAGGGGTGAATTTCTATACAGAAGGAAGAGGCCAGGGTAGATTAAGACAGGTGAACCTAACCTTTAACTATCGTCTACATCAGGCGAAGAAGAAAACTAAGGAGCCTGCAGAGGGAGATTTTTGATTAGAATTAAATAACTATGGCACGGCTATACTATTCCGATTATAGCCGTGCTACATTTACTAAACAGGAAAATACAAACTAAAAGTAGCCCCCTCATTCTTCTCACCTTCTGCAAAAATGTATCCGTTATGCAGTTGCATGATTTTCTTACATAAAGCAAGGCCAATACCTGTTCCCTGATACTTGTCTACTGCATGTAAGCGGGTAAATATCTTAAATATCTTATCGCTGAATTCGTTCTCGAAACCGATTCCGTTATCTGTTATCGTAATTTTACTATATAATTTAATATCATCAGGCTCCGGCGAAGGGCACAGTTCTTTTGATTGTTCAATACTTATTAATGCCGGAATGCCCGCCTTACTGAATTTCAAAGCATTACCTATCAGATTGCTGAAAAGCTGATATACAATTACCGGAATACCAACTACTGAAGATAAGTCACGAGTGCTGATAACAGCAGTTTTTTCTTCTATCTCCTCATGCAACTCCGTTATCACTTTAGTAATCAGTTCAGACAGGTCTATTTTTTCAAATGATTTCTCAGCATGTCTGATTCTCGAATAATTAGTTATATCTGAAATAAGTTTCTGCATCTTATTGGCAGAAGCGTTCATTTTCTGCAAAGTGTTACTTATGTCAGCCGACATATTCTTTTCCAGATCCAGAAGTCTCGATGAAAACAACTGGATTTTTCTTAATGGCTCCTTCAGGTCATGAGTACTAATCCAACTGATATTTTCGAGCTCAAGGTTTGAATCTCTCAATTGCTTTGTCAACTCCCTTTGTCGGGCTTCTTCTTCGGTCAGCAATATCAGTGTAATGTATTTCTGTAATGAATAAGAGAAGGTAGATGCGGCTGTCTGTTCTGTTTTTGTCCATTCATGCGAGCGACACTTCACAATCTGCTGGTATTTCTCAAATGATTTTCTTGGTGACAAGCCGTTGGCATCTTTTATTATCGCTTTTTCGGGGTCACCACTCCAGTTAATTTCTTCCAGACTTTCCGGTCTGAACCAGATAATAGTTTCATCATGTACTACCCCTAGTTGATAATATAAAATGCCTGAAGCCGTCTCACACCATTCTTGAGCCTCAGGCAAATGTTCAGGCAGACGGTCAGTACTATAAAACCCTTTGGAAGCCTTTGTCCTGGCCCAGGAAGCTATCTTCAGAATGCTATCATCGGCAGGTGTTTTTCCTGCTTTATATACCACATCGTTTAGTAATACGGCTACACCGCTGGCATTACAGATTTCAAGTATCTGCGCTTGTTGCACCAGACTTTGTAAAGAAGTTCGTTCAGGCGCAAAAGTCTGGTTAAGCAGTGTTTCCAGGGATTTATTAATATTGGCTGCGATTGTATATTCTTCTGCCATTTCTCTTACCTGAATCTGCGAAGTAAGAAAATGCCCTTGCAATTGTGCCGCAATGCGTGTATAATGGTCGATATACTTGGCCGAATAATGATGGCAGGCTACCAGCCCCCACAGTTTATCCTCATGAATAAGCGAGATTGTGAGTGTAGCGCCGACGCCCATATTTTTCAGATACTCGATATGGATAGGAGAAACACTTCTTAATGTAGAATAACTTAAGTCTAAATTTTCGTTAGTTGCGTTCTCTCTGGTAAAAATCGGGACAGGCGTATAATTTATGTCAACTATGAGTCTTAACAGGTTCTTGATATAGAGTTGTCTTGCCTGAATCGGGATGTCAGTATGCGGATAATGCAGGCCCAGAAAAGGCTCGTGTTCAACACTTTTACTTTCAGCAAATACTTCTCCGTTATATTCTTTATCAAAACGATACACCATTACACGGTCATAGCCCGTAAGCGCACGTATTTCAGTAGCAACACTATCGCATAACTGCTGCAAGGTCATGGCCTGACCCATATACTTTGCAAAATTAATGGCCTGGTCGTAAACCGTAGATACGCGTGGAATAAACTCAGAAACGGGTTCGAACTCACAAATCAGAAAATCGTTGCTGTGATGAATAACACACTGAAATTGTGAATTCTCAATATTTACAATATGCGGGGTAGTTATTTTATTCTGAAGATGCTCAATATAATTTTGAAATTCGGCCATCTGGTGTGTTCCTATCAAAATCTCAATTGGCTTTTGCAGAATTTCTCCTACCGAAAGCAATGCGTAATCTTTAATATTGCCGCTTGCGTATCTGACAGTGAAATTGGTATCTATGGCAATTAAAAATCCATGTGGCTGAATACTACCCGGTATATGAATAGGCTCTTGTTCACAATTGGTGAGATTGACAATTTCTCTGTTTACAATATCTCTGAGTTCCATTGGCTACTGCTCAAAATAATATTTTATAGATGTAAAAGTATCTTTTGCCCCTCTTATAATTTCATCGTCAGCATCATTATTGGCCGAATACTCCTGCAATATATGCAAAAAACTTTTCCAGTAATGTCCGGTTTCTTCACCGTAACCTGCAAAATAAGAGCCGCCCTGCTCCGGTATAATACCTAAAGCTTTAGAAACATGTTTCAAAATAACTTTGCCGCCTAAAGTAGAACCTTCCATTACATACATACAGCCAAGTGCATAGGCTACGGAAGGGTTTTCTGCTACAGGATTTTTGAAAATGGTTGAGCTTAAAGCATGAGGAGCCAGATATTTCAAATCTTTATCTATCAATAACAATTTTTCTCTTTTGGGTAAATCTGTTAAGGTCTCAGATAACCCTGAAAATACCTTAGCTTCGTAAAAGGCTACAATCTCGCGCATTTTTTGCAGATATGCTACGCAATCATCCTGTGATACATTTTCATCTAATAATGAGACAGATAGCGATGTTTGTTCTAATGCTGAGTGAAGTGTGCTGGTGTGGATTCGTAATTTATTAATAATGTTATCTGCCTGATTCATACACTAAGTATACAATTGGGATTTAAAGGAGTTTAATTAACTGTAGACAAATTCTTTAAAATGCTTAGAATTTAAGTAATCAGACCAGTTGAAGCTTAATAATTCGGAAAGAATATTTTTTAGTTGTGCATAAGAAT
>CALRLN020000194.1:0-9215 GCA_943368675.1 Chitinophaga pinensis | reverse complement strand
TTGCACTTTATAATCATGCAAAGAAGGTGTCCAAAAAGTCAAGGTGCACAAAATATTATTTGGCCAAGCGCGCCCCCACACCCTAAATCCCTCCGCAGCGGCGGCCGCTCCCCAACAGTGGAGAGAGGGACTTTTAAGCCCTTCCCCATTGTTGGGGAAGGGTTGGGATGGGGTTTTGCGAAATATTATTTTACGAGAAAAACTTTTTAGACACCTTCTTCTATTTTATTTCATCCGCACAATCGTCACCCCCTGTCCACCCCTGTCGGCATGTTCATCACTCATGCCTGCTACTTGTTTATAGGAGCGAAGGTGTTGACGAACCAGATTCCTTAAAATACCATCTCCTTTGCCATGAATGATTCTTAATTCGGGATATCCCAACATGATAGCATCATTCATTAAGTTATCAACAACTCCCAGGGCTTCTTCGCCACGTTTGCCTCTCAAATCAAGATTGAAACTGAAATTCATCATCTTTTCGTTCAGATCAATGCCTGTCATTTTAGGTTTGATACTTTCTTTAACAGCCTCTCTGAATTCTTTCCTACTCATTTTTTCCAGAC
Source organism: Chitinophaga pinensis (assembly GCA_943368675.1). GTDB lineage: Bacteria > Bacteroidota > Bacteroidia > Cytophagales > Spirosomataceae > Emticicia. Next base: position 8,649 of record CALRLN020000194.1, on the reverse strand, counting down.
GATTCAGTTTGACATTGGTTTTTAGTTCACCAATGGCAATTTCTGCATCTTTGCCCTTAATGGCTAATACCTCACCGATAGTAGCCTGTCCTTTTATTCTGACAAAACTGCCTATCGCAATTACACCATTTTCCAACTCCCATTCTTCTGAAACAGGTTTCTGCTCTTCCACTTTTTCAAGCTTCAGTTCCTTAGTTTCAAACTCCTGTAATTCCTGGCGAATCAATTTGGTAAGGTCTTTATCGGCTTTGCCTTCTTTTATATCCTTAATAGTAGTTTCAATCTTCCGGTTAGTCTCTTTGAGAAGCTCTTTTGCCTGGGCTTTAGCATCGTTCAGAATCTTTTTTTTCTCTATTTCAAGAAAATTCTTCAAACCGTTGTACTGTTCCAAAGTATTCTTGAGTTGCTGATTTTTCTCAATAAACTCTTTATTTCTATCGGCAAATACTTTCCTTTCTATTTCCAGTTCCTTAATCAGCTTCTCAAAGTCAATCTGCTGTGTGCCTAGTTTACGTTTGGCATTATCAACCACCTGCTTAGGCAAGCCAATTTTCTGGGCCACTTCCAGAGCAAAAGAACTACCCGGCTTACCGATTTCCAATTCATACATCGGTTCTAAATGCTCGGCATCAAACTTCATGGCCCCATTGATAGTGCCGCTGTTCTTATTGGCAAATACTTTAAGATTTGTATAGTGGGTATTGATTACACCATAAGCTTTTGAGCGCAGCAATTGTTCTAAAATAGACTCAGCAATGGCTCCACCTAAACTGGGTTCTGTACCTGTACCAAACTCGTCTATCAGAAACAAAGTGAATTTATTAGAGAAATTGACAAAGTGCTTCATGTTCGTCAGATGCGAACTGTAGGTACTTAAATCATTTTCAATACTCTGCTCGTCACCAATATCAATGAAGATATTCTTGAATATACCTACCTTAGAATCAGGCGAAGCAGGTACTAATAGCCCACATTGTGCCATGTATTGCATCAGACCAATGGTTTTAAGCATGACAGATTTACCTCCTGCATTAGGACCTGATACCAGTACTATTCTATTCTCCTGATCGAGCTTGATTGATAGCGGAACAATGGTCTTGTTTTGTTTCTGATGCGCAAGATACAATAAAGGATGTGTAGCCCTATACCACTCTAAAGCCTGATTCTCTACTAAAAGGGGGGCAGTCGCATTGATAGAAAGGGCAAATTTGGCCTTGGCTCGTATAAAATCAACCAGCCCTAAAAAAAGATAAGCTTTGCGCAAAGCCGGAACATTCGGACGTAAAAATGCCGTCAGTTTTTCAAGAATTTTGACAATCTCCCGACGTTCGCGTGCTTCCAGTTCTCTAATTTCATTATTGGCCTCCAATACTTCAGCCGGCTCAACAAAGGCCATCTGGCCTGTTGCTGATTCATCATGTACAAAACCTTTCAGTTTACGTTTGTGTTCTGACAAAACAGGAATCACCATTCTTCCATCTCGAATGGTCAGTGACATTTCGTCGCCTATCCATCCACTGTTACGGGCAGTGCGGAGAATCCGCTCCAGAGTTTTTCTTAAATCGCTTTGCTCAGCTATTAATCTTCTGCGAATATCAGCCAGTTCAGGTGAGGCAGAATCTCTTACTTTTCCACGTTCATCAATAATTTTGTCTATCTGCGCTATCACACTACTCCAACCTTCATTATCTGATGCAGGTAAAGAATTCGCAGTAAGCGTCTTTAATTCAGGGTAGATGGTTTCTTCTTTATTTTTAAAGAAATGAATAATCTGCTGAATAGTACGCAACGAAAGTTTAATTTCAAAAAACTGTTCTTCACTTATAAATGCACCTTCAATAGAAGCGCGTGCAAGGGCTTCACTAACATCTATATAATTTTGCTCCGGAAAACCCGATTCAGTTTGCAGAATTAACTTAAACTCTGCCACCTGGCGAATCAATCGGTCAATTATTTTATAATCATCAGAAAAACGTATTTTGTCAACAAAAGCTCTGCCAAGCGAGCTCACACAGTGGCCCGCAATCAGTTCACGAATTTTATCAAACCCTATTTTTTGTTCTATATTCTGAGGGTAAAGCATATTTTTTATTTAAAAACGGGTGCAAATTTACTAAAATTTCCTGTCTTTTTAAGGTCTTTACAGAGATTGACCGGCTAATCATCAAAAGTTGTGGATATTATTTTTTAAAAACATAAAACAATAGTGTTAAACAATTTGTATTCTTTAAAACAAACAGATAATGCTAGATATACCTGCTTTTGCCTATTCTCAGGGAGAATCTTATTATAAAACTACGCCTGCTCCCTTTTTATGTTGGGACATTGCCAGCCCTGCTCTGGGGAAGGGTATTTATATACACAATGATATTGTGCAACTGGAAAGCCTGGCGCTTACTCATGACTGGCAGTTAGATATTGATTATAAATCATCACTGATAGATAATTATACGATTGTCGTCACTAATCTCTCGAAAGAAATTATATGGGTCAGCAGGACTTTTCAATCAATGACAGGCTACAGTATCGATGAAGCAATAGGAAAAAAGCCATCTTTTTTGCAAGGAGAAAAAACGAATCTCCGAACGAAGCAGTTCATCAATGATAAATTAGCTAATTTTGAAAGCCTGAAAACCAGAATATTGAACTTCCGGAAAAATGGGGAGTCCTACTGGTATGGCATTAAGATTTTTCCTGTCAGGAATAGTCTCAGCGTTGTTACTCATTACATTGCCATTGAGAAAGAAGTGAATTAATATGATTCAGCAATTAGATAAAGGCTCTCACCAGAACTGCCCACGTTGTCAGAAAGTATTTGAGTGTAAAGCAGATGCTGTTAATGTTTGTCAATGTAGTACAATACATTTAACCAATGAGCAGTCCCGATATATCAGTCAACAATATACCTCCTGTTTATGTATTCATTGCTTGCGGACACTGCAACAGGAATCTGTACAATTGATGCCATATTCAGAACCCAGTCTCCCCTGATATCCAGACATATTACACCTAAAACAGGTTTTTATTTACGGGTATATTTACTTGTTTTTATAGTAAAATGGCTTGTTTTTTTTAATTTTACTTTCATTTATGTTATAAATTCGCCAAATTTGAGAAGAATTGTATAAATAAAAGACAATGAGGCTTTATGATATAACCTTAGCTAAAAATAGTTTGAGAGATTCTGTCAGAGAATAACTTAAACATATTTTGTTTATCACCTAAACCAAACATGATAAAGATTGTCCTGATTGCTTTACTACTAGCTGTTGAGTTAATAATATTTTATGAAGTAAATGCAAACCTCGCCTATCCTTTCCGGGGGCTTATACATTTACTTATGGCTTACTGGTATTATTCAGAACGAAAGGCCTCATTGAATCAGACTGACAAATTATTCCTTATCTCTTGCGTTATTCCGGCTATTACACCTATTCCGATTTATATATTCGGCTTTACATGGGGTACCCTCTTAGAGGCCGTTTTGTTATTGGTAAGTTACCAGTTGCTCATCAGAGTTTTTTTTCTGGAAGGAGCCAGAATCAGGTTCCGTACAAATCTCAATACGGTTATTAAAGTATTGGTTCCATATGTGTTTTTTCCGATTACCTATTTTTTCCTGATTGTTTTTCCGGTAGCAAAGCCGGATGTATTCCTGATTGCCCTTATTTATCTCATTCAGATTATGTATATGGCAGTGTTGTCAGCCTATTTACCCTTTCCCGAAAAAAGTAAACTGTATATATCATTAGGTATGTTTTTTATCATCTTTGCCAGTGGAGCAAGTGTGCATAGGGTGTACGTAGCATCTTATGATTTCGACTACGGCATAGTAAGAATAGCAGCCAACCTTGGCCGGATATTAATCATCATTGGCTTGCTTAATCGTATGAAAAGAGACATTTTTCTCCCTAAATTAGCCTGAAAGCTATTTTTCGCCATCTTTTTTACGATTGCGAAGCTTTTTATCATCCACCGTATTATTTAAAAAACTATTGATTTTATCAATTTCAAAACTCATCTGGATTTCGCCAAAGGAGTTTATTTTAATATCAAAACCATTCAGATCCTTGTGTACGCGCGGATTTTCGGTTTGAGACTTATCGTCTGATTTCTTTTTTGCCATAGTTTTAGAAATTTGAACAGGTATGCTAAATCGGTTCGATTGATGTATTTACTTTTTGCTTGTAATTAATATTTTAAAACCTATTATGCTGAAAATTTTTGTGACATTGATACTTCTCATAGTTGAGCTAGTAATCTTCTATAAGTTTAACCGGATTGCGGCTTATCCTGCCAGAATTTTATTGTATTCCTATCTCGCTTATTGGTACTATAGCGAAAGAAAACGAGACCCCTCTATTGGTTTAACGGATAACCTCCTGATATGTTCGCTTATCATCCCTATATTTTCACCCTTGCCTGACTATATTTTTAATTCGGTTCTGACAAAAATACTGGAAATTGTTCTGATTATGGTTAGCCAGCAACTTATTGCCTATATATGGACACGAGAAGGCGCAAAAATTGATTTTTCTAATCAGAGAAATACTTTTACTAAAGTATTAGTTCCCTATATTATTCTTCCCATATTGTTTTTCTGTTTTGTGGTGCTGCCAACCCAGCAGTTAATTCCGATAGTATTGTTTGCATTTTACCTGCTTCAGATGATCTATATCACTACACTATCTGCTTTTGTGCCTTTCCCGGAAAAAAGTAAGTTCTATATATCTCTGGCAATGGGCGTATTGGTATTATCAAGCGGAGCCAATTTTTTAAGGATATGTGTTTCTCCTTACGAGTATGATTTTGCCGTTGTAAGGGTTACTGCTATTGCTTTTCGCGTGTTTCTGCTGATAGGATTACTATACAGAGAAACACACGAAGTGAAGTCTGCTTATTTACGCTAGAACTTCTGTGGCTTTTTCAATTCGTCTGATAACTTCTTCTTTCCCTAAAATCTCCAGCGTAAGCATCAGGTCAGGGCCTTTGCCAACACCTGTGATAGATAACCGGAAGGCCTGCATTACTTTACCTGGTTTAAGACCAGCGGCTTCCAGTGCCGGAAATATAGTATCATGGATAACCTGTGCCGCAAAATTATCATCGTTGATGCCTTGTATGGCTTCTCCAATGGCTCCCAATGCTTTGCGGGCATCATCATTCCATTTTGTTCTTACTATTTCCTCATCGTAAGTTGCTGGCGCTTCAAATATAAAAGGTACCTCTGTTACTATTTCCTGTGGGAACGTAACGCGATCTTTCATGAGTCGAACCAATTTCAGCGTAATATCAGGAGACGCAGAAGCTGGCAATTGAAGAGTTGCGGCTAGCTCTTCTTCTGATTTTTCTTTGAGGTATTGCTGATTAAGCCATTTGGCTTTATCTACCATAAATCTTGCACCAGCTTTGTGTATTTTTTCAAGACTGAAAGATTCAACCAGTTCGCTCATAGAGAAAATTTCCTGTTCTGTACCCGGATTCCAACCTAGAAAGGCCAGGAAATTGACCAATGCTTCCGGAAAATACCCATCTTCACGGAAACCTCTGGCTTGTTCGCCTGTAAAAGGGTCAGTCCATTGTAAGGGGAACACAGGAAAGTTGCCCAATAATCCGTCACGTTTGCTCAATTTACCGTTTCCTTCAGGCTTGAGTAACAGGGGCAAATGCGCAAATTCAGGTGCTTTCCAGCCAAAGGCTCTATATAATAAAATATGCAAAGGTGCAGAAGGCAGCCACTCTTCTCCACGAATCACATGGGTGATACCCATCAGATGGTCATCAACAATATTGGCCAGATGGTAAGTAGGCATACCATCTGATTTCAAAAGTACTTTATCATCAATGGTTGACGAGTGTACTACAACCCATTCGCGGATGATATCTTTGAAACGGATTTCTTCTTTCAGAGGTACTTTCAGGCGTATTACGTGCGGCTCTCCATTGGCAATTTTTTCCGTTACTTCTTCTTTTGATAAGGTCAGTGAGTTTTGCATCTGCATTCTCGTAACCGCATTATAAGAAGGATTATCTATTTTCGCATCTTCCAGGCGTTTACGCATATCTTCTAACTCTTCTGCTGTATCAAAAGCAATATAGGCTTTGCCATCCTGTAATAACTGGTCGGCATATCGGCGATAGATTTCCTTACGCTCTGATTGACGATAAGAAGGCTCTGGGCCGCCTACTCCCTGGCCTTCATCTATTTTTATTCCTATCCAGTTCAGGGCTTCTAAAATATACTCTTCTGCTCCGGGTACAAAGCGGTTCTGGTCAGTGTCTTCTATGCGGAGCAACATCTTACCACCCATTTTCTGAGCAAACAAATAATTATACAAAGCCGTACGAACCCCTCCAATATGAAGAGGGCCTGTCGGACTCGGAGCAAATCTTACACGAACAGACATAATTTTTATGGACGATTTTCTAAATCGTCAAAATCTGGATTAGAGGGTCTGCATGACCCTGAATGAAAACGGGGCGCAATTTACGAAAAAATTGTAGGCGTATTGGCTAATTTTTAAAATTAGCTAATCCTGATGGAGATTTATACTTTAGGTTTCTTGTACAATGGAACCGTACTGCAAGGCTCACCAAACATAATACTTTGTGCATAAGGCTTTAGCCGACGTGTGATTTCGACGTACGCAGAGATGGGTACTGCTACTTTACTGCAACCTTTAACCACAACTTTTGCACCTGTATACTCATTAAAGTTAATTTTAGCGATGGCATCATCGTAGAGTTTTCTTTCGAGGTCTTCCAGCGTACCAAATATTACCATATTCGCAAACGGTTCTAAATGAATAGCTAACAGCATATAAGCCCATGTAGGTATGATAGCCTCTTCAGTACAGGTAATGGCTACGTTTTTATTGGTATAGTAAGCCCAGTCATGGGTTTTCAGAAATTCTCTGAAATCTTTTTCGCGCAGAATCAAACCCATAAAAAGGTTATCTTTTATATCATATACTATCCGCTCGCCGGGATGGTAAAAATCTTCTAAGTCCAGAGAAATCAAGCCACTTTTGCTTACTCTGTTAATGATTAATTCTTCTTCCATTGTTTTAAATAAAAATGTACCATTGTTGACTTCATTGCAACAAATGGCACAGTGAAGCTATTTAGAATTATTTCTTTCATTTAAAAATGCGTTGTTTTGGCTACGCCTGCATCAAATGATTTCAACAATAGCGTTGCTATTGCTTTATCATTTGATTTGGCTCGCTTAAAACACCACTATTTTTAAAAAGAAATTAAAATCCTAAATAACTTCAGTATTTCTTTAGTAGAATAACACTTTCTTTAGTCAGAAAGTTTACATTCTATTATCCGGGATTTAATCAGCCTCATGGGCTGCAAATGAATGAGCAGGGGGAATCAAAGCTGGTTTTAAAGATAGATATTCAAAAGCACCACTAAGCATCCACATTTTCACAAATACTCTTCCAAAAATAAAAACCTGCTGAACGATAAACATCACAAAAATCTTGAAGGCTGAAGTCATGCCTATGGCAGATTCCAGAAACAGATAAATCAACACCAGTATTACCGCTACAACAAGAATAGCCCAGTATATACGCATGGTTTTGAAATTGTGGAATATATAGTTAGTGGCTTTCCAGAATCCCAGCCAGATATTTAAAGTGAAATTTTTGAATAATATTACTTTAGCATAATTACCGATATTGAGCACAACAGTAAATAAAAAGCCCGAAATCAGGAAAGATGGAGCAAGCCATGCCATTTGCACAGGCTCAGTGCTGCCGTCAGAAGCTACCAGAGAAATACCTAAAAATATAAATGAAACAATACCAACGCTTAAAAGTGCAACGAGTTCAATAAGAAAAACCAGGAAGAATCTGCTGAAATAATGCAGAGAGTTGCTGAAAAACTCGCTTAGTCTGAATGAGCCTCTTAAAGCAAACTGAGAGAGAATGCCTCCGGCAAAAAAGATATTCAGAACCAGATAAATAAGCGACAGAACAAAACCCAAAAGCCAGAAGGGAGGCAAGGCTTTACCGCTTTGGTTCAGGAAATCAATAATGATGGTAAAGCTAAAATCAGTAACAAGTTTGTTAAACTCTAAGGAACCGTGAGCTTCTGATTGCAGTACTTTATAAAGGGGAACAGCTAAAATTAATCCAAGTGCTAAATTAACTATAAAAACTGTCAGAACCATTTTCCAGTTTCGGGCAGTTCGGTTAAATGCTTGGGAAAGTATCGTGAACATATTACATATTGGTTAGTTTTTCGTTGTTTTGATGGCGCAACTTATCTCTTTTTGTTTTCTTTTCAATGTTTTTGCGAAACGCCTCTGTTAAGTCTATATTGGTTTGGTTGGCCAGGCATATCAGTACAAATAATACATCAGCCATTTCATCGCCAAGGTCTTTATTCTTATCCGATTCCTTTTCTGATTGTTCTCCATATCTGCGAGCCATAATACGGGCTACTTCTCCTACTTCTTCCATCAGCATAGCGGTATTGGTGAGTTCATTAAAATACCTTACACCAATAGTCTTTATCCAGTTATCTACCTCTGTTTGTGCTTCTGCAATAGTCATGTTGATTGTATTTTTGAGTTACAAAACTAAGCAAAAAAAGTGCTTGCCGAAAGACATTCTATACCACCGGTGATGTAACCGG
>CALRLN020000193.1:0-9224 GCA_943368675.1 Chitinophaga pinensis | reverse complement strand
AGCTGGTGCAGACGATGCAGAAAAACCCGAATATGATTATTGAAATACGCTCGCATACTGATACCAGAGGAAATGCACAGGATAATCTGGCGCTCTCACAATTAAGAGCTAATGAAGTAGTAAGTTTATTAGCAAAAAAAGGAATAGCCAGGAACCGGATGAGAGCCGTAGGTATGGGAGAGAAGGAACCTGTAAACGGCTGCGGTGATGGTGTGCAATGTACGGAAGCAGAGCATCAGAGAAACCGCCGCACTGAATTCAAGATTCTTTCAATTGAACGTAAATAGTCTGATTTTACCTGATTGCTGGACTTCTCGCGATTAGATTAACTAATATTCTCCGTAAAATTTGTCCTATATCTGCTTATAACCGATTCCTATTCTCTTACCTTTGTTCAGTTAAGTTGCCAGAATTGCATTTTTGAGAATTAATAAATATGAGGGATTTTAAAAAAGATAAGCCAGCACAGAAGAATACTATTAAACCGGCAGAGACAAAATTCATAGTAAAAGAAGAGTCAGAATTGCTGGTCTATTTACTTAAAAATATCAATAAAAGCCGGAATGATGTAAAGGTATTACTAAGAGATAAGCAGATTCTGGTTGAAGGACGTGCTGTTACGCAATTCAATCATATACTTAAATCAGGGCAGGTGGTTGAGGTAAGATGGAAAAAGGCACCGGAAGAACAGAAACTAAAAGGATTATCGATTGTTTTTGAAGACCAGTACCTGATTGTGATTGATAAACAGGAAGGAGTATTATCTATAGCTACTGAAAAACAGAAAGACAATACTGCATATAGCACCTTAAGCAATTACATAAAAAGACAGAATCCGGCTAACCGTATTTTTGTGGTTCACAGACTTGACCGCGAAACTTCAGGACTGATGATATTTGCCAAAAGTGAAAAAATACAGAAACTTTTGCAGGAGTCCTGGAATGAATCAATAGAAGAGCGTACTTATTTGGCAGTAACCGAAGGCCCTGTAGAAAAAGATGAGGGAACAATTATTTCATATCTTGTCGAAAGTAAGGCTTTGGTAGTCTATTCCAGCATGAATCCTGCTGTGGGGCAAAAGGCTATTACACATTATGAAGTTTTAAGAAGAAGCAACAAGTATTCGCTGGTAAAATTTAACCTGGAAACAGGGCGTAAAAACCAGATAAGAGTACATGCCAAAGATATGAATCACCCGATTGTAGGAGATACCAAATACGGAGCCACAGGCAACCCGATCAATCGGCTGGGATTACATGCCTGGGTACTTTCTTTTAAGCACCCAATTACAAAAGAAAACCTACGCTTTGAAACAGAAATGCCAGCTAAGTTTATAAAACTATTCGATTTCTTCTAAAAGCGTACTGAACTGTACAAATTTTCCTCTGAAAAGCATATCATGCCTGTCTAAAATTTGTTCTTTATGATTGAATTCAAAATTCAGGAAATCCTCCATAGACTTGAAATGAAACTGAAACGAATAGGTAGTTCCGGTATTTTCAATTTCTGTCAGCAATTTTAATATGGTAGATTTACGAGGCAGTTTTGTTTGCATCACAGCCGGTACAAAATTGGCTTTCATCCATTTAAGCCATTGTTGACTGATATTTGGTTCAATGTTGAAAGTGATATTAAAAAGGAACATTAAGTCTGATTTTTAAATAAAAGATTTGCAAATCTCGCAAAGAAATTTGGTCTTATTCTTACCGAGTTTGATTTTTCTTTGCGTTCTTTGCATTGAAAACCTCCATCGAAGATTTTATTTCCATCATATTCTTTTAAAAAATGTTTAAAAAGTTCATCCCTACCATTCTTGCAATCGTCGGTTTCGTTGTGATAAGTTTTTTGTATGCTTCGCCGCTTCTACAAGGAAAACGACTTGGATTACATGATATTCAGATGGCATCTGCTGCTGCAAAAGAGTTAAACGATTTTCATAAACAAACAGGTGATTGGGCTTGGTGGACCAACTCAATGTTTAGTGGTATGCCCAGCTATATGATTGTTGGGGGCTATCCTAACAGTTGGTCAAGCTGGCTGGGGGCAACTTTACTAGACCTTTTTCCTGTTCCGGCCAATATATTAATAGCCTTGATGTTGGGTTTTTATGTATTAATGCGGGTAATGAAGGTAAATAGATGGGTGAGTTTTTTTGGTTCAGTTGCCTATGCTTTTAGTTCAAGCGGGTTGCTCTTTTTAGAGGCAGGCCATATCTCAAAACTTATTGCATTAGCATTTGCACCCGGCTTATTAGCTGGTTTTATTGCGGTTTTCAGAGGGAGGTATTGGTTAGGGATTGCCATTACAACGCTTTTTATGGGTCTGGAAATTTATGCAAACCACCCGCAGATAACCTATTATTTGTTCTTCCTGTTAGGATTTTATGTTATTTTTGAAAGCTATCTGCACGTTAAAAAAGGGAATTTTACAGGCCTGCTAAAAGCATACGCCATTATTCTGGTTTGCATTGCTATTGGTGTAGGTACACGTGGTATGTACCTGTGGAATACACTCGTGTATACGAAGGAAACTACCCGTGGAAAGTCTGAATTAACTTTAGGGAATATCAATCGCTCTTCTGATGGCTTAGACAGAGATTATGCTTTTGGAGGAAATTACGCTTTTGGAAAAATCGAAACACTCACCTTACTAGCGCCAAATTTTGTCGGCGGGTCTTCTAACGGAAATCTGGGCACCAATTCGGAAACCTATAAAATGATGGTAGGAAAAGGTATAGATGAGAGCACAGCCCGTAATTTCAGTGCTAATCTGCCCTTATACTTTGGCCCGCAGGGTTATACCTCCGGGGCTTTTTATTCCGGAATCATTATTCTGTTTTTATTTTTATTAGCCTTATTTATTGTAAAAGACGGGCTGAAGTATGTGCTACTGGTTACTTCAGTTATTTATGTTTTTATAGCATGGGGCGGCTATTTTAGCGGCTTCAACTATTTTATGTTTGACTACTTTCCTTATTTTAATAAGTTCAGGGATAGTAAGATGATTCTTACACTCCTGCACTTATGTCTGGTATTTGGGGCCATGCTCGGTATTAAACAGATTGTAGACAATAAACTTACTTTCAAAGATTTAAAGAAACCGTTAATATATTCTTTGGGTGGATTGATAGGAATGATTCTTATCGGTTATTTTATTATTGATTTCCGGTCACCTAATGATGACTCTTTTATAAAGAATATAGCCCAGTCCAACGGACAGGATTTTGCTAATTCGCTGTTAGCTTCTATCATCGCCGATCGCCAATCTGTAGTAATGGGCGACATCCTGCGCTCTTTATTCTTATTGGCTGTGGCAGCAGGTTTGATATGGGCGTTCTCAACTCAGAAAATCAAAACCAATATATTCGTTATAGCATTGGGTGTAATAACAGTGCTGGATTTAATTTTAGTTGATAAACGTTATTTAAACAATGCTGATTTCCAACCAAAGTCTGCTATCATCAGTCAATCATATACGCCATCGCCGGCAGATGAACAGATTCTGCAGGATAAAGACCCTGATTTCAGAGTAATTGATTTAGCAACAGACCAAAGCTTCTGGTCAGATGCCAGAATTTCTTATTTTCATAAATCAATTGGGGGGTATCATGGAGCGAAATTAAAGCGTATGCAGGAATTGTATGAGAATGCCATGATAAAAGATGGCAAACTGAATATGCCGATTCTGAATATGCTTAATGCTAAGTATTTCATTACGCCCGGACAAAACGGCGAACCAACTGCTCAGCAAAACCCTGATGCTCTGGGCAATGCCTGGTTTGTGAACGAAATAAAAGTAGTGAAAAATGCAGATGAGGAACTAAAATCGGTTAATAACTTTAACCCCCGCACAATTGCATTTGTCGACCAGAGATATAACAGTTACCTGAACGGCAAATCATTGAAGCAGGATACCACCGCAACAATTAAGCTGACAGAATATAAACCTAATGCTTTGACGTATGAGTCAAATTCGGCATCAAATCAGGTTGCAGTCTTTTCAGAGGTATATTACAGAGGCAATGAAGACTGGAAATCGTATGTTGATGGTCAGGAAACACCTCATTTCAGAGCTGATTATGTATTACGGGCCATGGTTGTTCCGGCCGGAAAACATAAAATTGAGTTTAAGTTTCAACCTAGGTCAGTAGTAGTAGGAACCAAAATAGACCTGTTTTCATCAATAGCTTTTGTATTATTGATTATTGGCGGCCTGGTGATGGATTACAGAAAAAATGAGGATGAAGCCAGACCAAAAGCTTGATTTAAAGAGTGAGCAAATAATAATAAATAGTAAGATTGTTTGATTTAAAAAATTGGATATGCCCGTTGTTTCAGTTTTAATGCCTGTCTATAATGCGGCAAGGTATCTTAAGGAAGCGATTAATAGCATTTTAAATCAGACATTTAAGGATTTTGAGTTAGTGATTCTGAATGACGCTTCCAACGATGCGAGTAAAGAGATTATATTCTCCTTTCAGGACCCTCGTATACGCTATATTGAAAATGAACAGAACCGGGGGTTGTCTTTTTCAAGAAATCGCTTGCTGAGTGAGGTCAGAGGAAAATACATAGCGTGGCTTGATTCAGACGATATTGCTTATCCTACAAGGCTTGAAGAAGAATACCGGTATCTGGAAGAGCACCCGGACCATGCGATGGTAGCAAGCTGGGCAAGGATTATAGACTCAGAAGGAAAACCAACCGGGAATTATATTAAATCCTATATTCCTGATCAGTATCTGTCTGCTTTATTATTGTTTGTCAATTACTTTGTGCAGTCAAGTGTGATGCTGAGAAAGAGTTTTTTGCCGGATGTTCGCTATCGGCCGGAGTTTCCGCCTACAGAAGATTATGAACTATGGGTGAGAATTGCAGCTAAGCATCCGGTAACTATATTGGCAAAAACATTGGTAGATTACAGGGTTCATTCAACCAATATCAGTTCGGTACAGCAACAAAAATCGGAGAATGCAGTAAAACTGAATCATCGGATACAACTGGAGAATTTAGGAATATTGCCTCGTGACGAAGAAGTGAATTTACACTACAATATAGCTTTCAAAAAAGCAGAAAATATAGATTTTCTATTACAAACTGATGATTGGCTACAGCGTATTGATAAGCAGAATAAAATCAGTAAACGATTTAATACAAAAGCCTTGCATTACATACTTGCCCATCGCTGGATAAAGGTATGCACAAGCAATAAAGCATTAGGTTTAAAGGCTTTATCCATATACTTTAAAAGTCATTTCGCCGAGTTGAAATTGAGGAATTTGTTTTTGATGATTAAATATTTATTGCAATAGAAAGTCTCATTTCCCAAAACAAGAATATAATTTTGGGAAATTGGTTTTAGACCCAATTGAAATTACTTATGTATAAAACTGTCTTTAAACTATTACCCTTTCTTGATGCAGTCAGATTGAATATCTTATTATTAATAAGAAGGTATATTTTTAAGTTTGGAAAGATAAATTTCTCACAAACCGGAGAAGAAATAATTATTCAATGGATATTGAAAGATATTAAGAAAGGTTTCTACTTAGATGTAGGGTGCCATCATCCTTACAAAATATCCAATACTTTTCAGTTATATCTGAATGGATGGCATGGTATAGCCATTGACGCCAATCCAACATTGATAGAAAAATGGAAAAGAAAAAGAAAGAATGATATCCCTTTGGTAGCAGCTATCTCAGATGAAGAAAAGGAGGTTACTTTTTATGAATTCAAAGAGAGTGAAGTGAATACCATAGATGAGAGTATGTCACAAGAATGGAAACAAAAGTTTAATTACAAGAGTGAGAGGAAACTAAGGACGCAAACATTAACTACAATTCTAGATAATCATCTACCTCGTAATCAGACAATTGATTTGTTAACCGTAGATGTAGAAGGCAACGATTTTAATGTAATTAAGTCTATTGATTTAACTAAGTATCGCCCGAAATTAATAGTGGTTGAAATTCATGGCTTCAACTTATCAAATATTGAGAGAAATGAAATTTACCAATATTTAACAGAGCGAAAATATGCTTTGGTAAGTTTTGCAACCATGAATGGTTATTTTCTTGATACGGAGAAATAGAATACTTTTAAACAACTTTATTTCAGCAAGGTACAATTATACTAAAAAAGCCAGACCTCCAGGCCTGGCTTTTTAATTGGGGAATTAGTCCCTTACAGCCCCATTACAAAAATATCTGATGTTGGGGTAGGGCTGCCACCTTTCTTTTCAAGTGTTACCGCGAAGGCTTTTGGTATCGGTACTTTTTTCAGTTCCTGGGTATTGTTGATTAGGTCAAATACACCTGCATCTAATGGTTTGTCGTCTACAATGGCCCACAATTGGTATTGCATTCCTTCAGGAGGTGCAGGTAAATTAGGTCTAACTAAATAAACCTTATTGGTTTTCATGTCCAGAGCAAGCATCACAGTTGAGTTAGGTGATACTTTTTGCCCCATAAGTTTGAATGTTTTTACTTCCGGGCTCATCAACAGGTTTACCTCATTCGGCCTCATCATACCCTCATTGTTTTTGATGTCTTTTTGTAGTTTTATATTTTGGTTGATAGCCTCTGATAAATTCCTTTTACTATCATTCCAGCGTGTCAATACGTAAATGTTTGCTAAAACGCTGCCCAATAAGGCAACTGATGCGGCAATCCTGATATAATTACTAAAAAATCCGCTTGGTTTAGAATCAATCCGTTCAGTTGTGTCTACTGCTTCTCCGCTATTAAAATCGATGATTCTTGTTTCTTTAACCGATGCCTCAGTTGGCATGGCATCAGCGACAATTGCACTCCATATCTGGTTTTTTAAATGCGCCGGAGGTTCTACGGCATTTTTAAAAGCATAGCTTTCCAGGGCTTCTTCGATGGTTCGAAGTTCAGCCTTTATCTCAGGATATTTTATAGCCATCTGCTCTACTTCGGCTATCTCCTCTGGGGTAGCCGAACCAAGCACGTAGCTCTCTAAAATACCGGACGCTATGTATGAATTAATATCCATTTTGTTTACAGCCTGATTACATAAATCATTAGTTTATGTCAAAATCAAGCATAATTTATTCAGTTTTCTGGTAGTATTTAATAAATATTCAACAATAAAAATACCAAGGTCTGCATTAAAGTCCGTAATGTATTTACGGCAGCTTTAATCCTTGTTTTGACTGTACCAAGGGGTATCCCATATTCTTCAGCCACCTCTGCCTGAGTATAACCCTGATAATAAACTAAGTCTATTAACTGTTTGTATTCAGGTTTTAACTTATCTACAACTTTCTGTAGACCTATTCCGTCAATTTCCTGTGCTGTCTGATACTCGTTATCAATCTGATACAACACCTTATCTTCCATTGATACATTCTGTGAAGAATCTCTGAAATCTACTGACCTGACCTTATCTATTGCCAGATTCCTGGCAATATTCATCATCCAGGTAAAAATACTTCCTTTAGATGAATCGTAATTGCCGATGTTCTTCCATATCTTCAAAAAGGTATCCTGAAGTAAATCATTGGCATCGTCATTCGACTGTATAATCTTATTTAGCACACCATACAGGGCGCTTGAATAATTATTATACAGAATAGTGAAGCCTCGCTGGTCTTTGTCTTTCAACAAAGCCACTAATTCTTCTTCTGATATGCTAATACGACGTGCCAAACGATTCTTTTTTTCGGGCTGAATTTTAAATTTTATCAAAGATGTTGTTTATCTCACATCTTTCCAAAAAAACAATACATTTTAATCAGATTTTTTGGTGATTTATCTAAGCCCAAACTTTTATCTTTTGCACTTCTGATTCTATTTACGCAATATCAGGGATTTTGGATTTATTTTATTAAATAATAGCCTTACCTTTGCATTTCCTTAGATTTTTCTAACTTAATTGACTGATTGAAAACCAAATTTTTTTAGTTTTGACTCGAACTCCCAAACAACAAGGCTTTTTCTTCCCTGCCGAATGGCACCCACACCGGGCAACATGGTTAAGTTTTCCGCAAAGTTCTGATTCGTGGGATTATGGTGACCGCCTTGAACGCATATATCCTTCGTATATGGCATTTATCAAGGCTATTGCCGAAAGCGAGAAAGTTTGTATCAATGCAACTGATGAACAACAAAAAGCATTGATTATCAGGCTTCTTGAGCAATATAATATTGACCTTGGCCAGATAGAAATACCCATACATGCCACCAACGATTCATGGTGCAGAGACCACGGCCCGGCCTTTTTGATAAATCCAGATACCAGACAAAGAATGATTGTGGAGTGGGGTTATAATGCATGGGGAGGGAAATATCCGCCTTATGATGATGATGATCAGGTACCTGTAAAAATAGCCGGTTATTTAGGTTTACCTTATGTAGTACCGGGCATAATTATGGAAGGCGGTTCTGTTGAGTTCAACGGTAAAGGTACTGTTTTGACCAGTAAATCATGTTTATTGAACCCAAACAGAAACCCTCATTTGAATCAATCGCAGATAGAGCAGTATTTGCATAATTATTATGGCGTCGACCAGGTACTTTGGGTAACAGATGGTATTGTTGGGGATGATACCGACGGGCATATAGATGATACTACCCGTTTTGTAAATGAGGATACTGTATTGACAGTCGTAGAACACGACAAGACCGACGACAATTATCATCCATTGAAACAAAACCTTGAAGACCTGTCTAAAATGACCCTTCTGAATGGCAAACAATTAAATATTAAAGAACTACCTATGCCTAAGCCGGTATATGACAGCGGTATTCGCCTACCGGCATCTTATGCTAATTTTTTAATTACTAATGGTGCTGTAATTGTGCCTACCTACAGTTGTGATAAGGATGATATTGCGCTGGATATTATACAGGGATGTTTTCCGGACAGAAAAATTATTGGCATAGATGCTACCGAGATTATCTGGGGTCTCGGAAGTTTTCATTGTTTATCTCAACAGGAACCCATCGTATGAGTTTGAATAAATGTTAAATTATCATAAAAAAATATTCGGGTCGCTGAGTAATACCTCTAATGGTGAAGTAGGGGAGGAAACCCTGTTTCACTACTCTCAGGCTGACGATATAGTGTGGGCAGAATATGCAGGTGGTGCTATTGTTAAAGGCTTCCTTATAGCAAAAATAGTGGAAAACAGCGCTTTAGATATGCGATATGAGCATATTAACAGAGCTGGTGAGTTAATGACAGGCAAGTGTTATT
>CALRLN020000192.1:0-9263 GCA_943368675.1 Chitinophaga pinensis | reverse complement strand
AAAAGATGCCTGCATATGCGACAGATTATTATCAATCAGCAAATGATGCATGTGCATACGGTCTGCTTTGAAAGGTGATTTACCTCTTAAAATACGAACCGAAAATACTCTGATAGTATCAAAAATCGGTACAATCAATATTACAATAGCAATAATTGGTGCACTTACAAACGAACTGCTCGGGTCCCAGGCATGGAGAACATTGAAGTGAATAAACTTCACTGCAAGTACGGTAATAATATAACCGATAATCAGCGACCCTGTGTCGCCCATGAAAATCTTATTGTTCTGCGAGAAATTGAATCTTAAAAAGCCTAGTAAAGAACCTGACAAACAAAGCGCAAGACATGCCAGTGAATAATGATGATTCACTAAAAACCAAAGCCCAAAACCACCACTGGCAATCATACCGATACCCCCAGCCAGTCCATCAATGCCATCTATCAGATTGAATGCATTAATCATGGCCACGAATATAAAAATCGTCAGCCCGACGCTTAATAAATAAGGGATTTCGCCGATACCAAATATACCAAACAAATCAGAAATTCTTAAATCACAACCCACAACCACTATTGCAGAGGCAATAATCTGTATACCAATTTTTTTTGTGGGTGATAATGCATATAAATCATCTTTGATTCCGAGGAAAAACAGGATGGTCATTCCCGCAAAAACTTTGTGGAGTAAGATACCTTCATCACCAAAGTTCCAGATCATATAACCAATTAAAATACCTGCAAAAATGGCAACACCGCCAAAGGTAGGAGTAGGAGTACTATGAGAACTTCTTTTAACCGGATTATCCATCAGACCGCGAAGACCGCTTATATTAATGATAACCGGTATCGACCGCAGGCTTATAAAAAGTGCGATAATAGCCGAAATAAGTATCTGGATGTTTTTATCAGGTATTAGTGATTCAAATGTGGGAAACATTAGATTTTGATTTAATAAATACTTTTGGGGTATCTGATTATACAAAATAAACACTTTTTTTTGTGTTTAAAGAAATAAAGTATGATTCTTTTTGCTATTTATTTATCTAGCGGTTTGAGATTACCCTCTCCCGAACTGCTTTGGCAGGATTACCCTGATAAATCTGATAAGCTTCAAGATTATGCGTGGCGACAGAATTTACAGATAAAACAGCATGAGAAAAACAGGTAACACCTGTACAAACAATTGATTTAGCACCTATCCATACACCATCTTTTATTATTATATCTTTAACAATAAGATCAAACGACTCTTTCTTATAATCGTGGTTGCCGGAAAGCAGTAATGCTCCCTGCGAGATACAGACATTATTGCCGATTCTGATTTTGCCTATATTATCAATCCAGACGCATTCTCCAATCCAGACATTGTCTCCAACTTCGAGATTCCAGGGGGCCTTAATATTCACCATAGGTTTAATAGTAATTCCCTTACCAATTTTTGCGCCAAATATCTTTAAAATGGCTCTTTTGATTAAACCCGGAACAGGTAAGTATGAATTAATAAAAATATGGTTGGTGATAAACCATACCAGTGTTATCAAAAAACCTCTGGTAAGGTCAGATTCCTTATACCAATCATTATTGAATTTTGATAAGTCTGTTTTACTCATTTAGAAGCTGTTTTTTGAAAAAGTAACAGGGTGAAATTCAGATTTTATAATTTATATACTGCGTAATTTATTAATCAGGAGGCCGCTTTTATAACGCCCTTCTTCCAGACGTGGCGAAAGGTATTCTTTAGTGGCTTCAAAATGCTTTTTATAACTCTCTTTATCACCCATCTCTACAATATTGGCCCATTCATGCACAGCAGTATGAAATGCAAGGTCTTCGCCTCTGATACTTTTATCAAACAAGGCAGTTCTGATAGTTTCTTCCAGTAAATCTTCGTTCATAAAAAGATACTCTGCCATACCTACTCTAAGTTTGAAAGGGGGAGTCTGAACTACAAGATTTTTATAAGGATTTGTCCCTAACCGATGCCAGGTTTCAACCATTGCCAGTAAACTGAGATGAGAATTAGGTTTATGACCTGTATCAAGGCCCAGACTAAACTCGTTCATAATTTTATCATCGAGCATCAAGGTTTCGTCTTTGTCTTTAAATACATGGTCTCGGGCAGCATAAATACGTTTACGGAATTTCTTTTCATCTTCTTCTATCATCATCTCAAACAACTCCATTTCAGCATTCGCATATTTTCTGACATCTTTCTTGGCATAAGGATTCAGTAAAGCTAAACCAGCATACACATGAAATTTATAACTGTAAATACGAAGGGTCATTAGAAACTTTACATTATCAAGGCCATTCGGGTGGAGAGGATTTTCCCAGGGATATACTTTACGATGCATACAGGCCGTTCCGATACTCTCAAAACCGACGTGTGTAATAGCTTGTATATCAGCCATCATTTTGTCATGCTCATGAAAATCTCCGAGTTCATGAATTATAGAGCCGATTTTATTGAAAACATCCAGAGCTTCATTAAATGCATGATTACTGGCTCTGTGATTGATAACGATTAAAGTCTGGTTTTCAGGATTAACACCCGGGCCATAGAGTGCATGGCAGGTAACAATCTGGGTATCCTTAGGAAGGTACTTTTCAAATGCAGCTATTTCGGGCGTTTTAACAGAGGTCTGGCCTGCCACAATAGCTCCGTATTTAGTGGAGCCACCGCATTGGGCTACCACCTTTTCAATATTTTCAGCTTCAACCGAATAAAGAATAAAGTCGCAAAGCCGGGAAACCGCAATGCCATCTTTCAGAATTTCTATTCCTGATGGGCCTAATTCGTTTTGTAAACTTTCAAAATTTTGCGGAAGATCACACCCCATCACTTGAAAACCTGCTTTTGCCCATAACCGGGCAAACATTTTTCCCATATCTCCCAAACCAATAATTCCTATCTTCATTTTATTCTTTTAATTAGGCGATTGAGATTTATGCCATATTTTTGTGCGATTTTATCAGAATCAGACAATTTTTCGTTCATGCATAAATCGTTGTGCAAATAAACAACAAATCTAAATTAATAAGAACCCAATTTAAGAATTTTGCCCATGCGTACTATCCTGTTGTTACTTGTTTCTAACACCTTTATGACCTTTGCCTGGTACGGACACCTGAAAAGACCAGATTTGCCTATATGGAAAGCTATCGCAATTAGTTGGGGTATTGCCTTTTTTGAATATCTCTTTATGGTGCCAGCCAATAGATTAGGCTATGGTCAGTTCAACGCTTTTCAACTTAAAACCATTCAGGAAGCCATCACGCTTGTCGTTTTTGTAGTCTTTGCTGTACTGTATCTCAAGGAACCTCTGAAATGGAATTATCTGGTTGGTTTCGGGCTTATATTTCTGGCGGTTTGGGTGGTGTTTAAAAAATAGCGATATAAAACGACTTAAAAAGTCGTGATAAATTATTTTTCAAACTCAATAATATGTTCAGAAGCGTATGAGTCATCACCCGGCTTTATACGCTTTACAAAAAACCTGGCTTTTTTGCCTAGTTTCAGACAGGTGTTTTTGGCTTTAATGTCTTCTTCATTATTCAAGGGCTGTAAAGACGGATACCATAAAATATAACCGGGTTTCTCAAATACCAATTGCGGCTTCGTCCACTCCTGAGAGTTATTGCCCTCGGTTAAGTCGGCATTTTTGTTGAATGAGATATAAACTTTATCTCCATTCCATGATTTCCCCTCTGTCTTTCCCATCATCATTACCCAACAATTCAGGTAAGTATTCCAACTGACTGATGGCCCCCAATGAAAGCCGGTAGGAGCAGAAGAGGATGGGCCACCGCCTTGTTCCATTGGTATTTGTAAAGACGAAACAGGTTTACCAACTCCATCGTACGGGGCATTGAAGCCTTTGCCATCCCATCGCTTGGCTTTTCCGACAGGACTATCCAAATCTTTCAGGGCAATGCGGGCAATGCTGATGCATTGGCCTGTCCATTCAGTTTTCGGGTCATAACTTGCTTCCTGATATTCGCCCGGATAACCATATTCACCATAAAACAAGTACAGATAGTCACCGCTGGTTACTGCGGACGGGTCGCCAACACCTCCGGCAAAAGTGTTGGAAGTATTATGAGGTTTCAATATCATTCTTGGGTTCAGGTCTTCAATAAATATCCCTTTGTTTTTCCAGCTTTTACCTCCGTCAACCGATTTCATAATGCCAATTCTACAAACAGCGGCAGGGCTGGTTTCCCCGGTTAAGCCTTGTGGCCATTTTTCGCTTTTTTTGTATCCCTGTCCGGTTTTCTCATCATAAGGTAAGGTTTGCGGATAATTCTCGTTATGATACACCGCATATAAGGTTTTACCCGAAGCATCCTTTGGTGATTGATAAACCGTTTCAAACCAAACAGCTCCATGCAGTCCTTCCTGACCTATAGGTGCATTGGGGGGCATAATGGGTGAATGGAAGTTTTCTGCTGTACTCTTAAATACCTCATCGGCATTTTTACCATCGGCATATTTCAGGTCTCTAGCATATCCCCAAAGAGGGTCTTCACCATATTTACCCGGGAAAATCCTGAAAGTATCGCCCACCCAAACTTCTGCCATATTACAATCTACGAAAGAATTGAATTTGATTTTTTCTGTAGTGGTTAATTTGAATTTCGGGTTGAAAGGCTCTTCTTTTTTTTCGGTAGAACATGATTCTAATATCAGCAGGCTTATAAGAGTAGCTGCCAGGAGTTTGAAAATCAGAATAGGATGGTTTTTCATAGGTTAGAAAAAGTATAGGTTTATTTTAGATTGAATTAGTTTTACTCTCATTAAACATCAATCGGTTACCAAATGGATCAGTTAATGTCATGATATAAGAATCCCATGCAGATTCTTCTACAGCCGGTTTATAATACCGATAATCTTTCGCTCTTAGCGTTTCACAATACTCTTTAAGTCCGGTATAATGAATCATAATTTTAGAGCCAGGACAAGCATCTCCATAATGTTCAGATAGATGAATGATTATATTTCCTTTAGAAACAGACATATACAAAGGGGAATTATCTTCAAACCTGTGTTCCCAGTCAATACGGAAACCAAGCCAGTTGATGTAAAACTCTTTGGCTTTATCAATATCGAAAATTCTGAAAATGGGTATGACTGAATTCATAAAACGAAAGTTTGCAGTTTGTCAAAATTACTATTTTCCGAGAATTTCTTCGCTAAAAACAAAAAAGGATTGCAAATTTCTTCGCAATCCTTTTTTGAATATCTATCAGATTTTATTTGTCTGTCAGACCATATTTGCCTACATACTTTTTATACAATCTCTTTTGCTTATCGTCCAGGTCAATTTTCTTGCCTCTGATAAACGCCTGCTCAACTTTGCTTGTACGCATATCAAGAATATCTCCTGCTGATACAACAATAGTAGCGTGTTTGCCCAGTGCCAGTGAACCTACCTGCTGGTCAATACCCAAGATTTTTGCATTGTTCAGCGTAATCATTTTCAAAGCATCTTCCTGTGCCATACCAAAGGCAGCGGCTGTTCCGGCTACGAATGGCAGGTTTCTTGTACGCCAGAATTCTTCTGTATAATACATACCTACGGTTAAACCTGCTTTCATCAATACATTCGGTAATTTATAAGGATTCCACACATCCTCATCAACAGTATTTGGCAAACGGTGAGTGCCATTAACAATTACCGGAATATTGTTTTCTTTCAGGAAATCAATGGCTAATTCAGCTTCTTCGCCGCCTACAATCACAATTTTCTTAATCTTATTCAGTTGGGCCAGTTTCACAGCTTCTACAATTTCCTTTCCGTTATTTACACGGATAAACAATTGTTTAGAACCATCATACAAGCCTTTTAGTGCTTCCAGTTGTGCATTTTTAGGATTAGGATTGCTGATTTCAGAATATGCCAGCCCTTCAGAGAAAAGTTGAGCTAATTCATTCTTTTGCTCGGTATATTTCTCGTTTTTCTTAATGCTAAATTTCATTTCTTCAAAGCTGAACTGGCGACTCACCAAAGCAGGGTAGTTCAACCAGATACCGTCGTCCTTTTTCAAGGCTGCATCTTCCCAGTTCCACCCATCATATTCCATGATTGCAGAAGTACCCGAAATAATACCGCCTTCAGGTGTACTTTGCCCAATCAGGATACCATTGCCACGAAAGGTAGGTATTACCTCAGAATCTGTATTGTGCGCAATCAGGGCTCTTACATGAGGGTTAAACTGCCCCGTTTCCTGATTATCCAACGTAGCTCTCACTGAGGCAATTTCAACCAGACCTGCCAAAGCAGAAGGAGCAATAATACCCGGATAAACAGACTTGCCAGCTACATTGATAACTTCAGTAGTTGCCTTGTCAAGACTTAATGAGGCATCACCGATACCAGTAATAATACCTTTGTCGAATACGACTGTACCATTTTGTATAATTTTGCCGTCGCCGACATGGATGGTGCCACCCACCAGAGCAATGGGTTTGGTTTGTGGTTGGGCAGGTGCCTGATTCTGGGCTTTAATCCCAAAACTTAGTAATGCTAAACCAAGAAATACTATATATTTTTTCATTTGAAAGTTTCTTTTTTGAACTGTAAATACTTTGATTAATGCGTTGAAAATCAGTCTTTATTATTGAAAGAGTTTGAATCAAACATTTCTTCGCTCGATTCTCCACGGTTTTCGGTTACACCCATTTCCATGATTGTATCGCAATGAATCTGAAGATTACGACGAGGCGCCGGTCTTTGCGTTGGTCCACCTGTTGATTTTTCAGCCAACATTTTCAACATTAATCTGTTACGTTCTTTAGCTACCGTCTGGCGCATTTGTTCGTCTTTTTCTACATCAAAATAAACTGTTCCGTCGATGATAGTTTTTTCCGGACGTGCATAAATAGAAAGCGGGTGGTTGTTCCAGAGTACAACGTCTGCATCTTTACCAACTTTGATACTTCCTAAACGATTATCCAGGTGAAGCATTCTGGCAGGATTCAATGTTACCATTTTCCATGCCTCTTCTTCCGAAACACCGCCGTATAATACAGTCTTAGCTGCTTCCTGATTCAGACGACGAGCCATTTCAGCATCATCAGAGTTGATGGCTGTATTTACACCCATTTTGCTTAAGATGGCAGCGTTATAAGGAATCGCCTCTTTTACTTCCATTTTATATGCCCACCAATCGGCAAAAGTAGAAGCTGCTACACCATGTATTTTCATTTTGTCGGCTAGTTTGTAACCTTCCAGAATGTGCGTAAAGGTATTGATGTTGAAATTGAAAGTTTCAGCAACTTTCATCATCATATTAATTTCAGACTGTACGTAGGAGTGACAGGTGATAAAACGTTTTTTGTTCAGAATTTCAACCAAAGCATCCAGCTCAAGGTCTTTTTTAGGAGGTGTAAAGCCGTTTTTATTAGCCAGACCATTGTAAGTTTTCCAGGCTTTTTCATATTCAACAGCTCTCTGGAAAGCGTCCATATAAATCTGCTCAACACCCATGCGGGTAGCAGGGAAGCGTGTAGTCATTTGCGCACTATTGCCTTGTTTGACGTTTTCACCTAAGGCAAATTTAATAAATCCGTCTGCGCCTTTAATCAAAAGGTTGTTCGGATTCTCACCCCATTTCAATTTTATCAAAGCCGATTGACCACCGATACAGTCAGCAGAACCATGTAATAACTGAGACGAAGTAACACCACCTGCCAACTGGCGATAGATATTAATATCTTCTGAGTTTACTACGTCTTCCTGACGAACCTCTGCCGATACACTTTGGACTTCATTGATTGAGAACAAGGCAATATGAGAATGCTCATCAAAAATACCATTAGTGAGGTGCTTACCTGTTCCGTCTATGGTTTTGGCACCAGCAGGAGCAGAAAGGTTTTTGCCAACCTGCGCAATTTTACCATTTTGTAGCAATACGTCTGTATTTTGAGCAATACCTTCTTTCTCGTTAGTCCAGACAGTAGCGTTTTTAATCAACATGGTTTCCTGCTGAGGTTTGGTTTCACTACCATACGCCGTAAACGGAAACAATACCTTGCCAACCTCTGGAGTTTTCGCCTTTGTTGAATCTTTTTTGGTATTATCTTTGGCAGCTTCTTTATAAACTGCCGACCATTTCACTTGTCTGCCATCTGGTAACACCCCTTCACCTCTGATGTTCTTACCATCATAATAACCACTTAGACGAGTATCCTGAGGGTCTCTTCTTTCAAGTTTTGTACTGATTGTAAACAGGTCTGATAATCTAGTAACTTTAGGTGTTATTTTGATTGTATCATTTGCAATTACCTGATATTCCGGTTTATCAATTTTACCCGAGATATTCAGTTTTAAGCCTGTTTTTTCACCAACTGTTAAATCATATACACCTCTTACATCAGTTACATTCATATCGCTGATGATATATCTTTTACCCTGAATCCAGTTTTCGTAAATGACATTGTCTTTGCTGAAAAGGTTATCAGAAGTGATAATAAAATTGGCTATCATGCCTTTTTTAAGGCTACCCAGTATATTATCAACTTTTAATAATTTAGCTGGCATACTTGTTAAGGCTTCAAGGGCTTTGCTTTCAGGCAAACCATTCTCAATTGCTTTTCTAAGGTTTGTCCAGAACTCCGTTTTGTTTCTCAGAGCATTGGTGGTCAGGGCAAAGTTAATTCCTGCTTTTGCTACATAACCAGCATTGAATGGCGCCATTTCCCAGTGTTTCATTTCGGTTAATGAAACCTGCGCTGCATCAAACGGGTCTTCAACATCATAGGCGGTCGGGAAATTGAGAGGTAGGATTAACGGGCTTCCTAATGCTTTTATCTCGTCCAGTCTTTGGTATTCATCGCCTGCGCCCTTAAAGATATATTGAATATTAAATTCCTTACCTATTTTATCACCTCTCAGAATGGCTAATTTATCAGTTGCTTCATAAATCTGTGGTAGGCTCAACAATTCATTAAATGCTTCAAGAGAGAGGTTTCTTTCTTCTTTATTACCACCTTTTTTATACCACTCGGCATCATAATAAGTCTGGCGAAGCAAAGCAACCGACCCCATCATTGATACCGGATAAGTTTGTGTAGAGGTACCTTTGCTTAATGAATAATGCGCTGATGATCTTTCTTTAATAAGCAACTCATGCTCTTTACCATCACCCAGCGCAACCAAAGCGCCAGTACCACGCACAATCCCGTCAGCAATATGAACTCCGGCCGCACCAAAACCGATTTTTCTCATTTCTTCGGCTTTTTGGGCATTAGCTTTAAAT
>CALRLN020000191.1:0-9268 GCA_943368675.1 Chitinophaga pinensis | reverse complement strand
CATTGTAAACCTAAAAGTATATCAATCATTATCGGTAAAAAAAGACTATGTCTATAATATAATTAGAAAAAGATTAAATTTTATTTTCACATTTTTCACGCTGACAATTGCCATAGAATATCAGTGAATGATGCATTACCCTGAACTGGAGCATATCACCAACCATACTTTGTATATTTTGTACTCGCGGATCACAGAATTCCATCACTTTATGGCAATCTACACAAATCAGATGGTCGTGTTGTTTATAACCGTAGGCCTTTTCATACTGAGCCAGATTTTTGCCAAACTGATGCTTGGTTACGAGGTCACATTCTACCAATAAATCAAGTGTGTTGTATACCGTTGCTCTGCTGACCTGGTATTTTTTGTTTTTCATTGAAATATACAGGTCTTCTACCTCAAAGTGGTCGTCACGAGAGTATATTTCTTCCAATATTGCATATCTTTCCGGGGTTTTCCGAAGCTGCTTAGCTTCAAGATAAGCAGTAAAAATACGCCTGGCTGAGTCAAAATTTGAAGGATTCGGAACCATATTGTTCGCTATGTTTGACTGTTATTTTGCTGTGAAGGTACAAAGAAAATAGATAAGAACGGAAAAATGTATTAATGAACCAGTATTTTTCTCAAAAAAAATATACAGGCATTGATTAAGCTCAATGCCTGTATATTTACACTGATTCTATTAAATATGTTTTACCAGGTATTTTCTAAGTCTTTTTTTACGTAGGTGTGATTTCTCTCATCATATGCACTGGCACCAGGTTTTTTTAACTTTAATGCATCTTCTTTTTTGAAAATTTTCATCAGAAGTGCGATCGGTGTCAGGAAAATAAAGAAAATCAGGCTTAATAATATAGTAGAGTTAATTCTTCCCAGAACCTCGGCAAATTTCAGCCAGACCCAGGCAATCTTGTCAGCAAAAAAGTTAGAGAATACTCCCAGCACTCCAATAACAAGTGCAGCAATTAACAGGCCTTGAAAAGTAGGCGTAAGCAACAGGCCTTTTGGCTTGAAAATGAAAAAAAATGCTAATAGTCCTACCACAATTGTCAGGACAATCTCTTTTGAGTTTTGTTGTTTCATAATTTAGAATAAGGTGTAGATGAATGGAGCAATAGCTGAGCCGCCACCAATTACAATCAATACTCCGATTAGCAACAATACCACAATCATTGGCATAAGCCACCATTTTTTCCGTTCTTTTAAGAAATTCCAGAGGTCTTGTAAAAAATCCATGTTAGTACTCCACCCTTCCCTGAGGGGGATTGGTTTAAGGTTATAATAGTTTTTAGGGACGCAAAACTAATCTAATTTATATTCATCTTTCCATGATTCCGATTCGGTCCATTTTGGTTGGAATTTCTTATCAAAAATAAAGTTTCCAACGACTAAATAGTCCATTTCAGTACGCATAAGGCACTTGTAGGCATCTTCAGGTGTACAAACAATAGGTTCGCCACGTACGTTAAAGCTGGTATTAACTATAACGCCATAGCCTGTCTGTTTCTTGAATTCGTTGATGAGTGTCCAATAACGGGGATTGGTTTCCTGATGAACAGTTTGAATACGGGCAGAGTAATCGATATGAGTGATTGAGGGCAGATCTGAACGCAAAAAATATAGTTTTTCCATCATCGGTAAATTCTCGTAATTTTCAGGAAAAACGGTTCTTCTCTTTTTATTTACTCCATGTACTAATAACATGTATGGTGAAGGAGTGTCACACTCAAAATATTCTTTTACATCTTCTGCCAGAACAGATGGTGCAAAAGGGCGGAACCCTTCTCTATATTTAATTTTTAAATTCAGTTTTTTCTGCATTTCAGAATTCCTGGCATCTCCCAGAATACTCCTTCCACCCAGCGCTCTTGGCCCGAATTCCATACGCCCCTGAAACCAGCCGATTACATTACCTTCTGATAATAATTGAGCTGTCTGTGCAGCCAATTCATCAAAATTTTCGTAATACTGATAGTTTGCTTCATATTTTTTCGCCATTTGCTTTACATCCAGGTCAGAATATTCCGGTCCTAAATATGAGCCTTGCATTTCGTCTAAAGTATCGGGTGTTAGCTTTCTCTCCTGATTAAAATAGATGTAGTTAGCGGCCAAAGCGGCTCCCAGAGCTCCGCCTGCATCACCTGCGGCTGGCTGTATATAAACATTTTCAAAAATATTCGTCTTCTGTAGTTTCCCGTTGGCTACGCAGTTCAGCGCTACTCCACCTGCCATACACAGGTTTTTAGAGCCTGTCAGGCGTTTGGCTTCCTGTGCCATTTTAATCACTACTTCTTCAGTTACTTCCTGAATTGCCAAAGCAAAATCACAATGTATTTGTTCTAAAAGACTTTCTGATTCACGGCGCTTGAAACCCAGCAGTTTTTCCCATTTATCATCAAATACCATTCTCAGGCCTGTGGCATAATTAAAATATTCCTGATTAAGCCATATCGAGCCATCGGGTTTAATCTCTACTAATTCATTTTTAATTACATCTACAAACTTGGCTACCTGTGCTGAACCATGGTTTCCGTAAGGAGCTAGCCCCATTAGCTTATATTCACCTGAATTTACTTTAAAACCACAATAATAAGTAACTGCAGAATATAGCAAACCTAATGAATGCGGGAAGCGCAACTCTTTCAGAATGGTCATCTGATTGCCTTTTCCGTAACAGATAGAAGCTGTTGCCCACTCACCCACACCATCAATAGTCAAGATGGCCGCGTCTTCAAAAGGAGCGGGGTAATACGCACTGGCGGCATGTGAGAGGTGGTGCTCCGGGAAAAGCAATTTTGCTTTTCTTTTATCGTAATTTCCGATTTTTTCTAACTCTTCATGAAGCATCCTTTTCAGAAACATCTTCTCTTTCAACCACACAGGAATTGAAGTAAGGAACGATTTTAAGCCTCTGGGCGAGAAACCATAATAGGTCTCTAATAAACGCTCAAATTTCAACAAAGGCTTATCATAGAAAACAATGGCATCTACTTTATCTAAAGTTACTCCACTATGATCTAAACAGAATTTTACGGCATTACTCGGGAACGCCGGATCATGTTTTATTCTTGTAAATCTTTCTTCTTGGGCTGCTGCTAGTATTTCGCCATTTTTTATGAGAGCTGCTGCGGAGTCATGATAGAATGCAGAAATTCCTAAAATTGTCATGGATATATTTTTGGGAGATTTTTAGTCCTTACCTGTGAATTTGAGTGCAAATATAGAGAATTTAGAATCTTTCTAATATTAATTATTACTAAATATCGTAAAATTTTATTGAACAGATATTTTTGACTAGCTTTAAACATTATTATTGAATGTTAAATCTGATTGAAAGTGAAGTCTAAAAATTTTGTTCTAGGACTGGTATCATTCCTATTGTTTTATATTATTCTTGAATTATTCTCTCGTATTGCACTATCTTTTTTAGGCTTTTCTTTTTTTAATCCAAAGAGTTTTTTAGTCGATAATTACTACAAAGAATTAAAAAAGCCGTTAGAAACCAAAATAACCAAAGACGATGGCTATAACGATATCCTTATCTTAGGCGGTTCGGTTATAAGTCCTTTATGGAGCCGGATGGATGCCCGTCTGGATAGCTTATTATCAAAAAGGAATGTTAGGGTTTTTGACGTGGCTATTCCAGGACATACTTCTCTGGACAATGCCATTAAGTATGATTTATTAAAAGATAAAGAATTTGATCTGGTTATTTATTATGAAGCTATTAATGAGAACCGGGCTAATAATACTGCTCCTGAAATGTTTAAGGAGGATTACTCTCAGATGGAATGGTATCATCATATCGGGCTGATAAGAAAGCACCCGGAACTTAATTTTACCACCCTGCCTTATTTGCTTCATAAAGCCATAGTTACTATAACCCGCAAAATTACCAAAACTCCCTTCGTAGAAAATGATAATGTGCGCAAAGAAAACCGTAAGTATGGAGCCGATATAAAAACTGCCGGACCTTATAAAAAGAATCTGGAGAGTATCATTGGTCTGGCCTCAGAAAAACAGGAAAAGTTACTTTTAATGGCTTATACTTCTTTCTTTCCGGATGTTAATTTATTGGGAGATCCTTCTGATGCACAATATTTTGCTAAAAATTGTGCCAGGGCTGCTATAGTAACAGTGTGGGGAGATACAAAGAATACTCAGAAAGGGATTGAAGTACATAATGATATATTAACCAGGCTGGCTGTTGAGCATAAAACGTATTATCTGGATATGCGCAAAATCATTCCTCAGGAGGTTGACTACTTTTGTGATATATGCCATCTGAGTGAGAAGGGGTGTGGTATATTTGCAGATGCTCTGGCAAATTATATTGCCACTAATAATATTTTAGAAGCTAAACCTAAAATATAGACAGACGCTTATTACTACTACAGTATTAAAACCTTAGAATCAGACCTATGCCGTTTGATTCGGTAATACCAAAGTTTACTTTTTGTATAAAAGAAGCTAAAGGTTTCTGGCTTTTTAATTTAGCATTATAAATATCAACAGAGTGCTGCACTAATTCGTTAGAAGATTCTATCATACAAAATCCTGCTGCTGCTATTCCAATGCCTACTAATAGTTTGGGCATGCTGCGGATTTTATATTGAACTTCGCTGCCTTTTACTATCGCCGAGGCATTCTGTCCTTTCAGGGCAATTGCCGCCATGCCTATACCTGCAATAGTTACTATCGGGGCTACAGGGTTCATATAGTAACCCCATTTATATTTTACTTTAGGCTGCCAGGTATCGTTATATAAGCTTAAAATCTTTTTATTTGAAAGCTTAAAACCATTTCTATAAATTTTTGTAGTCAGAAATACTCTTTTGGTGGTAAGTGTATCCTGGTTTTGGGCAGATGTATGTAAACTGATAACTACGAGAATTAATAGAATAGCGAAAGATTTCATCATGGAGTATTTTATAGATTTACGTATGGCGATGTTTAGTTTTAGTTTCCTACGTCGACACGCGTTACCTGATGAACACCTTCTATCTCTCCTAATTGCTTCATTAAGGTTTCTAAATGTCGTGTATCTTGTACATATAGTTTTATATCCCCGGTAAATATACCATCATTTGTATCAACTGCCAAAGAACGCATATTAATATGTAATTCACTCGAGATAACCTTTGATATGTCTTGTATCATACCCATGCGGTCAATGCCATCTAAATGTATGGTTGCAACAAAGGCTTTGGCCACCTGAGAAGACCACCGTGCTTTAATAACCCGATTGCCATATTGTGACAATAGTTGCTGCGCATTAGGACATGAGTTTCTATGGATTTTTATACCTTCGTTTACAGTCAGAAAACCAAAAACGTCATCGCCGGGTATGGGATTACAACAACGGGCTAACGTAAAATCAATTTCCTGTAAATCATCACCAATAAAGAGCGTGTCATCGCCTTTTACCTTCTTAATCTCTTTTTCAAAACTTTTAGCGTCAATAAAAGCCTTGTTGTCTATTTCAATTTTAGCCTGCTTGTTTAACCGGGCATCTCTTTCAGACTTGAACTTCTTGATTTCATCCGGCATAATATAAGCCTTGCCGAAAGCATAATAAAGGTCGTTATAGTCTTTTTTATTGAAGTAAGCTCTTAACTGATTAAGTGTCTCAAGATTATTTTCCAGACCTAATGTCTTGAATTTTTTGGTAATAATCTCTTTCCCATCGCTATAATAAACCTTATTTTCTTCTTTTAATAAATCTTTTATCCGTGCCTTTGCCTTAGAAGTAGTTACAAACCTGAGCCAGTCTTCTGATGGCTTCTGGCTTTTTGTGGTCAGAATTTCTAACTGGTCGCCGTTCTGTAAAACATAACTGATAGGTACCAATTGACTGTTTACTTTGCCGGCTGTGCATTTTCTTCCGATTTCAGTATGAATCTCAAAGGCAAAATCAAGAACCGTGGCTCCTTTTCTTAATACCTTCAGGTCGCCTTTGGGTGTAAAAACAAAAACTTCCTCGTTATAGAAATTACCTCTGAAATCTTCCAGAAATTCAATAGCTGACTTATCTCCTGATACCAGGGTTTCTCTAACCTGATTAATCCAGCGGTCAAGCGGAGCATTCATTGAGGTGTCATTCCCTTTATATTTGAAGTGCGCTGCATAACCTCTTTCCGAAATTTCATCCATCCGCTCGGTGCGAATCTGGACCTCTACCCACTGGCCGGTATGGCTCATTACCGTGGTATGCAAAGATTCATAGCCATTAGCTTTCGGAATAGAAATCCAGTCTTTTAATCTGTCCGGATTGGGCTTATATTCATCTGTTACAATTGAATAGACCTGCCAGCAGGCAGATTTTTCCTTTTCCTGAGATACATTTGTTAGGATAATCCTGATAGCAAACAAATCAAAAATTTCTTCGAAGGTCGTATTTTGTTTCTTCAGCTTATTCCAGATTGAATAGATATGCTTAGGACGGCCTTTAATCACAAACTCAAGGCCGGTTTCCTGAAGTTTTCGCTTAAGAGGCTTAATGAAATTGTCAATAAAGCGGTCGCGTGTGGCTTTGGTACTTTTGAGTTTCTGGGCAATATCCTTAAACATCTCCGGCTCGGTATACTTAAGGTATAGGTCTTCGAGTTCAGACTTTATTTTGTATAAACCGAGGCGGTGAGCAAGAGGCGCATAGATGAAAATCGTTTCATGGGCAATTTTCAGTTGCGAATTACGGGCCATACTGCCCAACGTACGCATATTATGTAATCGGTCGGCCAGTTTTATCAGTATCACGCGCACATCTTCTGAAAGAGTGATGAGCATCTTCCGGAAGTTTTCGGCCTGAGCCGAGGTTCCCTGTTCAAAATTGCCTGATATTTTTGTAAGGCCATCAATAATGCGGGCCACTTTCGCACCAAACTGGGCTTCAATTTCTTTCAGAGTCATATCTGTATCCTCTACTACATCATGCAGCAAAGCACAGATAATTGACGTAGCACCCAGTCCGATTTCTTCTACACATATCTGGGCTACTTCGAGTGGGTGATAAATATAAGGTTCTCCGGATTTTCGCCTCATATCCTTATGGGCTTCCATCGAAATCGTAAATGCTTTTTTTATCTGCTTGGCATCGTCTTCTTTCAGGGTTGGTTTAGCAGCCCTTAGTAATCGACGATACTTCGCTAATATTTCTGTTCGTTCTTTTTCAAGATCTATCATTGGCTCAGACTGACGACTGGTTTCCACTTTTTCTGCTATATCTCCTAACATTCTCTTTGTTTTATTGTATTCCTAAAGACTAATATACTCAATCATTAACTGAACCGCAAATAATTTTTAACACGAGCCGTAAATTTTCATTTTTTATGTGACAGAAAAAAAAGTTTGAAAAAAAATAAAATTTTTTTGAAAAGGGGTTGACAAGAATATAAATAGTGATTACCTTTGCAGCCCGATTCATTAACAACTGAACGGAAATGAGCGATGCGGGCGTGGCGAAATTGGTAGACGTGCCAGACTTAGGATCTGGTGTCGCAAGGCATGGGGGTTCGAGTCCCTCCGCCCGTACAGACAACCCTCTGAACCTTGCCTGGTCAGGGGGTTTTTTAATAATACCAGTTTTAGCTCTATAAAACTAATGGTCATTCAGATCTTCGGGACTGGATGTGGCGATTTTTATCAAATAAACCTCATATTCCTACATAATGGAAACAATATTCGACAAGACATCTGCAACTACGGGCAGACTTAAAGTAAGTGTTACAGAGGCAGACTACAAGCCGGAAGTAGATAAAAAGATTAAACAATATACAAAAACTGCTCAGGTGAAAGGTTTCCGCCCGGGTATGGTTCCAAGAGAATATATTCAAAGATTATACGGTAAAAGTATTCTGGTAGACGAAGTAATTAATATGGTTGCTAAAACTACCAATGAGTATGTAACAGCTAATAAACTACGTGTAGTTGGTGACCCAATGCCTGATAACGAACTATCGTCTAAAATTGACTGGGAAGCAAGCAAAGAATTTTCGTTTGAGTATGATTTAGGTCTGGCATCTGATTTTACAGTTGATCTGAGCGCAATTCCTGCCATTACAAACTATGATATAGAGCCTACTGAAGAGAGAGTAACAGAAGCGATTGAAGATATCCGTCGTCGTTTCGGAAAAGACGAAGAGGCAGAGGAAGTAGAGAAAGAAGATCTGGTCTTTGGAACTTTGAAACAGGAATCAACAGAAACTGAAATAAAAGATGCTACTATTTCAACAGGCCGTGTGCGTGAAGATTCTTTTCATATATTTAAAGGTTTAGAAAAAGGCAGCAGTGTAAAGTTTGACATTCAGTCAATTTTTGAAAATCCAAAAGATTTAGGTTTTGCTACCGGCAAAAGCGAAGAGGAAGCTGCGGCTTTAAGCGGTGAGTTTGAATTTACAGTAGAGAAAATCACCAGAGTATCTCCGGCTGATATTGATCAGGATTTTTTTGACAAAGCAGTTGGCCCTGGTAAAGTAACAAGCGAAGAAGAGTTCAGAGAAGAAATCAAAAGAATTGTTAAAGAAAACTACGAACGTGAAAGTGATTATCTGCTGGACTTCGAAGTGGAAAAGACCTTGTTAGATAATATTCATATTGAATTGCCTGATGCATTCCTGAAGAAATGGTTGTTGAATATCAACGATGGTAAGTTTACAGAAGAAGACATCGAAAAAGATTATGATGCTTTTGCCCGTGGTTTAAGATTAGATCTGATTCGTAATGAAGTTGCAGGGAACAATGACATCAAGCTAGAGTACAATGATATAGTAGAAGAAGTAAAGGCTGAAATGCGTAACTATTTCGGTGCATACTCTTATGAAGGTCTGGAAGACCTCATTGACAATATGGCTCGTAAAACCCTTAAAGAAAACAAGGATAACGCCGTACGTCGTTATACTGATCGTGCTTTTGGTAAGAAAGTACGTGAGTTTCTGAAAGCCAACCTTACTGTAGAAAAGAAAACAATTAAAGTTGACGAGTTTAATAAAATTGCAGAAGAGGTTTATGCATAATGTTGTGTAACCCGAACATAATAAAAGACCCCGAAGATGATTCTCCGGGGTCTTTTATTATATCAAAAGTACTGCTTATGAAATCAACACATTTCCGGTCATTTCTTTTGGTATTTCTACGCCCATCAAAGTGAGAATAGTAGGGGCGATGTCGCCTAACTTACCGTCTTTTACCTGAAAACGATCTGTTTTATCAACTACTATACAAGGTACAAGATTCAGCGAGTGTTGTGTATTCGGTGATTTATCATCAT
>CALRLN020000190.1:0-9288 GCA_943368675.1 Chitinophaga pinensis | reverse complement strand
CGTTAGCGGTGGATTAATTTTAATCATGGGCAACGAAGAAGCACCCATGAACTACCATGATAATACCTATCGCTATCGTCAGGACAGTAATTTTTTATATTATTTCGGAATAAGCCTTGCCAATTTAGCAGCAATAATAGACGTAGATTCAGGTGAGGAAATTATTTTCGGCGATGAATTTACGATGGATGACATTATCTGGGTGGGGCCACAACCTACATTGTCGGACCAGGCTCGTAAAGTTGGTGTATATCGCACCGAACCTTACTCAAAACTGGCCGCTAAACTGGCAGGAGCCGCAAAAGTACATTTCACGCCACCTTATCGCTACGAGAATATGTTTAAGCTGAGCGAATGGCTGAACATACCCGTAAGCCAACTGAAAGCAAAGGCCTCTGCTGAACTTATTAAAGCCATTATTGCACAGCGGGCATATAAATCAGTCGAAGAAATTGCGCAAATGGAGGAAGCCGTAAATATATGCCGTGAAATGCACATAGCCGCCATGAGGGAAACCAAAGCAGGCAGAAAAGAGTTTGAAATAGCATCTATCATACATGGCAAAGCGCTGGAGTTTGGCGGTGAATTGGCCTACCCTATTATATTCAGTGTAAACGGGCAGACGCTTCATAACCACTATCACGGCAATACCATGACAGAAGGGAGATTGGCTCTTAATGATTCGGGTGCAGAAAACCGGATGTGCTATGCAGGAGATATTACACGTACAATACCAGTTAGCAAGAAGTTTACAGAAAAGCAAAAAGAAATCTATAATCTGGTATTGAAAATGGAACTAAGTGCTATAGCCGCATTGAAACCCGGTATTCAATATAGAGATGTACATTTATTAGCCAACCGTATATTGCTGGAAGGTCTATCTGATCTGGGCTTTGTAAAAGGTGACGTGGATGAAATGCTTAATGAGGGTGTTCAGGGGCTTTTCATGCCTCATGGCTTAGGCCATGCCATCGGGCTGGACGTACATGACATGGAAGATCTGGGAGAAAACTATGTGGGTTATCGGGAAGGATTAGAAAGAAGCGCTCAATTAGGTTTAAAATCGTTGCGTATGGCCAAAGAATTGGAAGAAGGCTATGTCATTACAGTAGAACCGGGCCTATATTTTATTCCTGAACTGATTGACAAATGGAAATCTGAGAAAAAATTTATCGATTTCATTAATTATGAAAAATTAGAACAGTATAAAGATTTTGGTGGTGTGCGTATAGAAGATAACTGCCTGATAACAGCAGATGGCTATCAGGTATTGGGCAAACCTATTCCTAAAACTATTGAAGAAGTTGAAGATTTGAAAAATTAACATTCCCGGGGCATATCTTTGATAAAAGATGTGCCTCTTTTTTTATACATCTATGAAAAGACTTATCATCATTCTATCCCTTATCTCAAAAAGCATGATGGCGCAAAATGTTAATTATGATGAGGCTAAAATACCGCCTTATACTCTGCCCGATATTCTTATAGGAGTTAATAATAAGAAAATCACTTCTATAAAGCAGTGGGAGGCAAATCGCCCGGCCTTGCTTCAGCTATTTGCTGAAAATGTTTATGGTCTTACTCCTTCAATCTCTACCAAAAAGCAGTTCAAAATACTAGAAACAAATAACAGTGCTTTAGGTGGAAAAGCCATTCGTAAGCAAATACTTATCACTTTTGATGATTATCCCCAATTAAAAGGAATCAATATTCTTTTATATATCCCCAAAAATGTAATTAAACCTCCTGTATTTGTAGGTCTTAATTTTGAAGGGAATCATTCTCTTGGCAATGACCCTGATGTGCTGATTACGCAGAACTGGATGGTTGATTTTCAGAAAAATCCTGAAAGGGTAAAAGATCATAAGGCTTTGGAAGCATCAAGAGGTAAAGCGGTAGTAGAAAGCTGGCCTGCCGAAATGATTATTGACAAAGGTTTTGCGATGGCAACTGCTTACTATGGAGATATTGAGCCTGACCATGCAGATGGATGGAAATCAGGACTAAGAGGCGCTATGAGCATGGATGATGAAAAAAAATGGTGTGCTATGGGTGCGTGGGCCTGGCAACTGAGCCGGATGCTCGACTATCTGGAAACTGATGCCGACATAAACAGCAAAAAAGCCATAGCCATTGGTCATTCGAGACTAGGGAAAGCAGCTTTCTGGGCCGCAGCACAAGATCAACGCTTTGCAGCTTTCATTTCCAATGAATCGGGTGAAGGCGGCGCAGCCTTGAAAAGACGTTGGTATGGTGAAACACACGAAATAATAAACACTAACTTCCCTCATTGGTTTTCTGCCAGATACAAAACTTATAGCGGTAATATTCAATCATTACCTGTTGACCAACATCAGTTATTTGGTCTGATTGCTCCGCGTCCTGTCTATGTTTCAAGTGCCGAAGGCGATCAGTGGGCAGATCCGAACGGAGAGTTCTTATCCCTGAAAAATGCCGAACCTGTTTTTGCTTTATATGGGAAGCCAGGCCTGGGGGTTGACTCACGCCCACCAGTCGACCACCATGTTGGTAGTCATATCCGCTACCATTACCGCTCAGGTAAACATGATATGAATGCCTATGACTGGGAGCAATACCTGAAGTTTGCAGCCGAAGTAGTCAGTAAGTAAATTACCGGGTTTTGAATAATTGTTTCCCAAAGTGTACAGGATAGTGCTTTCATATCCTGATAAAATCCATTTATCATAAATTTTTACAGTTTTTGCTCAATTATTCTTATAATTAAAGCCTGTATTATTTACTATCTAAACGCTTCTCTTTTTTATGCACCTTACTATTACCAATTTAAACAAGACATATTCCAATGGCGTGCATGCTCTGAAGGATGTTAATCTTACTATCAATCAGGGAATGTTCGGATTACTTGGCCCTAACGGTGCCGGAAAATCATCACTGATGCGAACCATAGCTACCCTTCAGGAGCCTGATAGCGGAGAGATTACACTCGGAAATATCAATGTTTTGACCCAGAAAGATGAGGTACGTAAAACCCTGGGATACCTGCCCCAGGAATTTGGAGTATATCCGAAAGTTGATGCAGTTACGTTGTTAAATCACCTGGCTGTATTAAAAGGTATTATAAATGCCCATGAACGCAAATCTGTGGTAGAAGCCTTATTACAAAAAACCAATCTCTGGGACGCCCGCAAGAAAAATCTGGGTGGTTACTCGGGCGGTATGAAACAACGCTTTGGTATTGCGCAGGCGCTTCTGGCTAATCCTAAACTGATTATAGTCGATGAACCCACCGCCGGCTTAGACCCTGCCGAGCGTAACC
Organism: Chitinophaga pinensis; assembly: GCA_943368675.1. Taxonomy (GTDB): domain Bacteria; phylum Bacteroidota; class Bacteroidia; order Cytophagales; family Spirosomataceae; genus Emticicia. The sequence continues at coordinate 5,990 of CALRLN020000190.1, read as the reverse complement.
GTTTTCTGAATTTATTATCTGAATTAGGTGAAAATACCGTGGTAATACTTTCAACACATATTGTTGATGATGTAAAGGAGCTATGTTCTGATATGGCCGTTTTCAATAAAGGCGAAGTATTGTTCAAGGGGAGTCCGGATGAAGCCCTCGCGGCAATTGCAGGAAAAATATGGGAGAAGCGTATCAGCAAAGCCGAACTAAGTGATTATAAGCAAAACTTTAAGGTTATTTCTGAGAAGCTGATAGCGGGCAATCCAATCATTCATGTCTTTGCTGAGAGCAACCCTGACGGAACCTTTGAGCCCGTTGAAGGAGATTTAGAAGATGTGTATTTTTCAAAAATATTTGCTTAAACCTTATCCTCTTTACTATTATGTTGAAAGAAATATTAAGGTTTGAGTTTTCGTACCGTAAAAACCGACCTGCTACATATATTTACTTTGCCATTCTGTTTGTTCTTTGCTTTGCAGCTGCCACTTCCAAATATGTGGGATTTGAAGGAGTGGCCGGAGGACAAATCAAAGAGAATTCGCCCTTCTTTTTAAGCACGATGATCATCATCATGACTTTCTTTATGACTTTTATCTGTTCGGCTATTATGGGAGTTGCCGTATTGAGAGATTTCGAGCATAAAATGGAGTCGCTGATGTTCAGTACAACAGTTTCTAAATTTGATTATCTCTTAGGCCGTTTTCTGGGTTCATTCATCGTGATGGTAATGATTTATTCAGCCATCTGGATGGCACTTATGTTAGGCTTTACGATAGGTGAGTATTTACCCTGGGATCCATCATGGAAAGGGAAAAAAATGCTTCCTTTTAATGCCTGGTCATATCTACAACCCTTCCTTTTCTGGGGCATTACAAACTTATTCATTCAGGGTTCGATTTTCTTTGCTGCCGGAGCATTGAGCCGTTCAACAATTGTTATCTATACCCAGGGAATAATCTTATTTGTTTTATACCAGATAACAGATACTATTTTAGGTGATATTGACAATAAAACCCTGGCTGCAATGCTTGACCCATTCTGTTATCGGGCCTTCAGTATTTATACAGAATACTGGACACCCGCCCAGAAAAACTCACAGATTGCGCCATTAGATGGTCTATTGCTTTGGAATCGTGTCATCTGGTGTAGTTTTGCTCTGCTTATTCTTATTATAACCTATTTTTCTTTTAGCTATAATGTGGTGCGCAGTAGTTTGTTTAAGAAAAAGGCCATCAAAGAAAAAAAATCAATCATTCAGCCTGAAACAGTTCAAATTCCTTTAGTGCACCAGTTCAGCGGCTTTGGCACAAATCTGAAACAACTCTGGAAAGAGGCCGTATTTTATACAAAAATGATAGTGAGAGAAGTGCCTTTTATTGCCATTATTTTTGTAGGGCTGGCAGATTTAAGCGTAAGTTCGTTTTATTTTCAGGAAATGTACGGTACAAGCTCCTACCCTATTACGGCTAATGTAATAGGCTTGCTGAATAACTTCGACCTGTATTTTCTGATTATAGTGGTGTTCTATTCAGGAGAAATTATCTGGAAAGAGCGTATTACGAATATGCATCTTATTATAGACGCTACTCCCGTGCCAGACTGGGTAAATCTTTTTGCCAAGTTTCTTGGTTTGTTTATTGTGTATATTGGCCTGTTATTGATTCTGGTGCTTTCAGGTATTCTGATTCAGGCAAGTCATGGATATTTCAATTTCGAAATCTCTTTATACTTTAAAGCGCTTTTCTTAAACACGCTCATTTTCCTTGTATTATACACCTTGTTATCGTTCTTTGTGCAGGTAATAGCCAACAATAAGTTTGTAGGTTTTGCCATGATGTTTGTTTTCTTTCTGATTACCTTTTTCCTGGGGGCTTCGGGTATCCAGCACCCATTATTCTCTTTCGGTAGTGGCAGTCTGCGCGATTACTCAGATATGAACAAATACGGCCATTTTATTACCAGGTTCTCCTGGCTTAAATTGTATTGGTTTGCTTTAGTGGCCTTTTTATTTATTGTTGCAGTTGTTTTCTCCGTTCGTGGTTCTGAGGCTGTTATGAAAACCCGTATAAAAGTAGGGAAAATACGCCTTACACGTCCGATTCTAAGCATTGGTATTTTCGCTTTCATTGTATTCATTGCAACAGGTTGTTATGTATTTTACAATACCAATCGTCTGAACGAATATGAAACCCGTGAAGAAGAAGACGAAAGAAGAGTAGCCTATGAAAAAACACTGAAGAAATTTGAAAACCTGCCGCAGCCAAAAATCGTTGATGTAAACCTAAGGGTCGAGATTTATCCAAAAAACCGTGATTTTACGGCTGAAGGCTATTTCTGGCTGAAGAATAAAACAGAAAAGCCTATGGCAGATGTGCATATTCAGAACGATATGCAACACAAGATGAAACTTGAATATCTGAAATTCGAAAACGGCGCCAGAGAGAACAAGACCTACAGCAAATATGGCTACACCATCTATACGCTCAATAAACCCCTGGCTCCCGGAGATTCAGTTAAGATGTCGTTCAAAACCCGGTTTGAAACCAAAGGTTTTGTAGCCGGCGGAGGCAATACAGATATTGTGTATAATGGCACCTTCTTTAATAATTTATATTTCCCTACTATCGGCTATTCGGATACTTATGAAATCAGTGATGATAATAATCGCCGCAAACATAAACTGCCGGAGAAAGAGCGCATGATGGAGCAGAATAACCCTTTGGGGTTATCTCAGAGCTTGTTTGGTGATGATGCCGACTATATCCGCTTTGAAATGACAATAGGCACAGATAAGGATCAGACGGCTATAGCACCGGGTTATTTACAAAAAACCTGGAATGAAAACGACCGCAAGTATTTCCACTACAAAATGGATGTACCTATGTGTAATTTTTATTCGATAGTTTCGGCAAAATATGAAGTTAAAAAAGATAAATGGCGTGATGTGAATCTGGAGATTTATTATAACAAAGGACATGAATATAATTTAGATAAAATGATGGCTTCCATGAAGGCCTCGTTCGATTATTTTTCTAAAAATTTCAGCCCCTATCAATATCGTCAGATGCGCATCATGGAGTTTCCGAGATATGCCGAGTTTGCCCAGTCGTTTGCTAATACGGTTCCGTTTTCGGAGGGAATAGGTTTTATTCAGAAAGTATCAGACCCTAAAAAAGACCTTGATATGCCATTTTATGTAACAGCCCATGAACTGGGACATCAATGGTGGGGGCATCAGGTAGCCGAAGCCAATGTAAAAGGGAATGCCATGATCTCTGAAACCCAGGCGCAATACTCAGCTTTAATGGTAATGAAACATGCCGTTAAGCCTGAATTGATGCAGAAATTCCTTAAATATGAGCTAAACAGCTATCTGACAGGCCGAGCCACTGAACTCAAAAAAGAGCAGCCACTAAATATGGTTGAAGGACAGGGCTATATTCATTACCGCAAGGGTTCGGTTGTTATGTTTGCTTTGCAGGATTACATAGGGGAAGAAAAGGTCAATCTGGCATTGAGGAATTTTCTTGCAGACTGGCAATATCCGGGGCCTGATTCAAAAAACAAGCGGTATCCCACAAGCAACGATTTATTGAAATACTTTAAACAGCAAACGCCTGATTCACTCAAAAGTATTATAACAGATATGTTTGAAACTATTACTTTCTTTGAAAACAAGGTAGAAAAAGTAGAATATAAACCTCTGAAAGACAAAACCTTTGAAGTGACAATAAACACAATCAACGAGAAATTCAGAGCGGATAGCTCGGGTAATGAAACTGCGATACCTATTAATGACTGGATTGATGTAGGTGTATACGGAGTTGATAAAGAGGGTCAGGATAAACTATTGTACCTGAAGAAACACAAGATAAACAGGAAGAACAATACCTTTACTATAAGAGTAAAAGAAGAGCCGAAAAAAGCGGGAATTGACCCAATCAATAAATTGATTGACCGACACGCAGAAGATAATACGAAAACTGCCGAAAAAAGTGAGGGCATCTGAAAAGGTAAAGAGGGCGGTGAAAATAGCCCTCTTTATTTTATAGATATCCCCAGGCTTACACCTCCCCTCATTTCAAATTTACTGTTTGCATAAGATGGAGTTAAATTCGCCCGCAGGTAGATAACTCTTGGATGGGGCGGTATATCAAAAACTACTTGTTGTCTTAGACCAATAATAAAATAGCTGTTATGCCGGGTTTCTCCATCCGGATATGCTCCAAAAGTATAGCCAAGCCCTGTTTCTCCAAAAAGTTCGGACGATATTCTTGAAGGCGCACTCTTACATCTTTTGTAAACCCTGTTAAAGACACGCTTGCGCAGATTATTGAAAAGGAAGTTATACGTAGCCGATATGGGAAACGAGGCTCCAGCAGCATTTTTAACATTCAGGCTATTCACACCTCCACCCGGCAAAAAGCCTATCCCTCCGCGGAGACTCAAAAAACTGGTTCGCCAGCGAACAGGGAGGTGTTCATAATTAATAGACAAAATCGGACTTGAGGCGAAAGTTTCAACCATCAATGCTGATTTATAACGAGTACGATACAGAAGTTGTCCTTTACTATGATTAAAGAATAGTAAAATAAAAATAATGGATAGAAAATATTTCACTCGGTTAATCAGGAATAACTTTCGTTTAAGAAATGTGATTGCACTTTAATAGTATTATACCAACCTCAATACTTATACAGGCGGAATAATGATTTTAAACCTACTTCAAGATAAAAAGATAACAAAATGTGTTCAATTCAAGAAAATTTGTTTAATTCACGGCTGAACTCTCAAAAAGTAACACAAAATAAGGAACCATATTGAAAATCATCAATAAACTATATTTAAAATTAATGCAAATACCTAAACGCTATATGAAACGTTCTTCAGGAATTACAGGAAATCTGCTCATTTTAAAACAAGTCTTTTTGCCGGCGGGCAACCAAAGGGCTTTCAGTTACAAAACGGCAGGCCGTGGTTTTTATTGCAAGCAGGAATTCCAACGCCTATTTTAATAAATCAATATTTGCCTTTCCCGTTCAAAATTAAGCAGTTTAATTAACAATAAACCTTTTGGCGAGTCTTATTTTCTGTAATTTAATTTTATTTAAATAAACTAAACCCTTTTAAAATGAGTATCAGGTTCAGGCTTATCATTATGAATTTCCTACAGTTTTTTATCTGGGCTTGCTGGCTCCTTACTATAGGTGCTTATTGGTTCCAGAATAAACATTGGTCAGGAGCCGAGTTCGGGGCAATTTTCTCTACTATGGGTATAGCCTCTCTTTTTATGCCAACCTTAACCGGAATCATTGCCGATAAATGGATAAGCGCCGAAAAGTTATACGGTATTCTGCACCTGCTAGGAGCAGCAGCTTTGGTTTATATACCTCAGGTTGATAACCCGAACGATTTCTTCTGGGTAATCTTGCTTGTGGTTATTTTTTATATGCCAACCATAGCCCTGGCCAACTCGATTGCTTATACCATCCTGAACAACAGTAAGACCGACATAGTAAACGACTTCCCTCCTATCAGGGTCTGGGGTACCGTTGGGTTTGTGGTAGCTTTATGGGTGATTAGCCTTACAGGCAATGAAACCTCTGCCAACCAGTTTTATATTGCTGCCGGAGCCGCCGTAACGCTGGCGGTTTACTCATTTACCTTGCCAAACTGCCCGCCTCTTGCCGCAGAAACGGATAAGAGAACATTTGCCGAAATGCTTGGTCTGAATGCTTTTCTTCTATTTAAAGATGTAAAAATTGCCATGTTCTTTATATTCTCAATGTTTCTGGGAGCATCACTGCAATTAACGAATGCCTATGGCGATACTTTTTTACATGACTTTGCCACCACCGATGCCTACAAAGATTCAATTGCGGTTAAGTATCCGGCCATAATCATGTCTATTTCGCAGATTTCAGAGACACTGTTTATTCTGGCTATTCCTTTCTTTCTGAAAAGATTCGGTATCAAACAGGTAATGCTTTTCAGTATGA